>JAZNXI010000147.1:0-32824 GCA_045593825.1 Lachnospiraceae bacterium
ACTATGACCTACACCAGTGTAAGTAATATTACCCTTGTTGTAGATGTAATAGTTGTTGGTTGCATCGTTGTAATACTTATTGTAATAACTGCTACCGGATAAGCAATACCAAACCACAATATCATCTGCTTCCAAATCCAACTGATAATACTGGGTGTGTGTACTAGCTACACGAATATTATCGCCTACCGCATACGGATATCTGGTTAACTGTCCGTCATTGATTTGGCTGGCGGTAGTGGTAGTCTCATTGTTTAATCCCTTCTGCAGTCTCCACATTTCCAAACGGGAATAACCATGAACCAGTTCCTTAGTCGAATCCATTGTTGGCTGCTTGGTGGCCAAAGTAGTATCCGTTACTGTTACTTCACTTGCCTGATTTGTATTTATCGCATAGACCTTATCCTTATTTGCCAGTTCCTCTGTATGGTCCTCACCATCATGGTCATAAATTAATGTAGAGCCATAACGGTCCATTCCAAGGATATTACGGAAATAACGATTAATGTAATAACCCCACCGAGTACCGGAATGAGTTCGGTAAACATTATTGCTGTCTGTTCCGTTTACTATCAAATTGTTAAAGGATGTGGTGTCGTGTGTAAACAGAACACTCTTTCCGCTGGCAATAAAGTCTTCAATGGCACGAAGGGTTGCTTCATTCTCGATATCATTATAACAGTCTGCAAAACCAAGAATTAACATGTTATACTGTTCCAGATACAGAGGATTAGCAGCAATTTCATCATACAAGCCATTAATTGTGCCCACATCCTCCGGATAAATTCTGGTTATCTCAACATCAAAGTCTTCCAGACTGGCAAGATATTCCCAATACATGTAGGTAACATCTTCCGTGTAAGCATCCATGACATCCTTTATATCGTCCTTCTGGTCATCCGTAAATTCATCAAAGGTATAGTCCGCATACAACTTGCCTTCTGAATCGGCTTCTGCTCCCATAGCTTCTACAATATCTGCAACCGTCGGCAGATACACCGTTGTATTACCCTTGGAACAAATCTGCAGAATAGTTAACTTTTCTCTTTCCCATTCTGATGTAGCATCACCGGTACGCTTGGTTGTTTTAATCGCAGTCATTCCGGTAATAGCGTGGTGTATTGCAGAATTTGTCTTCTCGTACACCTCTAACTTCCAAGGAAGCACACCAACGTAGTCGTTGATGGAACGCTGCACGGTGTAATTATGTCCTGCTGTTAAAGCATCATTTTTGGAAAGATAACGTCTTGCCGTATGGTCATAAATTATCAGGGAGTCCAGTTTTTCTGTTTCCTCGGTATACTTACCGTCTGCGTTCATATCAATGAACATGCGGACTGCATACTCCTTAGCTGCATTACCCTGCAAATCAAATTTGTATTTTAACACACGCTCCGTTTCATGGTTTGGATTCAGGTAACCACTGATACTTAAAATATCTCCTGCTTCGGTATAAGTAACCGTATATTCCGGCGGAAGATTGCTGCTGTCCCCATACACAATTCTGAGGTTGGTCTGATTTAAGAGAGCCTTTAAATCATCTTCTTCGTCAGCGTCTCCGTAGATAAAGCAGGAAGAAAGATCCTTTAAGCCGGTTTGTGCTGTTTCTGTAGCATATACTCTGCCATATACCAAGGTCTGGTATAAATAAGTGGAGGTATCAATCAGGTTTGCATTAATGGCATCGCCATTGAAAAATCTGCTGTCCAATACCACAGGAAGTCCCGCAGATTTACAGAACGCCATCAGAGCATTACATTTCACTCTTGTAAAATCATTACCCGGATAACAGAACTGATTAATATAATCGCTGTATCCGTCTGTGCTTAACTGACCCTGATAATCATTAAGCGTACCGGTAATCTGCTTACCTGTATGGAAATACTCATAGTATCCGCCGGCTCCGTTGGATACATATGGGTCCATGTACTGTGTGTTACCGGATAAATCGGAGCTCATTTCCTTAAGACCCAGATAAATCATACGGTAGTCACCGCTTAAATCGCAAAGCTTACCCACAAATTCTGTGGAGGTCATCTGCTCGATGGTAAGGGTATCCTTGTAATTGCTTTCCGTCGCAGTTCCCAAATAGAAATAAATATCATCGGTATTACCGCGTGTAATAACCAGCTTACCGGAATAGTTCGGAACAAACTTCTTCACATACAGGTACCAGAATCTCAAATTCTCATAGGTCTGGGTTGGCTGGATTTCCAGGAATGCGGTTGTTCCATCCAGGGTCTGCTCCGGCTGATAGCCAAATGCCATATACTGTACCGCGTCGGCAGGCGCATACTTACTTCCCACCGCTGCCTTCTTACCGTTCATATAATCAAACAGGTTAGCAGTATAGAATTCATCCTCTGCAATGGTGTATTCGGTAAACTTGGTTCCGTTGGTAAACTCATCACCGGAATATACATAGCAGTGATTGGTCAGGCTCACCGGATAACCACTGGTAGTAAAGGTTACATCCTTATCAATGCCGTAGTGGATTTTCTCGGCATCGGTTATGCCCAATGCGCTGATGAAGTCATCTCTAAGCCATCTGGTGCTGCCGTCGTATTGTCCATCGGAGTCAAGTCTCGTCCACAGGTCGGAGGTTGTACCGTTGGTAGCATTGCTCTTTAAGAAAGAGTCGTAGAACATGCCGGCATCCATGGACTGAAGCATAACAAACAGTTTATAGATGTTTAATCTGGCCTTGTCGCCTGTTCTGTAATCCAGTAATGTCTTGTCCAGCATAAGCGGCGCAGAGCCATCTTCCATGGACTTTTTAAAGAGCGCCGTAGCAACACGGTAGCTCAGGTCATTGCTGGTGGTGTAACCGGCAGAACCGCCTCTCTTGTTGGCATAGCTTGTGAAAATATCACTGTAATCATCGTGGTTGTTGCTATTGCCCACCACAATCATATCTGCCTTATTTAAAAGTGCATCCAGCTCAGTTGCAGACAAGCTGTTTAATTCAGCCGGAAGCATCGTCTTTACTTCCACCTTATACTGAGATGCCTTATACTGCACGTTACCAAGTAAGCTTGGAGTCAGATTCACTTCTAACGGAGTTACTGTCTCCAAAGTACCATCTGCCTTAAAAGCCTTATATTCAATGCCGGCGCTTAAGAAGTCGTCCAGCTTTGGTTCCTGCTTATCCGCATCCAGTAACAATGCTTCTACACTGTCCTTATTGCCATTAAAGGTCATGGCATAAACCGCACCGGCAACTGCACTGTCTTCTAGCCAACAAGCATACAGCTTCACATCTTCTGTCACAGGAGTACCAAAGGTGTAAGGAGCATTTTTTGCAAATTCCGGATTTTCTTCGGAATACCAGCCCACAAACTTCTTTCCGGACTGAGCCTCCGGAGTAACGGAGGTCATATAGCTGCCGTCAGTGCCATCCTCGGTCTTAATATAGCCGTTTTCATACACCTCCAGAGTCTTAACAACCTCTGTGGTGCCGTCCTTGGTAACGTAGAATTCTACGGTGTAGGTTTCTGTGACTTCAACCGGTGCCGCATCGTCTGTCACATCCATGACCTTCTCATCGTCAGTCACTTTCAGCACCTTCCATACCGGATAAAGCTTCACTTCACCGGCAGAAACGCCGTCTGCATATGTGATTTTATCCAACACTGTACCGCCCTCGGTAGTGCTCCAGCCCTGGAACAGGTAGTCCTTGGTGTCGTCTGCTGCCTTATCATACACAGGCACATAGGTTATCTTGGATAACTCTAAATCCGCATTAAAATTCTCTACGCGGTAGAGTTCTGTGCCAGCTACCTTATCAAAGAACTTTACAACATATGTGTTAACATAATCGCTGCCATCTACAGACTTTGGAAGCCACTTTGCAAATAATTCAATATCCGCACATAATACGGAGGTTGTAAAGTTATACTTATTGATGCACTCGGACTCTGTATACCAACCGCCAAACTCGAAACGGTCAAGCTCAAACAGCTTGGTTGGGTCGTTGTCCTGATATGCAAAATTCATGACATTCTTTAAGAACACATTGCTATGAGTAATGGTTACACCATCGGAAGGAATCACGATTGGCGTAGGTGTTGGTGTAGTACCCGGATCCACTACTGCTTCGGCAAAGTAGCTTTCGGTTCTGGTATCCACCAGCTTCCAGTTTGCCGCCTCTTTTATCTGATTTCTATAGGCAGAATATGCCCAGTATTTTAAGTTATCCGCATAGCTTAAGCCCTTCCAGTAATAGAAGGTAGTACCGGAATTTGCCTCAACGTAGGTCTGGGCTACCGGACGGAGCCAGTAGATGTAGTCGCCGCCGTCTTTCTTGCCCATACCATATTCAATTACATAATCACCAGAAGAATCCTTGGTATACAAATAGTTTTCAAAATAGGTGTATGCACCGGATGCATCGTATTCGTAACGGTCTGAGGATAAAATATAGTCACCGTCTGTACCATCAGCCAGTGTATATTCCTCTGTTCTCGTGTACAGCATGGAAGCAATCTTTTGGTTGACAGAGCTTCCGATTGCTTCTGTATATTTTACTGCACTGGATACATAGTAGGAACCGTCGGTGTCTGCTGTAAACGTTACCAATCGATAAGATACACCAGGACCACCTTGATAACCCTCGTAGTCATTCAAATCACCGATGAGAGTATATGCAGACCCCGATTGTTGATAGAAAAACTTATTGTTCTGGTCTATCTGCTGATTAGGAGACTTTACTGTAGCAGGACTATACGTCTTTCCGCTTCCACTGGTAGAAAACGTCACAAACCACAAATTATTGACATTTGTGTCTGTTGTAAATTTGTTACTGCTAAAGCTTGCTGCCGTTGTATAAGTAACATCAAGCTCATAGGTCGGACCTGTCCAACCGTCCGGCTTTGGCTCATATTCTCCGCTGGATTCTACATGCTTATAAGTGTACCAATCATTCGGTGTACCAACAATTTTTGCAGTTTCCGAACTATCCAATCTGTCGTATTTATCAATGCTGCTATCGCTCTTCTCTGCTGCAGTAGCCTCTCTGAATCTGACTTTCACATTCTCCGCATACTCAAATCCGTCCAGACCGGTTCCGCTCCAGCCGGTTTCATCCCAAACAGGCTTCTGTGTCAACGCTCTGGCTTCGGTCTTTGACATGAGTACATACTCATACTTCTGAATGGCTGTATTTGCACGTACGGACGCAGTTGCAGTGTAATAAGAACCTGCACGCTCCTTATCACCCTTATTCTCGTATGTTTTATCTTCGTCCTTCTCGTCCTCGAATACGTAAACTACGCCGCCTTCTTCCACGATTTCCTCGATGGTGTAGGTGTAGTAGTATTCCGCCGTGGTTTCCACATAGTTATAGGCTACTTCTTCGATGTAGATGGAATTGCCCAACGCAAACACACCGTCAAGATAAGCCTGGTTGTCGTTAAAGCCTAACTTGCCGTTGTAGATATAATAGGTGTTTCCGTCGTTATCCGGTACGTCCTTTCCGGCCTCCACCATGTTATAGATATAGTATCCGCCGGAATAGCTCTTTACATAGCTGCCCCAGTTTCTCAGGTAGTACATGTAGCCGTCGGAATAAATGTACTCGCCGCCGGTGGACTGGTAATAATAGTATACCCTTCTATCTCCGCGACCGGTGCTGTATCTGTCATAGGTTTGTAACTCTACACCACTCTCACCGGAATCAAAACGATGGGTACTGCCGTCAATCTCCTGACGATTATACCGTTCGGTTTCTGTACCGGAAGCGGTAGTAAATCCGTTCCACACAGCCTCTGCTTCATACACCTTTTTATCAATACCGGAGGTGTCATTTTCATCAGAGGTAGTTGTTGTCTTCAGCTTATATTTCATTAAGCTTGTATCGTTTATCTGGTCGGTGGAAGCTACCGTATAATAACCGGTAACACGCTCCACGGTATGTACGCTCTGTACCCAGTCCGCAGCATCGATTTCCGGATAATTTGCTTTTTCATCTTCGAAGGCATAAACAATACTTCCGATGCCACTGCCGCCACTGCCGCCGTCACCGCTTAAAGACCCCTTAGGACCGCTAACAGTAAACTCTGTCAGGGTTTCCAGATACTCATAAGCACCCTGGTAACCGGCCTGCGCCTGTTCCAGAATACCGCCGGTGCCATACACATTTACCGGCTCCTGACCGTCAATTAAAAAGCCAAGCTGCGCATGGGTATAGTTTGGCACAATTTCAAGAATAGTAAACGGATTTTCTGCGGTGCCCTCAGGCTTGGTCGGATCGTATGCCACTACGGTAGGAACCGGTGTCGGGTCTTCACCACGGACCGGAACCACAGGATTATACAGGGAACGGCCGGTCAAAAGACAAACCACACCCAGAATTACCGATAATACACTAATTAAAATTACTCTTGAACGTTGACTCATTTTGCCTCCATTTTTGCGCGATTTCCACGCAGAAATCTATTTAAAAATTACTTATTTCTTCCGTTAATAAACTGGCTTGTGTAAAACTCCTTGCCATCAAGCTCCAGCTTAATATTAAGGTAATAAAGCTTTGCATCCGGCTGTTTCTCGAATTCGAAGGTCTCAATATATTGCGCCAGCAGGTATTTCTTCTTTTTGTCTGCCGTAACCATAGTACTTACCTTGCCTTTGATTTCATCCTCCGAAGGTTTTTGCAGTACTCCTGCATTAAAAGAAACCGCATCCTTCGTCAGCAGAAGCATCTTGTCAATTTCATCCCACGCAATATAATACCACCAACCGGCACCGGAATCTTCTAAGGTCATCAAAACCAATACCTTGTTATTATTTCCTGCCCCGGCTACCGGCACATTACCATAATACTGCAAATTCTGCGCTTCCTGCACCAGCTCATTGATTCGTCCGCAGGCTGCTAAGCCTTCCGTCTGAAGTTTTGTTTCAGCGTTAACGTTTTTGTACAGATTTAAGCCCGTGGTAAGTAATCCGACAACAGCAAGCATAACAACGGAGCTGATTAATATGGTTACAATCAATTCCACCAAAGAAAAGCCCTTATTATTCTGTTGTAACTTCAACTCCTGTTTCATGCTCTGCCTCATCCTTATTTTTTAATAGGTTGTATCAATATAGCATCTGCCGGTGTCCTCCACCAGGCATACATATAAATCCTTGTCGGCGGTAACCTTAATGTATTCTACAAAAGGACTTTTAAATGCACCGGAGGATTTACTGAAGTAAATTTTCACTTCACCATTTGCTGCCAGCACGGTTTCTGTACCACCCTTTGGCATATAAGCAATGGTTGCTTTATCATCTAATTCCACCACAGTTTCTCCACTGCCCTGTACCAGGGAAATGTACTTACTGCCGTCTGCTTCTGCATATAATCTGACATAAACACTTTCTGACTCTAACAGCACCTGCATTCTGCCCTTTTCCACCATGGAAGCAATTTTGTTTGCCTCCTTGTCGGAATCCGCACGGTGCATGGCAGCAACGGAAACAACTACCGCTGCGGTAAGAATACTCATTATTAAAATTGTCACAATCAGTTCCACCAGACTAAATCCGGCATTGTTTGATTTCTTCATGTTGTTCCCCTATGTCTAGTTCTTCTGCCAATTTTCAAAGAAAATATCAACTGCTTCCTTACTTTCTTCGCCTGCATTCGGGTCGTCATAATATTTGAAAAAGCTCTTAAGCTCGTCGTTGGAGGTAATCAGTGCATTCATAGCTTCCGGTGCAGATGTAATGGTAACACCGTCCGCTACGGTCACGGTACCCTTTGCAATAATCAGACCGGTAAAGCTCTGCTTTACCACAACGTCACCATCGGCAATAATCAGACCATAGTTCTGGCCGGCCACCGTTTCGTAGGTGGATGCAGCAGAAACGTATAATTTATACAAATTGGAGTCATGGGTTGTTT
Organism: Lachnospiraceae bacterium; assembly: GCA_045593825.1. Taxonomy (GTDB): domain Bacteria; phylum Bacillota; class Clostridia; order Lachnospirales; family Lachnospiraceae; genus SIG299. The sequence continues at coordinate 7,886 of JAZNXI010000147.1, forward strand.
CCACCGTCGGTAATGTCGTCAGTTTTTCGAAACGGAACAGACAATCTGTTAAATCGCTGCCGCTGCCGAAATAAGCGGCAGACGCATCCAGTGTCAATGTAAGACTGCGGAAGTTTCCGCTGTAAGCATAGTCAGCTTCACGGACCTGGGAATTGGTAGCCACCGCATTGCTGTGGATTACCGTATTCGGGTTGCTGCCGTCTGCAGAGCGGACTACCAGGTTACCGGTTGCCGTAATTTCGCTAATATCCTCAATCAAAATACTACCACTGCCGATGGTCTCCATACGGGTGTCCACCAGATCCTTGTTGATACTGTAATATTCCTCAAAATATTTCTTTGCCGCATTCGGTGTACTGAAGGTCATGTAAATATAAACCATTTCACCACCCTGCTGGTATTTAACAAATACCGGCTTGTAACGGCTGGTATAGTCTCCGCCTGACGCATTGGAGCTAACATCCAGATACTGGTCCAGGTTCATGATGTCACCGCTGATACTATCCGCCTTACGTGTAGAAATCACAAGGCTTCCCTGTGCATTCAGCGCCGCATCATACTCCTCGCGGGTCATCGGATTGTGCCATACGCCCTCGATACTGTCACCCGGCATAAGATAGGCAGCCTGATTACCCTTAAAGGAAACGGACTCACCCTGCATAACAGAGAGTTTTACCTCTTCCGTCACGTCGTTGCCGTAGCCCTCCGGTACGGAGATAAAGGACTGGCCTGCCAGCCACAAATGGGAAAGATTCTTTATTTCTAAATGGGTATCTATTGCATTAATATTAACAGCACTGTTGGTATCCGCTTCTCCGGTGAGACCGGAGCCGTAGCCATAGTAATTGCCGCCGGTAACAGTAACCGCATCCGCAATACCATTAATGGTTAAGTCGTCCTGCACATAGCTGTTCATACCGGAAATAAACAAGGAATTTCCGGAGGTCTGGGTCCGGTTGAGCGGTGTGGTTACAATGTTCTGTGTCCACAAGCCGGCTTTTGACGTTGAAGCATACTTCAAACCACCCACGCCTAAGCCCTTGTCTATACTTAAGGTGGAGTTGTTTTTTACATCAATGGTATTTTTTACAATCACATATGGAGCCTGTACTGCCAAATTGGCACCATCGCTTACGATTAAATCATTTCCGGAATATACGCAACCCCTGATGGTGCTTACGGTTGCATCCCCACCGGTGTTTTTTTCTACATTACCGTCGGAAATAATGGCATAATCCAAAAAGGCAGGACCTGCCACGTTATCTTCAAAGAATTTCGGATAGGTCACCTTAACTACCAAGTCGGTTTTGATGGTAGTACTATTGCCCTCCTCGTCGGTATAGGTAACCTTTACGCCCTGCAGGGTAATGGTACTGTAATCGGAATTACTATCGTCTACCTCCATTCCCTCGGCTCTTCCAAAGGAAACACCGGTAGCGCCCGTCGCAATTCCCAGGTATTTGCTGTTAAAAGCATCTTCCTCCGCAGTTGAAGCAAACGCATCTACAAAATCCTTTTGGAATAAATTCTTCAACACGTCAGTAAGAGAATCTATAAACACCTGCTCTCGCATTTTTGGTGCCGTCAGGGCATATTTTTGCAAAAACAGAGTATATGCATCACCCAAGGCGATATTAGCCTGCTTTTCCACATTGGCTCTTACTTCATCCAGCACTTCCTCCGCAGAATAAAAATTGTCGGAGGATTCCTGCTCTACCACACGCATCTGCACATTGTTTACCGCCACGGACAAAATCATAGTTGCCAGCACGCCGATAAACGTCATACAAATGATGACGAGTATTAAAGAAAAGCCTTTGTTATCCATTTTTCTCTCTGTTTTTTTCATACAGGTGCCACCATTCTTCCATTATTTCGAGATAATTGTTGTTGTTACCTCGGTAAGTTCCTGTCCATCTACTACATTGGAAGGATCATATATTTTTACCGTAACATCAAGCAATACATTGCCCGATGAATTTTCCTTGTTGTTATACAGCTTATCATTTGCCGGGGATGGCAGAGAGCCCTCCGTAGGAGTTAATCCCATCTGACTGTAAAGCTTAAATACAGACCCGTTAGTCAGTGTAATGTTAAACGAGTCACCGGCTTCCGGGTTTGGGTTGTAGGCAGCATCCTCCTGAACCGCCAGAAATACATTCACCGACTTATCATTCAGATAATTATTTGCCACCCCTGCCTGAAGCTCTGCAGTAAGTGCCAGGGTATTATAATTGCTAATCTGCCCGTCAACGGCATTAAACGGATAAGTCACCATATAGATGCTGTCTATCGAATCCGCAGTCGTCGGCGCTACTACAGCATAGGCCTTTTGCTCCTTCAACTGCTCCACCAACGCATTGATGGCAGCATCCAGGTCTGTCATGGAAATATAATAATAATCCGCACTGCCGTCGCCGTCACTATCTTCAAAATCAACGATTCCGTCACCATCGAAGTCCGTGTCATAACGGTACTCCTTAAAGCTTGCGTTAACCATATCTACAATGGTACCCGTAACGGTGCGGTCCTTCATCCGGTACACATACTCCGTGGAAACCGTTGCCTGGACATCGTCCTCATATTCCGTGTTTGGACTGTAGGACAGCTTCACGTCAACGGTGCGGTGAATAAAGGTCTTCACCGGCTCCAAACCATTCTTCACCACGTCAGCCTCGCGGATATCCTCCGGATACGGCGGGCTTAACGGAGGAGTCAAGGTAGGATTTGTTGTACCAAGCTCCCGGTTTTCCTCCTCTATCAGCTCATTAGCTTCTTCAATGCGCTTTACCTCGTTCAAATAAGAAGCATAAACAACTGTATTGTAAATATCAATTACGCCGTCGTGATACTCTCTGTAAAAGTCGTTGATGGCGGTAGTATCAAAGCGATGTAAATCGGAGCTGGTATCCAGTACTCCCGCATCATCAAATTTGTAGAAATTGCTCTCCGGGAAAATAACCACGGTTTCTTCCGCGTCCAGTACGGACATATCCGGAAGCTCGTAGTTGTTTGCATCCGTATAAGTGGCCTTATTACAGGTTACCTTCGCTGTATAAACCCCCGTACCGGCACGAACACCTGTGACAGTATAGGTGAAGGAATTCGCTTCCAGCTGTTCTTCTGTCAGCGTATCGCAAGCCCATCCATCACCGGTTTCCAGTGCCTCTTCCGACACACCGAGACCGTCCAGCACTTCAATTACATTCTCCGCCGCATCTCTGGCATAGGCTAAATCCTTTGCCATAGCATTGGCCCGGGTCGCCACAATAAAGCCGCCAAGAATCGGCAGGGCAATAATTACCAGAATCAACATGGTCACAATAATTTCCACAAGCGTGAGGCCGGCATTTGATTTATTCCATTGTTTTATGCGCGCAAGAAGCTTCTTCATGCCGCACCTCCATTTCTGTCAAAAACTTCAAATTTATTCTCCTAGGGAGAAAATGTTGCTTACTCCGGTAGGACCGTCTACCTGAGGCTTTACATATTCCTTACCAAGACCGTAAACTGCATATTCGTTCACTACCATAGAACCGGAAAGTAAACCGGTTTCCTGGTTGAAGGTCAGGCTTAAGGAGCTAATGTTCTTCTTTTCAGCAGCGGCGTTGATAAAATCAACTGCCTTCTTAACGCCATCATAATCAGTCTGGATACTTAAGGTCAGCGGCGACACACAAAGGGACGCACCCACGCCAAGCTCGGTTGGAATCAAATCAGAGGAGGAAAGCACGGATTCTGCGCCAAAGCCGATGGCGGACACTTCCATGTCTGCTTCCTTTTCCATATCAACCACGTAAAGGATGGACTTTTCCGGTGTGTTGCCCGGGCCGAAAATGCCGAGCTTTTCTTCCACCAGGTCCTTGGCACGCTGCACTTCTGCCTCGTACTCCTCCTTGTGGGATGCCTTTTCTGTCAGGTCGGTTAACTGAGCGGTAAGCTCGCGGGTTTCACGGACCTCCGCCTCTTTTTTGTCGTTAAAGTTGGTGTAACCGAAACGGAAGGATACCACAAAAACAACAAGCATCAACAAAATGATGATAATCTTAAAGGTCTTCTCATTGAACTTCATTGTTTTCCACCTCCGCTTCTTCGTCTGCAGGCACTGCCAGGGTACCGGAAATTGCAAAGGAAACGGTCTTGGAGGTTGCGCCCTCTTCGGTGGTTTCCGTTAAGCTTCCGATGTTGACAGAGCCGATGTAATCCACTTCCTGCAGCTGTAACAGAAGCTGTGCCGCTGTTGTCTTAGCAGGAACGGTAATGCTCATGGAGAAGGTTTCTCCGTTAATCATTAAGGAATGAACCAAAGTTTCCTTTGGAAGTAAAATTTCTAACTGTGCCAGTAACTCGTTGATGTTCTCGCCGTGCTGGAAGGAAGCTGCCGCCATCTCCTCAATGGCTGCAATAGCGTTCTGGGCATTCACATAGTCATTGTAGATTGGCTCAATATACTTCGCCTCTTCTACCTGGGCCTTTACTCTTTCCTTCTTGGCAAGGGCATCCTGATACTCGGTGTAGGAGTTGTATACCAGGAATGCGCATGCGCCGATGGTAACCAGCAGTGCCAGAATATAGAACACGATGGCAACGCCCAGTGCCTTCTTGGTATCGCCCACATGGAAGTTGAGGGACGGATACGCTGCACCGATACAAGCAATGTACTCGGAGGTTTTGTTTGCCATGTCCTGATTCTTTTTATGTAACTTCACGCCCGGAAGGGATTCTACAATAATCACTTCCACGCCGTTAAATTCGCTCTCGATAAGCTCCTTTAAGCCCTGCACGTGGGCACCGGTACCGCCAAGATAAATCTTGGACACCTCTGCCTCACGGTTCTTGGAATGATAGTATTCCAGAACACGTTCCACGTTACCGATTAACGGACGGGTAGCATCGGTTAAACGGGACTTTAACTCGTGGAGTCTTGCGGACTCCTCATCGGTAGGAATGGTATCCACCACCTCGGTGAAGGAAGCATATAACAGAGTCTCCTCCATCAGCTTCAGCATAGCATCATCTGCGGTTTCTACGTACTTTACCGGCTCCTTTTCTGCGGTTTCCACAGAATCCTCGTCCCGGTAAAAGGCATCTACGCTGTTAAAGCCGGCCTGTCCGTTAAACGCAGGCTCTACCTCCGGCTTTGCATAATACCCGTCCTCCAGCAGATTGCTGGTGTAGACATAGGTACCGAAATTCATGTTTCTCTGCAGGGCAAGCATACCGTTCTCCAAAATGGTGAACATGGTGTTCTTCTCGTTTACCTGCAGATACATTTCCATTGGCTCGTGGGTCTTCTGATGCAGCCACTGATAGATGGAGTTGCCGTTGTAGTCTAACGCAACAACCCTAAGGTCGCGCTCTGCTGCCAGAGCCTCATAGTTCTTGATAATGATGTCCGGAACGGCATACACAAGGATTCTCTGCTCCTTGGTTTCCTTTAAGCGCTCCAGAACCATATAAGTGAGCATGTAATCGGTGGTATCCATAGGGAAATACTCTGCACGCTCATTCTCAATCAAATCCTTTACCAGCTCCGGCTTCATCTCCGGAATGGTAACCTCACGGCTGATAATCTTATTGCTGGTTAAGGAAAATACAACATCCTTACACTTAATGCCGGCTTCCTGTAAACGCTCCACCAGCTCTGTACCGTACAGGCCGCGCTCCAAAACAAAACCGTCTTCCACGGTCATTTCCGGATTGTCAAAGGTAAAGCTCTTGTAAACAACCGGATTCTTCTTGTTGTAACCGATGTAACAAACCCGGGTACGCAAATCTGAAATTTCTATACTTACTACTTTTTTAATCGCCATAGCTCCTCCTCAAAAAGTATGATTTCTTTGCTACACAACCGAAAACCCACGAGACTCTCATGGCCTTTGGGCTATGTAGCACAAAGTAGATGTGTTACATAAAAAGGCTTAAATATGCCGATAAAATGGCATCCCCAAACCAAATGGCTGTAATAATTCCTGCGGAAAGATACGGGCCCATGGCCAGCACCTTACCTTCGCCGGAAAGCTTCATTCTCGCAATGTGGATGACGCTTCCGTACAAAAGTCCCAGGAAAAAGGCAAGCAGACAAAGCTTCCAGCCAAGAAACAGGCCTGCCGCTGCCATCAGCTTAATATCGCCTCCGCCGATGCCCCTGCCCTTGGTGGCAAGAAACAGCAGAAGTAAAAAGCCGCTGACGCAAAGAAAACCAATGATGTAGCTTGTCCAGTGGGACAAATCGGTAACAAGACGCACCACGCCCACCAGGAAAATAAATACATTAAACCCAAACGGGATTTCAAAGGTACGGAAATCCACTACACTAAGGGCAAGCAACGCCGAAATAACCAGACACGCCAGCACACTGTTTAATGTGAAGCCGCCAAAGACAAAGGTTAACACCCATAACACACCGTTGGCCGCCTCGATAATCGGATACTGGGCCGATATTTTGGCACCGCAGTATCTGCATTTTCCCCGTAAAAACAAATAAGAAAACAGCGGGAACAGATCGTACCAATGCAGCCGGTGGCCGCACTTGGTACAGTGGGAGGGTTCTGTTACAATACTTTCTCCCGCAGGAATTCTTAAAATACAAACATTTAAAAAGCTCCCGATGATAATGCCGTATATAAAGATGATAGAATATAATAACAGGTTAATCATAGGGGGCTCCTTTCTTAAATATTTTTCACAATCCTACACTCCACCGGCAAAGGGATTGGTAACCCCTTTGCCGGATATCTAGGGGAGCGCAAAATAAAATGCTGTGACGGCATTTTTGCAACCCGCGGCTAGTGAGCCGCTAATGGATTGCTATAATCAACCGCCTCCGTAGGTATGATGAGAATTCTCATCACCGGGGATGCGGAGGAGGTGATTAGCTTGGATAAGTTAGGAATCAGAAAAATCTATCCCTACTATAAAAGATTAGTCAGTAGTTACTTCAGCAGGCGCTGCAGTACCAGTACCTCTAACAATAGATCCTTCTTTCTTAACGGTAAAGGAATAACTTGCTCCATCTACCTTTGCCTTTGTATTTTTCCAATCTGCAGAAACCTTGTTCATCTGGGTTTCAAAAGCAGCAGGGTCAGCTTTTGCGCCAGTTTCATCCATAGTAATTGTAACATCTGCAGTCGGTAAACCCTCTACTAAAGCTAACTGTGCAACAGAAATTAATGCATCGTAATTAGATACATCTGTAGCCTGTCTGGATTTATCAACCCACTTCATTACCTGTGGTGCAAGAGCTACAGCAATAATAGCCATAATAAGTACTACTACAATAAGTTCTACTAAAGAGAAACCCTTGTTGTTCTTCTTTGTCTTTTCCATAATAATCTCTCCTTTATCTTACATGAAATTAATATATCTTAAATTGAGTCATCGAAAGCTCCCACACCACCCATGGCTCAAATTTAATTCGAATATTTAGTCAAAATCCGGACTATTTAAAATAGATTCAGCATTGGAAGTAACAATACCACTGGTAGATACTGTAACAATAACAGTTATACCGGTAGACTTTAATACAATATCCTCAATGGTATTTTCTGTAGCTACACCTACATTATTACAAAAAGCTTTTACAAAGGCGTCTTCTGCTTCTGGTTCTTCTGCTCCTCTTTTAATGGTACAACCTGAATTATTAACAGTAAGAGTATACTCGCTACCACTAGCACCTGTTACTGCGTTATATGCTTTTTCATCTGTCAGTGCCAATCTAGCAATGGAAACTACTGCATCAGCAGTTTGGCGGTCTGTGGCAATTCGAGCGTTATCTACCCACTTCATTACTTGCGGAGCAAGAGAAACCGCAATAATGGACATAATCAACACCACAACAATCAGTTCTACCAAAGAAAAGCCTTTGTTACTAGCTTTGTTATTTTGATTCATGAACATCACCTCTTATGCCTTTCTGTTCTGTTGATTTATAAACCACCTACACTACCGTACATGTTAATCATTGGGGAGTACATCGCCAATACCATAACAGCTACAATGCCACCTAATATTACAATAATTAACGGCTGTAACAGCTCCGACATATTCTTGGTAGCAAGCTCCGTTTCTTCTTCAAAGTAGTCTGCTACTTTATCCAACATGTTTTCAATGTTACCGGTTTCTTCACCAATGGCCAACATATTATGCACCATGGCAGGAAATTCCGGGGTTTTGCGGATAGGTACCGAGAGCGGAATACCTTGTTCCACTTCTATCTTTGCCCGGTCTAAAGCGTCTTTGTATAAAATGTTGCTCATGGTTTTTGCCGTAATCTCAATGGCAGAGGTAATACCCATACCGGAGGCCACCAGAGTACTCATGGTGCGGGCAAACTTGGCTGCGTTAGACTTCATGCTAAGCTTACCAAAAATCGGAATACTTACTGCAATTCTGCCGTATACGTGCTTGCCCTGATTGGTTTTACCATAGGCCGTAAGTAACACGGCAACAATGGCAATAATCAGTGCCAACAACAGCCACTTGGTCATTAAGAAGTCACTGAATGCCATAACCATGCGGGTAATGAGCGGAAGCTCCTGGCCCATGTCAGAAAACATAACAGCAAACTTTGGTACTACAAACAAGGACATAACAATGAGTACTACAAAGGCAATAACAATAACCGCAATCGGATACATCATGGCACTTTTTACCATGCCGCTGAGCTTTGCACTCTTTTCAAACTGGGTACCCATTCTATCGATACAAATATCTAAGGAACCGGAGGCTTCACCGGCTTCCACCATGTTTACAAACATTTCAGGAAACACGTTTGGGCTCTTTCGCATGGCGTCTGCCAGGGTTTCACCCTGCTGTACCAGCTCCTTGGTTTTAACCAACGCCTTTTTTAATACCTTGTTTTCGGTCTGGTCGGCTAACATTCGAAGGGCATCTACCACCGTAACACCGGCGTTAAGCACGCTTGCAAACTGACGACAGAACACGCTTAGGTCTCTTGTTTTTACCTTGCCCTCGCCGCCAATCTGGATATCCTTGGTAAAAATGTTTTGTGCCTTAATGGACACCGGACGCATACCGTCTAACCGCAGCTTATTACGTACCTCATTTGCGTCCTTGGCAGCCATGCTGCCCTTGATTTCTTTGCCCTCTTTATTTAAGGCAATATAGGAAAAATCTGCCATACTTCACGTCCTTTCTGTTAACCGTACATACGCATGGACAGCGCTGCCGGGTCCTGTGCGTAGCCGATGGCGTCGTCCTTGCTGATGTAGCGGTTGATGTACAGCGAGTAGATAGCGTCGTCCATGGTCTGCATGCCCAGCTTTTTGCTGGTCTGCAAAATACCGGAAATCTGATGGGTTTTGCCTTCACGGATGAGGTTGCGGATGGCCGGTGTAGCAAGCATAACCTCAAAGGCGGCCTTACGGCCTCTGCCCTGCATGGTTGGAATTAACTGCTGGGATACCACGCCCTCCAGTACTAAGGACAGCTGGCTTCGAATCTGGTTCTGCTGATACGGCGGGAACACGTCGATAATTCTATCGATGGTGCTGGCCGCGCCGATGGTGTGCAGTGTGGAGAATACCAGGTGGCCCGTTTCTGCCGCGGTAATAGCGGTGGAAATGGTGTCAAGGTCTCGCATTTCGCCTACCAGAATTACGTCCGGGTCTTCTCGGAGTGCCGCACGCAGCGCATTGGAGTAGCTTAAGGTGTCGGTACCGATTTCTCTCTGGTTTACAATGGAGGATTTGTGCAGGTGTAAGTATTCCACCGGGTCCTCCAGGGTAATGATGTGGTATTCGTACTGCTTGTTAATCATGTCTATCAAAGAAGCCAGGGTGGTGGATTTACCGGAGCCGGTAGGACCGGTTACCAGTACCAGACCACGCTTTTTGTGGATGAGCTCGGTTACGGAGTCCGGAATACCAAGCTTTTCCGGGGTTGGAATGGTTTCGCCCACCAGACGGATGGTTACCGCCAGGGAACCTCTCTGATGATAAATATTGGCACGGTATCTTCCTACCTTTGGAATGGAGTAGGAAAAGTCGATTTCGCCCATTTCTTCAAACTTAGCCTTTAAGCTTTCCGGTAAAATGGAGTAAGCAAGGGATGCCACGTCCGCCGGCAGAAGCTTTGGCAGGTCCATGCTCTTTAAATCGCCGAACACACGCACCTTTGGCGGTACGCCTACCGTTAAGTGAAGGTCGGATGCGTTCATTTCGGCAGCCATGGAAAGCATGTCGTTAATTGTTGCTGTCATGTATCAGGTCCTCCTCGGGCTAGTTAGTTTCGGAATATACCAGACGCTTCATTTCGCCAATGGTGGTAACACCCTCTTTTACCAGTCTTGCACAGCTGGCTTCCAGAGTGGACATACCGTCTTCGATGGCGGTCTGCTGGATTTGTTCGGTGGTACCCTTGTTTGCGATGATGTTACGGATTTTGTTGGTAATCGGCATCATTTCGTATACACCGATTCGGCCGCGGTAGCCGGTTTCGTTACACTGTACACAGCCGTTTGGTTCGTAAATGTCAACGTCCTCAAAAAGCGGCACATGAAGCAGACGCTTTTCTGCATCGGTTGCCTTTCTGCAGGTTTTACAGGTGCAAAGTCTTCTTGCCAGTCGCTGTGCAATAACACCTACCACGGAGTCGGCAATTAAGTAGTGGGCAATGCCCATATCTGCCAGACGGGTAATGGAAGCCGCCGCACTGTTGGTATGCAGGGTACTTACTACCAGGTGTCCGGTGATGGATGCGGTTACGGCGATGTTTGCGGTTTCTTCGTCTCGAATCTCACCGATCATGATGATATCCGGGTCCTGTCGCAAAATGGAACGCAGCGCCGATGCGAAGGTTAAGTTTGCCTTTGGATTTACCTGTACCTGGTTGATGCCGTCGATGTTTGCTTCGACAGGGTCTTCTACGGTAATGATGTTTACTGTTTCCTGATTGAGCTCGGAAAGAGCGGTATACAGGGTGGTAGACTTACCGGAACCGGTTGGTCCGGTTACCAGGATAATACCATTAGGATTACCAAAGATTTTATCAAATATTTTAAGCTCTGAGTCGGAAAAGCCCAGGAGCTTTTTGTCACGGGTTAAGTTCTGCTTTGCGGTAAGTCGCATTACGACTTTTTCGCCAAACACGGTTGGAAGCACGGATGCACGGATGTCGTATTCCACACGGTCTACCATGGAGGTAATACGGCCGTCCTGCGGCTTACGTTTTTCGGAAATGTCCATGCCGCCGATAATTTTAATACGGGTAATAATGGCCGGAAGCATGCTGATTGGGTAGGAACCGTTATTCTGCATAACGCCGTCTACACGGTATCTTACACGAATCAGGGTTTCAAAAGGCTCAATATGAATATCGCTGGCACGCTGACGCACGGCCTGCTCGATGATTTTTTTAACTAAGATTACGATTGGTGCATTTTCTACGGATTCGTTTTCACCGATGGATACCTCAACCTCTTCCTCACCACGCTCCTTGGCGTACTGGTCGGCCACGGCCTGGGTTTCGGCATTTCCGTAATATTTGTCGATGGTTGCCATAATCTCGGTGGAGGTGGCAATGGTCGGGGAAATCTGCATGCCGGTAAGCACCGCTAAGTCGTCGATGGCCATAATGTCCATTGGGTCGGACATTGCCACACGCAGATATTTGGAGTCGTATGGGTCAAATTCAAACGGAATAACACCATGACGCTTTAAGATGGTGCTGTCAGGGCACATATTTAAAATTTCTTTTGGGATACGGTAAGTGGATAAATCTACGATGTCAAGACCAAGCTGTTTATGCAGAGTGTAGGCGATTTGCTGTTCGTTGGTAAAGCCAAGCTCTACCAGGGTGGCACCCAGTTTTTTTCTGGTAGTTTTTTGGGCAGAGAGTGCCTCCTGCAGCTGCTCTTCGGTAATAACGCCTTCGCCAAGCAGCATGTCACCCATTCTTTTTTTCTCTCTAATAAAGCTCATTGGTAAATTCCTCGATTCTTTTGTTCTGTTATCCGTTTATCGACTGTATTTATTGATATATTCCTTCATATCAAGCTGCCAGGTTCCCACATGGGCCTTGCGCCAGTGGGACAGGTTTTCGCCCTGGGATGCCCACTCGGTTTTATCATGGAGCCAGGTTACCAGTGCGTCCTCGCTTTTAGAAACGGACAGGCCCTCGGAAACATGCTCTGTGAAGTACTTTTTGTCGTAAAAATAGGCCGGTGATTCGTTGACAAATTCAATAACCACAAACTTGCCAAAGTCCAGCAGCAATGCGCCGCTTTCCGCATGACGGTTGATGCGCATGCTCTTGGAGAAGTTCAGCCAGAAGTCGGCACGCTCTCCGCTTCCCAGTGCCAGCCAGATGCTGTACTGGTTTGTCCAAAGCCGGTATTTTTCGCGTTGTGCCGGGCTGATGTCTGCCAGCACCTCTTTATAGGTTTTGGAGCCTTCTTCACCGGTTAATGCCATGAAGTCCGGAAGCAGCGGAATGAACTGTCTGAGCTGGTAGGCGTCTAACACCGTCAGCATGTTGCACAACAGGTTTTTCCGTAATGCATCGCTGAAATCCGCCGACAGCTTTTTAAGGCCTTCCACACCGATTCTCCGGTATTCCGCCGCATCACACACAATGGCATACAGCTCTGCACACTTGCGGTACAGCTTTTTGCCTTCGGCAATGCCTAAGTCGGCCAGCGCCTCGGTGTAGCTGCCCTGGGTGCGGCTTCCGCCGAAGCCCGCAGCGGTATTGATGTAGATAACAATGTTGCCTTCCAGCATTGCTTTTAAAATGCCGTCCGGCTTTGATTTATATTTCTTCTGAAACTCTGTCCCAAAGTTTTTGTTGGTGCAAAGCATAGAAAACAATGGTTTTAATTCGGCACGGTCGTAATTGTCCTGCATGCCCTCGTAAACTAAGGTAAGCAGGGATGCGTCCATGTCTTCACAAAGGATGCTGCCAAGCAGTGCGGTATGTTCCGCTTTTGCTTCGATGCAAAGATAATTGCACAGCAACACTTTTTCCTGCTTAGAAAGGCAGTAGCCAAGGCCTGCTGCGCCCTGCTCTGCGGCAATGGTTTTGCCGTTTTTTCCTTTGAGGTTATAGCTTCCTTCCGCCATGTTTACAAACAGCTTGCGATATGCGTCGTTAAGCTGCAAAGGCTCCTGTTTTTTTGCCTCTGCCTGCGCCCGCTTTGCCTTGATTCTCTCTGCTGCTTTTTCGATAGAAGAAGGTTGATACATGTTGCCTCCGTTTTACTGTGTGATTCCACGCAGTGCCTTTGGAATTTTTTCTGCCGCTTCGCTGATGTCTTCTGCAGTTTTGCCAAGGGTTTCTGCAATTCCTGCGATTTGGTTGTCCATAGCCGACAGGATGCGGTTTACATTCTGTTCCACGCCCGCCTCGTAGTTCTTTGTGGTGGTTACCATTTTTTCCTCGAGGGAAGCTAAGCCCGCCTGCATTACAGACGCCGCCTTATCAAAGGCTTCGGTGCTGTACTGCATTGCCCGGTTGGACTTTTCAATGTTTTCAAGAAGCGCCGCCGCATTTTTGCTGAGGGCTTCGTCACAGCTGATATATTTGTCAACCCAGCCGCTCTTTAAGCTTTCCATGCTCTTTGCAAGGTCGCTTACCAGCTGCTTGGTTTCTGTTAAGGTGGTGTTCTGGGTCTTCAGCATTTCTGCCAGATTGTTGCTTTGAGCCTTAAGCGCTTCTGCTGTTGCAGAGTTTTGCGCCTGCAAGGCCTCTGTTGTAGCAGCGTTCTGTGCCTTAAGAGCCTCTGCGGTAGCAGTATTCTGTGTCTCAATATTCTTGGCAGTGCCTGCCACGATTTTATCGTAAGTTGCGTTAATTTCGGTTAAGGTGTTCTGCAGCTTTGCCAGAACCTGGTCGTACTCAGCGGAGCGCTTCTGCTCTGCCGCACGCAGTTCTTCTGCCATCTGCTTTTGCTCTGCACTGATTTTAGCCAGTTCGGCAACACCTGCGGTAAGGTTTTCCTGCGCTGTTTTAAATGCCGCATTGCTTTCCTTTTGTGCCTCGGTTAAAGCTGCCGATTCTGCCTTGATTGCCTCAGTCAAAGAAGCCGCCTCCGCATTCAGTGCCCCATACACCTCGCCGGTCTGCTGCTTTAACTGGCTTAAAAACTCTGCTGCCATTTTTTCTGTTGTCTGCTTTTGAAGCTCGGTTGATTCGGTAAGAGTTGCCCGGATTGTACCTGCCAGCTCTGTAAACACAGGCTCCATACAAAGCTTAATGCTTTCTGCAATGGTTCCCGCCACATTTCTGGAAATGTGCTCCGAAAGCTCCGCTGCCTTTTTTTCTTCTTTGCTGTCTCCAAACAGTGCCATGTTCACCCCACCTTTTCTTCTGTATAGTTTTAAACACACTTAGGACATTCTACCTATAATAGAATAGTATACGCCTCTGTTCACAAAAAAGCAATGTTTGCACCCCAAAAACTTTCGAAAATCGACATATTTGTTAAATTTTTATAAAAAATAAATGTATACATGGCCTTTTTTTTGGAACATCTACGAAACAATTACGAAAGCGCTTACAAGCTTGACAAAACTAATACTGTGGTATTACAATCAAGTCATCAGAACATGCTAATACCACAGTATTACTTTTTTAACAGATATATTAAACAGGAGGTGTCACATGTCGCAACAGCTTACCCTCTATCACGGTTCACAGCAACTGGTTAAAATGCCCCTTTATGGTATGGGCAAAAAATATAACGATTACGGCCAGGGCTTTTACTGCACAGAAAACAAAGAGCTTGCCAAAGAATGGGCCTGTCCGGTAAAAAAGGATGGTTTTGCGAATCAATACCTTTTACGCACATCCGGGTTAAATATTTTGCACCTTACCAACGGTCCATTTAATATTTTGAATTGGCTGGCAGTCCTTTTACAAAACCGCACATTCGACATCAACAATAATGTAGGCGAGGCCGCCAGAGCGTATCTTTTAACCCACTTCCTTCCCGATACTGCAAACATCGATGTAATGATTGGTTACCGGGCCGACGACTCCTACTTTTCCTTTGCGGAAGACTTCGTTAATAACGCTATTTCCGTCCGTGATTTAGACTTTGCCATGCAGCTTGGCTCCTTGGGAGAACAGGTTGTTTTACTAAGTCCTAAAGCATTTGGGCAAATTGAATTTATAGATTATGAAATTGCCGATTACAAAGAGTATTACACGAAACGGAATGAGCGTGACCAAAAAGCCCGCCTCGACTATCAACAACGCAAAAAGAATCTTACTGCCCTTCGGGAAGATATTTTTGTTCTCGACATTATCCGAGAGGAGATGACACAAAATGACCCACGCCTACAATCCCATTTATTTGAATAAAGCCGCCCGCACATTGGGCAACATGCTCCATGATGCCGTGCTGGAATACGGCCGGGATGGCAGTGAATTTTTACATCAGTTTTCCCGTTCCGACATCGCAGAGCAATTTGCCGAGGGTAACCCAAAGTATGTAGCAGGTAAAAGCGGCAACGAGCTCTATGCCGACGTTATGGAAAGCACCACCGGCACACCCGTGGTTATTGAAGTCATTAAAACCTATGAGCGTTCTGACGTGTACTGGGTCGGCTGGATTCTGGCCCATTACCAGTGGTACTCGGGACTTAGCTTCCGGGACATTTTGGAAGTGGTTCCCTACGAAGAGTTTTTAGTTCTTTACCGTACTCTCCACGAGGCAGATATCCAAAAATCCTACGAGGTTCTGGACTACCGCTTCGCCATTGCAGAAAGCCGTCTAAAGTCCATGCGCAAGCGCCGCAGTATGACTCAGGAAGAATTGGCAGCTGCTTCCGGCGTATCTTTAAACACCATCCGCGCCTATGAGCGCAAGGCAAAATCCATCAATAAAGGCCAGGTAGACATTGTCCTGCGTCTGGCCGAAGCACTTTGCTGTGATATAAAAGACATATTGGAATAACAAAAAAGGTCTTACCGGCACATCATATTCCGGTAAGACCTTCTTTCATTTTTACTTATTTTGACCCATGTTTATGTGCGTACATTCTTTCATCCGCCAGCTGCATCAGCGCCTCCAGCGAGCCGGTTTCCCCCTTCTTTCTGGTAGCGTAGCCATAGGACGAAGTGATTTCATACTCAAAATCCAGCTTGCTGCTTTCTTCCCGGAGTCTCTCGCAAAGCTTATTCCAGGTTTCTTCTATTTCTTCCCCGGAAGCATTCAGAAGAATGGTAACAAATTCATCGCCGCCCACACGACAGGCAAACCCGTGCTTGCCAAAGGTTTCTCCCAGCGTACGGCTGAAAATCCTGAGCAGCATATCGCCCTTGTCGTGGCCAAAGGTATCATTTACCTGTTTGAATTTATTTAAGTCCAGAAAAACGATGGAGACATCATCTTTTGTTTTCTTTTCCAGATAAGAAAGCATCTTGATGCAGGCAAAGCGGTTGTTGCATCCGGTCAGCGCATCGGTATAGGTTTCGTTGACGCTCCGGTGCCAGCAGATAATAATACGGATAACACAGAAGGTCATGGCAAGTATCGCCAAAAGCAGCACCTTCTGCAGTATATTCAGGTTTTCAAACTGCTTTACCACCTCATCCATCGGTGAGCACTGCACGATTGTCCAGGTATAATCCGGCAGATAATATGCATGGGCCAGATATTCTTCCCCTTCCAGGGTAAGAATTCCGCCTCTGTTATCTTCCCACAAAATTGCCTGCTGAATCAGGGATACCTCCGAGTTTTTGAAATCAAAAACCGAGGCATTGCTGCGAATATTTCCGCTCTTTGGCGCCGTTACAAAGGTCCCGCTTCTGTCAAGCAGGAAGCTGTCGCCCTCCAGCAGCATCTCACTTCCCGTAATGACTCCCTGCACGGTTTTCAAGTCGATGGCGCCGCAAAGGACACCCACTTTTTTGTTCATGGCATCCCGGATGGTAACACAGGTAGTCATGATAGCGGTTCCGTCATCGGCATAAAACGGCTCCGTAATGTAAATTTCGTTATTCATTACGTTCGTGTAAAACACCTCGCCACCCTGGTATCTGGTAACCGACTCCTCCGGATAAAATCCGTTTCCCTCGGTATCTACCACAAAAATGTGGCGGAAGCCCCACTTTGTAGAGTGGTGTTTAATAAAGGCAGACTGTACATCCTTATCCATTTTGTAGATTTCCGGATACTCAGTCATTGCCTTTAACAGTTTGATTTTTTCATCTACAAAGGTTTCAAACTGCTTTGCCTGATTGATTGCATTTTTCTCCATAACCAGCTGCACGAAATCAATCTGGTTCTGCTTGGCATTGTTTGTGTAGGTATGGAATATACCCATGGTCACAACAACCAGCAGAAACACTCCGGCCAAAAGCATCCGGTCAATGGCTTTAAACCGGATTTGAAACATTCCAAGTTTTTTTCTTCTCATTGTACTTCCCCGTAACTAAATTGCCCTTACACTCTTTCTCTCAATGAAATGGCCTTCCACTAAATGCATACCTTCACTGGTTTCCCCACCGGTTACCTTGGTAACCACCAGCTTGATACATTGTTCTGCCATTTCCGGCATGTTAACCGCATAGGTCGTCATTGGCACATTGCAAAGTCCCGGATACAAGAAATCGTCAAAACCAACGACGGAAATATCCTCCGGTACACGGTAGCCCACGTTGCCCAGCTCACGGATAAGCCAGCTGGCGATGGTATCGCAGTTGCACACAAAAGCGGTTGGCATCTCGTCAGGCAGCAAAAACTTTTGGAAGTTATGACGCTCGCTGTCGCGGTCATCCAAAACCCAGTCTTCCCGGATGGTCTTTCCGTGCTCCATTAAGGATTTCATGTATCCCAGATAACGGTCGGTAATACTCTTAGTTGCAAGAACCGTTCCTACAAAGCCAATGTTGGTATGACCCTTTTCAAACAAATAATTGGTTAAGGTATAGGTACCGTAAAAGCTGTTGGAAATTACGCAGTCTTCTTTAATATACGGATCGTAAAAGTCCAGATAAACGGTTGGTGTGGCATAATGCTCCTTAATCATTTTCAGGTAAGCACTTGCAAGACCGCCAAGCACAATCAGACCGTCCACCTTGCTCTCTTTTAACAGCTTTGGCGGAATCATGGCCTTTTCATCTGCCGCACTGATTACCTCCAGCATAATAAAGCTGTTGTACTTTACCGCTGCCATGTTAATTTCCTGATACATCTCCCAGTAAAAGGTCTGGTACTTTTCGATATAATCCTCCGGTACAATTACGCCCACATTTAAGCTGCGGCTGCGGTCTTCCTGCTTGGCTATCGGTTTTTGGTAACCTAACTCCATTGCTAACTTTTTGATTTTATTGCGCATTTCATCGCTGACACCCTTTTGGTCCGAAAGTGCCTTAGACACAGTAACTGTGCTGACATTCAGCTTTTCCGCGATGTCGGACATTTTTACCGATTTTGCCATTTTATAATCCCCCTTACGTTCCTTCACTTAAGCTAAATATTAACAATCAATTAGCCTTATTAAGTAAATCTTAGCCGAATCAGACTAAATTGTCAACGCCAATTAACTTAATCGTTTAAGCGCTTTTTACCCTGTTTACCTTGCAAAAAAAGCCGGTATTCCACAGAATTATTCTGCAAAATACCGGCGTTCCTTTCTTACGGATTTAAGCCTCTACAATATGAATTAATTTCGCCTGGTTATCGCCCCACATGTCCTCGATATAAATACCTGCGTTCATTAAAGTACTGCCAAGATAGGTTCTGTCTTCGCCCTCAATGCGGTAGGTCTTTTCCGGATCAAGTCCCAGGAACTTTAAGCTGCGGCTGCGTGGATTTGGACGGCGCTTTACCATGACGTAGGTAGCCAGCGCTTCGCTCTTATCCTTGGAAACCACCATGTAAGCATCGTAGTAGTGGTTCTCGCGGTAAGATGCCATACGGTAGTAGTCACCGGTACGCACCAAATCGTTGTACTTGTGGTACATAGCGGTCTGCTGCGGAATCTGGTTGCGGTCATCCTCGCTGATTTTGGTGATATCCAGCTCGTAGCCAAAGGTTCCGGCCAGAGCCACCGCACCACGGGTGGCAAACGGTGTGGTTCGGCCTACGGTGTGGTTTGGACAATCACTGACATGGGCACCCATAGCGGACAGCGGATAAATTAACGCAGTGCCCTCCTGGATGGTTAAACGCTCGATAGCATCGGTGTCGTCGGAGCACCAAATCTGCGGACTGTAATATAACATGCCCGCATCAAAACGCGCACCGCCGCCGGAACAGTTTTCAAGAAGCAGGTTCGGGAACTCGGTGATGAGACGCTCCTGCATGCGGTATACACCAAGCACATAGCGGTGGAAAATCTCGCCCTGGCGTTCCTTCGGAAGGGCGGAGCTGGCAATGTCCGCCAACGGACGGTTCATATCCCACTTCACGTATTCTATATTGGCAGAGCGGAGCACCTTGGCCATCTTTTCAAAGATGTAGTCCGCCACTTCTTCCCTGGAAATATCCAGCACCAGTTGGTTTCTTGCAAGACCCGGTTCTCTTCCCGGCACGGTGAATGCCCAGTCCGGATGCTCCTCGTAAAGCTTGGATTCCGGAGAAATCATTTCCGGCTCAAACCAGATACCAAACTTAAGACCCAGCTTGTTTACCTCGTCTACCAGGTTCTTTAAGCCACCCTGCAGTTTTTCTTCGTTTACTTCCCAATCGCCAAGGGCGCGGTTGTCGTCGAAACGGTTGCCGAACCAGCCGTCGTCCATAACCAGCATTTCAATGCCAAGAGGCGCCGCCTGACGGGCAATGGCAAGAAGCTTTTCTGTATCGAAATTAAAGTAGGTAGCCTCCCAGTTGTTGATAAGAATCGGGCGCTTCTTGTCGCGGTAGAAGCCACGGATTAAGTGGTTTCTGTATAAATCGTGGAAGCAGCGGGACATGCCGCCGATACCTTCATTAGAATAAACCAAAACCGCTTCCGGTGTCTGGAAGTCTGCGCCCGGTGTTAACTCCCACTTAAAGTCCTCCGGATTGATACCGGTCATCATGCGGATGTTGTCAAACTGGTTGCGCTCCTGCAGGGTGCGGAAGTTGCCGGAGTAAATTAAATCCATGCCGTAAACTTCGCCCTTGTTCTGGTCTGCATTCTTTTCTAAGAGAGCAGTAAACGCATGCTCCTGATGACCGCCCTCACCACGGGAAGAACGGGACATCTGGATGCCGTAGTTTACAGGAGTTCTGTCGATGTGACGCTCTCTTGCCCAGCTGCCGTATAAAATAATCTTGTCAAACTCGTTGTTGTCCATATCGAAGGACGCAGACATGGCCTTGGTTACATACACCGTGTCCGCAGACTCATTGATGATGCGGGCATGACGCACCACGGCGTCCACATCGTTGAATACGCTGTAGGAAAGCACCACTGCCAGCTTTGCCTCTTTATCCTCTAAGGTTAATTCCAAGGTTTCGCAATCCTCATCCTTTTCACACCAGGTAGCGGGAAGCCCATTCAGCTTCTTCTTTCCCTTAAAAATCTCGTGGCTGCGGTAAGTCAGCTTGTTTGCAAAATGACCGTTTGCATTCTCTACCCGGATGGCACTTTCCCTGAAGTCACCGATGCCATGGGTCGGATATTCCATCGGGAACGCATCATAGAAGCTTAAGCGGTCCCTGTTGTTGGTTTCCGGTGTGCGGATACCCTCATAAATGCGCATCAAATAGGCAAGGTCTGCCTCATGGAGCTTCTTGCCGTAGTAAGCATGGCCCACAAAGCCCTCGTTATCTACAATTCCAATCACATAGCTGGTGTTCTTAGTGTCCAGCTTAAAAATTTTCTCTTTTTCAAAGTATGTAATTCCCATGCAATCCTCCTTGTTTTTTACATGACATATTTTCACGGGCGACGTTTGTCCGCAACCCGGAGAATTTTCTCTTGTTACCCCATGGTATCACAGAATCTTTATAATTTCTACTGTTTTTTCACTTGTGCTTTTTGTCGAAATAGGGTACAATGGGGATACCCAAAGAGGAATACGCGGATAACACGCGAAAATAAAGGAGTTACATTCTCATGGCATTAAAAGTTAGTCAAAGACACATCATTTTACAATTACTCAGCCACCGCCTCAACAGCGAACGTGACGTGGTAAAAATCAGCCAGATTCTCAAGGAGTTTGAAGCCGCCTTTATTGTAGATATCCCAACCTGGAAGTATGACTTAGAAGAATGCCTGGAAAAAGAGCCTTACGGCAACACCGCACTGGGCGTGCTCAAGCATTGGCAGTAGGATAAAAAATTAATTTATGGCACAAATTATGGGCGTTATCCGAAAGGATAGCGCCCTTTTTGATGTTTGGGGTTTGCGACCACAAAATCTATTCTGTTTAAAGTCGCAAATTGGGACTTTAAATATCTTTTACAGCAGAACCTCCGCATTAGTGCCATAGAAAATATCATCTCTTCCTGCCAGCATCTGACAAAGCTTCTCTATTCTGTCCCAGTTGTCCTTGCCCTCAAACTCGTAGCTGTGGCCCCAGATGTAGAAAATCTTCGGCTCCTCCGGCTCCATGGCAAGAAACTCCTCCGCCAGCTCGAACAGCTTCTCGTCATCGTGATGGCAGGTCGGACGGAACCGAAGCAAATCAGTCTGCACATCGAAATTGTGGGAAGACCACACCGTGCGGGCATACTTAAAGCCCAGCTCATCCAGCATGTTTACCACCTCATCATTGAAGGTGCCAAACGGATACGCCATGCCCACCGGCGCCTTTCCAAACAGCTTGGCCAGCCCCTCTTTATCCTCCGCCATTTCGCGACGGGCTTCCTCCAAAGGAAGCTTTGTTAAGTCAGGATGGGTTAACGCATGAGCCGCGATTTCGTGGCCTTCGTAGGCCTTTACATGCTCGCTTAAATCCAAGCGGTTGACCGGCTTGCCCATGTACTCCCAGCCGCCGTTGGTTGGCCCAAGGCCGTAGTTTAAATTGAAGGTACATTTGATACCGTATTTGTTGAAAATTTCAAGCAGTTTGAGGTCAGGTGTAACACCATCGTCGTAGCTGAAGGTTACTGCTTTTTTGTAGTTGGTTGTCCAGTTCATGGGGTAGTCTCCTTTGTTTTACTTATAGTTATATTCCGTATTGCTTGCAAAGCTTTTCTCTGGCATCTTCCTTTTCTGTCATGGACAGAATTTCTTCTGTTTTGTAACCCTGCTCCGACAGAATACGTACCAATTCAAGCATCTGAACTGCGCCTTGCTTTATTCCCTGCTTTATTCCCTGCTTTATTCCACGTGCTTCTCCACGCGCTTCTCTTGCATCCAAAACCTTACACATTCTGACACCTTCTTTCTTTTCCCGCTTTCTTTAACGGCTGGGAGCAATAAGATGCCCCTCCTCTTCCAGAACTTATAAATGGCGCGCTATTCCATATTCCTCATATAACTTTGCTCTTTTTTCCGCATCAGATGTCAGAGATAAAATTTCTGCCAGCTGATATCCCTTGTCAGCAAGGATATGCATAAGCTTATTCAAGCGCTCTTCTCCTTTTGCTTCTCTGTAATCAAGTACCTTACACACATCAATGCCCTCCTCTTTCTCTTCTTCACTAAACATAATTGTTTCGTAGCGATTGTCTCCGGTTAGCACCTTCATCAGTTTCAAAAATTCATCCACATGTCGAATGACATAAGGCTCCGGTTTGTATGCCGGATTGGTGTATGCATTCAAAAAATAGTCTGCCACAACCCGAAAATCACTTTTAAACTGCTTTACCGTTTCCGGCGATAAACGGGGAATGTCAAACAAATTGACCTTGTAATCGTTTATGTACGGTTGCAGCATTTTCATCGCTTCGCTGTCTTGCAGCTTTGGCCGGAAATTGTTTTTTAGTTCCGGCGGATAGCGCCATTCCTTTTCACCAAAATACAAGACTATAGTTACCACCGGGTAACGCTCCCTGGCGGGAACCAGTTTCTTTTTCCCCCGCACTATCTTTTCCTTTTTCTTTAGCAGTTGGGAGCGATAAGACGCCCCATCATAACCAATGCACCGGAACGGCATATCCCTGTCCGGCTTCGTTTGATTTTCTACCCCCGCTATTACAAAATTGACGCCCTGCCCCTTCCAGAGCTTGTAAATGTCGCGCTCCTGCTCGTGCAGATGCGCATCGTCTGCCTTATACTGACTTATCCCGGTCATGTCCTCCAACGAATCGGAATCCACCACCGGATTGCCGCCAAACACCAGCACATTAAAGATGTCTGCAAACACGTCGTTTAAGGCGATTAGGTTTTTCTCTACAATGTCTTTATTGTTTATATTTTACCCCTTTCTCCATCTCTCCCAAAATGAAGAAGCCTCTGTGACAGTAGTGTAGCACAGGGGAAGAATTTACACAATATATGCATGGAAAAGTTCGGCGATATAGACAAAAATAGGGATGTGGCGTTGTGCAGGGTGTATAGAAAAAATGCGGTCGGAAACCGACCGCATTTTGTGCTATACTTTCTGTACTTTTCAATCTTTAATCATTTAGCCAATAATGTCTCCATAAATGCTTCTTTATTCTCTCTTGCTGTTGTTGTCGGTCTGCCAAGGTCAGCACGCGCACCGATGGAACATTTCACTTCAATAAGACTTAAGCCAGCAAATGTCTTCGCCTCATTTAGCGCTTTTTCCAAAGCTTCAAAACTATCCACGCATACTGCCCTTTCATATCCGCAGCCTTCTGCAATCTTCACTAAATCAATCTTTTCTGCAACCGTCGGCATGCCGCCAACTGTCTCATGTGCACCATTGTTAATAACGATGTGTACTACATTTTTCGGAGCATTGGCGCCAAGCAGTGCCATACTGCCCATGTGCATCAGTACTGCTCCATCACCATCCACAATCCAGACTCTTTTTTCCGGCTTCTGCAGTGCAATACCAAGGGCAATGGAAGAACTATGGCCCATAGAACCTACAGTAAGAAAATCATAGCCATGGGACTGTCCGTTAGCTTCTCTGATTTCAAACAGCTCACGGGATGCCTTTCCTGTAGTGGAAACAATCGCATCTTCTCCGGTTACCTCAGTAATCTTTCTGATAATCTCCTCTCGGACCATTGCGTTGCTATTGGAATATTTTACTTTGCCATCAAACTCCAGCGCACCCTTTCTTACTACAAAAGCCACCTGCTTTCCTTCTGCCAGAATCTTTTTGTAGTCTTCCATTACCGATGCCAGTTCTGATTCCGTTGTATCTTTACCGATAATAAAACTCCTGATATCCATATCTTCCAGAAGCTTTACGGTAATTTCGCCCTGATAGATATGCTGCGGTTCATCATGCACACTCGGTTCACCTCTCCAGCCAACTATGAATATGCACGGAATGGCATACACTTTATCATTTAACAGAGATGCCACTGGATTAATGATATTTCCCTCGCCACTGTTCTGCATGTATACTACCGGCACCTTGCCCGTTGCAAGATGATATCCTGCAGCAAGGGCAGTACAGTTTCCTTCATTTGCAGCAATTACATGATGCTTTGGATCAATGCCATATCTGTCCATCAGATAATCACACAAAGCCTTTAACTGGGAATCCGGCACTCCTGTAAAAAAATCAGAGCCTATTATATTAACCAACTGTTCGACTTTCATTTTCTTTTCTCCTGCTTCTTCTGCATTACTTTATTTCACGGTATAACTGTTCAATTACTTCTTCTGTCAGCTGTACCGGATTATTTTTCAAACGCACCGGATTAACTGAAGTTTTCAACACATCGTAATCCTGCTCTGCCATTTGAGGAATTGTAAGATTCAGTTCCTGCAAAATTTCTTTATATTTACGTACAGCGCAGTTTGGACAGTCCACACCCATGGCTCCCGCCAATGCTTCAAATATCGAAGTCAAATGCAACTGACCTCTCGGGTCAATACAGTCTTCTTTATGTTCCAGCATATACGGCCAGAGCACAGATACACACAAAGCAGCTGCATGACCATGAGC
>JAZNXI010000148.1:0-9263 GCA_045593825.1 Lachnospiraceae bacterium
TCTCAAGGATGGTGAAGTAGAAGTTACACTTACTATCGGCGAGCAGAAGGCTACTGTTAAGTTAGTAGTAGGTGAAGGCGTTGTTGTTGACGACAAGTCCTTCGAAGTTAAGCAGAAGACAGCTAACACTGTAGAAATCACATTTGCAGATGCAAAGTATGCTACCGCAGATATCACTGTTGAAAAACTTGGCAAGACTACAAGCGGTGATGTAACAGAAATCGTATGGCCTGTAAACAAGGTTGAAGTTAAGGACAACAAGGCAACCGTTTCTGTATGGGTTGACTTTGGCGATGGCGATTACAGATTCACAGCTAACGAAGTAGAAGTAGATAAGACCCTTAAGATTGGTTTACCTTCCTTTGCTGTAGTTACTTACAAGGATACTTATGCATATTCTGTAGGTGGCGCTATTGAGCCAAGCTATGTCGTTTATGATGAAGCTGGCGTTGAACTTACCGGTTATACTAACTGGTACTATGAACTTGTAAACACAGATGCTGATGCATATGTTGAATCCGATGGTACTCTTTACCTTTGGAACGTAGGTGCTGTAGCAAACATTAAGGCTACCCTTACTTACTTTGTAGGTACAGAAACAAAGACACTTCCAGTTCCTGTTAAGGTTACTTGTGTAGCTCCAGAACCATACACTGTAAACACTTACCTTGAGAAGTATGCAGTTGTAGCTCCTAACACAGCAGAAAAGGATATTGTATGGGGCAAGACAGATGTTATCATTAACGACGGCACATACAGTGTTGCTGGTATTCTTAAGGATTCCAAGGATAAGGAACTCAAGATTAACGCTCTTGATGGTTACTATGTAACATACAAGTCCAGCAATCCAACTATTGCTCTTGTTGACGAAAACAAGGGTCTTGTACTTGGTGTTACTACAGGTTCCGCTTACGTTTTAGTTTCCCTTTTCAAGGGTGATGCAAATGATAATGTTGCTGATACTCCAATGGGCGTTATCGCAGCTATCCCTGTAGTAGTTAAGGAAGCTAGAAAGGCTACATTCATTACTCTTGATAAGACTGTAGATACTCTTCTTACTTCCGGTGACTTTACAACATCCACAATTACCGTTACTGTTAAGGATCAGCATCAGGGTACAGTAAACGACACCGTTGCTAGTGTATATGCTAAAGTTGATGATGTTCCATATTCCAATACTACTGTTTATGAGACAGTAACAAAGAAAAATGAAGATGGCACAACAGAAGAAGTTGAGATTTATCATGTAGAAGTTTCTGGTAATACTTTTACAATTGATGCAAAGAAGTTTGCTGATGTAAAGGCTAATTCCATCACTTTCAAAGTTAAGACAACAAAGGGCTTAGAAGCAACTTATGTTCTCAACCTCAAGAGCCTTCCTGAATTAGTAAATCAGACATATGCTCTTAAGGTTTCCGGTGCTAAGGTATTTGAAAATGAGACAGCTAAGGTAGAAGTTGTATCTGCATGGGCAGGTAATAACTTATATCAGACATCCTTCTACTGGGGCAAGCCAGCAGACGATGTAATCGCAACTGGTCAGCTGTATGTAACAATCACTGCACCAAATGGTCAGGATGTAACTCCTACTATTACAGGTACAGCTACAGCATTAACATTTGATGCAATTAAGTCTACTTCCATTGCTACTGCTGGCGCTATTGAGCCAATGGCTGCAGGTAAGTACATTGTTAAGTTAAACCAGGTAACTCAGTGTGTAAAGAGCGATGATAAGGTTATCGTTCAGACTACTGAATGTGATACTAAGACATTTGATATCACAAACAACTTACCAGGCGTTGCTGAATTCAAGGTATTAAGCAACAAGTATGCTTCTTTAGCTAACCCAATCGATACAACAACAGTATCCTTTAAGATTGGTGAAACTGCATGGGATGGTAAGAACTATGCTGTAACAGTTTCCGCTAATGATAAGAAGGAATTAGATGGTAGCGTATATGTATATGGTTTCACTGTAACAGTTCCATATAAGGGCGATTCTTACTACACAATCTATGTTCCTGTAAATGAACTTTTCACAAAGTAATTTATTTGCTAATTGTTAAAGCAGATTATTTGTTGTAAAATTAAAAAACGGGTTCCGAAAGGAGCCCGTTTTTTATGTAAAAAAAGAAAAAGTTTCAATATATAATATCATAACCAGACATACTGTAGTCAAACTTTCAGACAGGAAACAGACTATAAAATTTTGAAATAATACGATGAGTTTTTATTAGCATATTTCAATAAAAATTTCAGTTCAAAGCATAAATTTACATATCGTTCTTTATTTTTCTATCGTCAAATTAAAAACCGGGCTCCTTTCGGAACCCGGTTTTAATTATGGAGTAAACTCCTTATTCACTTTTAGTAAATAAATTACTTTGTGAAAAGCTGGTTAACAGTAATCTTCTTGGTGTAGAAGCCATCACCGTAAGGAATCTTAACTGTGAAGTCGTATACATATACGCTACCATCTAATTCCTTAGCGTTAACGTTGGTTACTTCGAAGTTGGAACCATCCCAAGCTACGTTGTTAACCTTGAACTCTACTGTATCAACAGCAATTGCATCTGTTGTATACTTGTTGCTCTTAACCTTGAAATCAGCTACGCCTGGTAAGCTGTTCTTGATTTCGAATACCTTAGTATCGCAAAGAACAGTGTTTACAATCTGCTTGTTGTCGGAACCAGTAGCAACCTGAGTTACCTGATTCAGCTTAACAATGTACTGACCAAGAGCCATAGTCTTAAGACCATCTGTTGTAGCATTGCTTGTGATAGCGTTGAATACAAGAGCTGCTGTTGTAGCGCTTGTAGCTGTCAGATCCTTGCCGTCTGGACCTGTTACTGTTACGTAAAGATCACCAACTGTGCAAGTAGCTGGCTTGCCATAGTAGAAGTTAGTGTTGAGGTAGCTGCTGCCTGCCCATGCGGAAACAACCTTTACATTAGCTGTGCCATCAAAGTCGTTACCTAAAGCAATGTTAGCGCCATCAACATTAAGTGCATACTGCTGATTTACCTTTTCCGGAAGCTTCTTAATTGTAAGAACATAAGTAGCCTTTAAGCCGGAAGCCATCTTAACTTCGAAGCTGATGGAGTTTACAGTTACAGCTGCGAACTTCTTAGCGTCGATAGTGAACTTAGCACCGTCAAGAGTTACATAACCTGTGTTGTTGGAGTATTCAACATCATTAACCTTTGCATATACGCTTGCAACGGAATCTGTCCAGTTACCATTGTACTGATCCTTAACAGTTGCAGTAACTGTGGATGTTGTGAAGTCACCTTCTGTAAGAAGAGTATCAACATACTTGTCAAGAGTAACAACAGTTGCCTTCTTAGCTGCACAAACATTTACAGGAATAGCTGCAATAACACCGATAGCGATATCGGATGGAGTTGCGGTCTTGTACATGGAAACTAAAACATAAGCGGAACCAGTGTTAACACCGAGAACATCACCTGTTACATCATCAACAAGTGCGATGCTTGGGTTGCTGGAAGCATATCTTACATAGTAACCATTTAATAATGGGTTCTTGTCATCGATGGAAACTGCACTGATGGAGTTAGTCTTGTCTAAGGAATCCTTAACAATACCAGCTACCTTGTAAGTACCATCGTTGATGATAACGTCTGTCTTGCCCCATGTGATCTTGTCAGCTGCTGTACCAGGAGCAACAAGAGCATACTTTTCAATGTAGTTGTTTACAGTGTAAGCTGGCTTAGCTGCACATGTAACAACAACTGGGCATTCAATAGTCTTGGACTCTGTGCCAACTACGTAAGTAAGAGTAGCCTTGATGTTTGCTACTGCACCTACGCTCCAAAGGTAAAGATTACCAGTGGTGTTCTCAACGTATGCGTTAGCATCTGTGTTGAGAAGTTCGAAATACCAGTTAGTATAACCGGTAAGCTTAACGCCATTTGCATCATAAACAGCGATTTCAGGTGTGGAAGCCTTGTTGCCGTTTTCTGCATATGTGTAAGTATCCTTGTAAGTGATTACTGCGAAATCTGGGTAACCAACTGCTGTAGCTGCATCTACGGATTCGCCATTAGCTGTGAATCTGTATTCGCCAGTACCGAAGTCAACCCAAGTAGTAACAGTTGCCTTGTTGTCCTTAAGCTCAACCTTGTTTACAGGCCATACGATTTCTGTAACAGCACCTGTTGTGGTCTTACCAAGCTTAGTAACTGTGATATCCTTAGTTGCATTCTTTGCATCAGCAAATGTGATTTCAACAGTGTTAGCTGTTGTCTGCTTAACTTCGAAGGACTTGTCGTCAACTACTTCAACAACACCTTCACCTACTACTAACTTAACAGTAGCCTTCTGCTCGCCGATTGTAAGGATAACTTCAACCTCACCATCCTTGAGACCTTCAAATCTACCATCCTGCTCGCCCTTCTCGTTTACGAGTGGCTTAGCGATGGTTTCGTCAGCGGATTCCCACTTATAGAGATCCTGCCAACCAGCTGCGGCGCCGTAGAACTTGAAGTCTACTTCTTCGCCAACTGCCACGCTATACTCTTCCTTAGCGTCAGCCTTTGCTTCTTCCTGACCAGCAATGATGAGGTCAGCTGCGAAAGCAGAAGCGGCTGGAGCCATCATGGATACAACCATAGCAAGAGCCATAACGAGGGAAAGCTTCTTAAAGAAACTCTTCATCATATTTTCCTCCTTAAATAATATATGGTTTTTTTGACCCGCCTTCCATTTTGTACACTCATCGGTTTTCTGCCGTGCTGCTGTGCCGTCAAAATTCTTCAAAATGGGCAAAATTTGGACGTAGTCGTTCCAATAACAAGATGATTATAGCAATTTTGTGTTCAAAGGTCAAGTATTTTCAACAAATTTTAATTTTGCTGAACCTCCCCCGGCTATTTTCATCTGTCTGGATTTGATTTTGTTCAAAACAGGATTGCTTGCTCTTTAAGGATTTCACCCCAAATCGTATATCGGATTAGGATGTGACACCCGGTTCGGGGCAACCCCTTGCGGAATGGGCAATCTGCTTGACCTGACATAATAATGCACCTTGATTGTGTCAAATCTATGTCATGCTTTTGTCATAATTGGTTTATTTTCATATTTTTTTAAAAAATTTATAACTGCGGCGTAATATTTTTGTCACAAAAGGGACATTCACGTCTGTAAATGTCCCTTTTTTTGCAATTTCTTATTAAGTTACGTTTTTTTACTTTAAACCAAGAATACCTGTTACGGTCTCCTGCATCTTATCCTTGTCACAAACCATGGTATGACGAACCTTGGCATTGCGGATTTCTTCGATGGCATTCGGAACCTTTACGCCGGATACTTCGCAGAGGCGGTCTACCAGAGTGAAGTCATCTTCATCGGTAGCCTTGTTTTCTACCGCTTCCATAACACTTCTTGTAAACTTGTATGGGCTGGCGGTGGATGCGATAACGGTTACGGTATCGTCCTTTGCTTCTTCTTTATACTTATAGAAGACAGTTGCTGCAACCGCAGTGTGGGTATCGATAACATAGCCGGTCTTTTCGTAAACCTTGCGGATGGTTGCTGCGGTTTCTGCTTCGGTAGCGTAGCCGCCGGCAAAATCAGCAAGCTTTGCCTTCATATCGGAAGTAATTTCGTACTTGCCTTCTTCCTTTAACTGCTGCATGAGCTTTGCATTTACGTCGGAATCTTCACCGGCACAGGTGTAGATAAGACGCTCTAAGTTACTGGATACCAAGATATCCATGGATGGGGAGCTGGTCAGCACGAAGTCACGCTTTCTGTCGTAAACGCCTGTCTGGAAGAAATCAAACAGAACCTTGTTTTCGTTGGAAGCGCAAATTAACTTCTTTACCGGCACACCCATCTGTTTTGCATAGTACGCAGCCAGAATGTTACCGAAGTTACCGGTAGGAACCACAACGTTCATCGGTTCGCCGCAGGTAAGCTTGCCTTCTGCAACCAAAGTTGCATATGTATATACGTAGTAAACCACCTGTGGAACCAGACGGCCGATGTTGATGGAGTTTGCGGAGGAGAACTGATAGCCCTGCTCCTTCATGCGTGCAGCCAGTGCCTTGTCGCCAAAGATTTCCTTAACACCGGTCTGGGCATCGTCGAAGTTACCGTGGATTGCCACAACGTTTGTGTTGTCGCCCACCTGGGTAACCATCTGCTTTTCCTGAATCTTGCTGACACCGTCCTTTGGATAGAACACGATGATGCTTGTGCCCGGTACATCCGCAAAGCCTGCCAGAGCTGCCTTACCGGTGTCGCCGGAGGTTGCGGTAAGGATTACGATTTCTTCCTTCATGTTGTGCTTCTTTGCCGCTGTGGTAAGAAGGTGTGGCAGAATGGAAAGCGCCATATCCTTAAATGCGATGGTAGCGCCGTGGAATAATTCCAGATAGTACGCACCGTCTGCTTCCTTTAACGGAGCAATCTTCTTGGTATCAAACTTATCATCATAAGCGCTGTTAATGCAGTGCTTTAATTCTTCTTCGGTGTAATCGGAAAGGAACAGCTTCATTACCTCGTAAGCCACTTCCTGATAAGACTTGCCTGCTAAATCCTGCAGGGAAACATCTAATGCCGGAATGGAATCCGGAACAAATAAGCCGCCGTCATCGGCCAGACCCTTTAACACTGCCTCGGATGCAGTTACGGATATATTGGAATTTCTTGTGCTCTTATAACGTACCATTATGTAATCCTCCTCTTTCTTCCACATCGTTTCTAACAGAAAAAGATGTGACCTTCCGGGTTCTTCGCAACCCATTTTGTCACATCTTATCACAACTTTTCCGCTTTAGCAAGATAAATTATTCTTTTTTATCAATCTTTTTCTGTAAAGAATTCGTGGCAGCCGTGCTTGAATAAAAATGTCAGATGATTATCAAACCAACGGATGCCTCTCTTACTCGCTGCATCTCTCTGCATAAAGTATAACGCACCCTGGGAATAATCCTCACCGTTTAACGCACGCTCTACTGCTTCTATGGTAACCTCATCCGGAGTTACACGGAAAATTCTTCCGTTGGCAACCGGAGCGAATTGTCCTTCATCAAAAACAACTTCTGCGATGGTATCACCACCAAAGCCGATTTCCCTACGGTTCAATACAACATTCGCTACCAGAATTCTTCCGATAACATCCTCGGTGCTTGCTTCCGCATGAACAATTTTTAATAACACCTGATAATCATCATCGGTGATGGCGAAACGCTTGCCGTGGTAATTTACGATGTGGTCGGTGGAGCTGGACATCAAATCCAGATCACGTTTTTTTACTTCTGCCAGCGCAATTGCCGCCAGCTTTGCATCCGTCATCTCACCATACTTAAACTCATGATACACATTCTTCCAAACATCTTCCGCACATATCAAATCCAAGGAAGCTTTTGTTTCTTCTGTTGTATTCTCTAATTCTACTTTGATTACTGCCTTTTTTGCTTCTGCATTTGCGGTTCTTACAAAACCCTCCGGTGCGAAAATTTGAACAGCCAGTCCTAAAAACAAAGCCGCAAATAATACGAACCATTTCTTCTGCTTAAACATATTTTACCTCGTTTTTCTCAAAATAAATTACTTAAAAAATCGATATTTTGTCAACTTCGAGGAGTGAGTTTAAACCAAAAACCCGCATTCTGTCAATCGGTTCTTCCGATTTTCGTTATATCTTCTAAAAAAATAAAACCTTTTTTTCGCCATCCTTTACCTCTTTTGTGCGTTTTTACCATTTTTTTTGACTTTTTTTGTGATTTTTGCACAACACTTTTTCCGTTTTCATTTTTGTACTTATAGTGTAGACTATAGGTAAATCATGATTTATTGTGCATTTTGGAGGTAAAAACATGCTCCCGGGCGTATATTTGAACAAAAAAAAGGACGGAACAACCTTATACCGAGCATCCATCACCCACGGCGGAAAGCATATCAGTCTGGGCAGTTTTCCTGATGAGCAGACGGCACACCGGGCCTACCTGGAAGCATCTTCCCTGTTTTCTACCCGCCAGCCCGCCTCCCGCCTTTTAGAACATTACAAACCGGAGCAACAGACGCTTCCCTTTGAAAAATGGGTGGTACTTTTAAACTACCGCGACAACGACATTTATATCAAAACACCTATCTATCTGGAGCACCGCTCCTTCCTGTACCATTACAGCCAAACGGTCCGGTTCCGTTTTGATGTAGACGACCTGTTTTACTACTCCAACCATAAGATTATGAAGCGGGGCAACCATCTTTTTGTGGCAGACTACGGCATGCAGGTAAATATTCTTTCCCGTTACGGCATCAAAAACTACGCCGTCCCCGGCCGGGACTACCGCTTCGTTAACGGCGATGACACCGACTTCCGCTACCGCAACATCGAAATCATCAACCGCTACCACGGCGTCACCAAGCAAATCTTAAAAGGCCGCGAAGTCTATGTCACCAAAATCCATATTAATGGAGATTATATTGTAGGAAGATACCCTACCGAAAACGAAGCCGCTGCCGCCTATAACCGCGCTGCCATGCTTCTACAAGAACAGGGCATAAACAAGAACTTTCCAATTAATTATATAGAGGGAATTTCTGACATTGAATATGCAAACTTACTGATGAAGGTGAGAATCTCTTCTAAAATAAGAAACTTTAACAAGAAGTAATTTTTGCTTTTTTACTGCGTGCCCCGGCTTACAGCACTACTCAAACCAACTATAAAAAGGCTTGTTGTAAACTAATGAATTTTGAGATTACTATTTCTAAGTGTCCGAAGAGGCAGGCGAACACAGAAATAGTAACTCAAAATTCTTTTTTTCTTACAACAAGCCTTCGCTTTTTTCTTTTGAGCAGCACTATAAGCCGGGTTCTGTATCAAACGGTCATCTTTCTTGACTGTACGTTACCGCACAGCTCCTCTGCCCGGTTCCCCGGACAGAACGCAACCAACCCGGAAGCACGACGGGCCGCCGTATCGCTTCCTATTCGGTCTTGCTTCGGGTGGAGTTTACACAGCCTTGTCTGTTACCAGCCAAGCGGTGGGCTCTTACCCCGCCATTCCACCATGACTCACCGCAAGGGATGAGCTGTTTCTTTTCTATTGCACTAGTCTTGGAGTCACCTCCACCGGACGTTATCCGGCACCCTGCCCTATGAAGCCCGGACTTTCCTCACCTGCAACCTTTCGGTTTTGCAGCCGCGATCACCTGCCACACTTAAATTAACATTATTTACAGTATTACTCAACGAATTTTCCTAATACTTCGCAAACAGCTCATATTATA
>JAZNXI010000149.1:0-6913 GCA_045593825.1 Lachnospiraceae bacterium
TCGCCGCCAAGCTCGATGGCAACATCGGTATGCGGAGCTGCCTTTTGCAGGGCAGAAGCCACAGCAACCACTTCCTGGATAAACGGAATGTTTAAGTGTTTTGCCAGAGTTAATCCGCCGGAACCGGTAATGGCGGCAGAAAGAGAGCATTCTCCCTCCTGCATACGGAATTCCTGTAATATTTTGGAAAGGGTTCCCTGAATGTCGGCATAATGACGTTCGTAGGCAGAAAATACAAGTTCGCCGTTATCATCTAATACGGCGGTTTTTACGGTAGTGGAACCGATATCA
This sequence comes from Lachnospiraceae bacterium, assembly GCA_045593825.1. Lineage (GTDB taxonomy): Bacteria > Bacillota > Clostridia > Lachnospirales > Lachnospiraceae > SIG299. The sequence goes on from JAZNXI010000149.1 coordinate 292, forward strand.
ATTCCAAGGGTATAGTGTTTTTTGTCTGACATAATGTAAGTATCCTTTCAACGGTAAATCATTTGTATATAAAATGGTAGTTATTCTAAAAAGGAGATATAGTAATAAAAACTACATCAGACGCTATTATAACTCACGAACTTACCAGAAACAATGAAAAAATGATAAATTTTAAATTTTTTTTATATTATCTTATGGAAATGGTGGCGTATTGGAACAAAATCATGTAAAATGATAGGACAAAGGAAGGTAGTTTTATGAAAAATCATAAAGGAAAAGTGTTTCTTGCACTGCTGTTATTACTGCTGCAGATTATGGGACAGGTCTCCGTATTTGCAGAAATTGTGCCTGCAAAGCAGGAAATCAGAGTGGGACTTGCTTCATTGTATTCCAACAAAGAAACACTTACGGTTTACAATAAAAAAATAGGATATGGATATTGCATTGACAATATGTATTTACAGGAAGCAGTGTTGGAGAGTTCCTCAGGCTTTTCTTTCACACCGGTAAATGGATATTTCATTTCAGAAAAAGCAGTGTATGGCAGCTATACTGCGGCCTTGCAGGCGGCAAAAGAATACCGTAAGCTGGGGTTGGAAGCATATCCCGGAAGCTCATATCAATGCAGCTGGCATGTGTATTTCGGGAATGCTTCGGAAGTTTCGGATGCGGAGCAGACGGTAAAGATGCTGGAGGATATTACGGGAACCTCGGATTTTGAAATATTGTCCGAGAATAATTACCGGATTCAGGTGTCAGGATCCTTTGGGACACTGTTAATAGATGTGGACGGACAATATGCATATCCGCAGCTAAGACCATTAACTGCATACGAAAACGATGTTTATTGTATCGATATGGGGACCAGGGCATACCGGGGAAGAATGGAAATTGGCAGATACAATTCTTCCACACTGACCGCAGTAAATATTGTGCCGCTGGAAGAATATCTGTATGGCGTGGTGCCTTCGGAAATACCTTCCGAATGGCATGAGGAGGCGTTAAAGGCCCAGGCAGTATGCGCCAGAAGCTATGCATTGATAAAGGCGGGGTTTGGTGGTTCATCAAATGCAAAAAAAGGGTATAAAATAGTTGACACCGTGTCTTCACAGGTGTATAAAGGATATTTGGTCGAGTCTGCAAGGTGTAATAAGGCAGTGGATGCCACAAAAGGGGAAATGGTATGTTACAATGACAAAGTGGTGTCAGCGTATTATTTTTCTACCAGCGGCGGACGCACAGAGTCCTCAAAAGATGTCTGGGCAGTAAAACTGCCATACTTACAAAGTGTTCCGGACTATTATGAGCATAATGCAAGCCGGGAAGTGTGGCAGGAACTTTTAACAATGACCGAAATAAAAAACAAGCTGGTTAAACAGGGAATAGTTTTGGGAGAAATCGATGAGTTGTCGGTTTCCAAATATTCCGACACAAACAGAGCCTATGCTCTGCGGTTAAAAAGCGGAAAGCAATCCCTTACTCTGCAGGGAACAACCATCAGAACCGTCTTGAATTTATACAGCACAAAGTTTAAAATAGTAAGGCATGGAGATGTTCCGGATGAAGTATCGGTGTTGAGTGCAGACGGTATGACTTCCGGACAAATCAGCAACATGTATATTGCTTCCGCAGAGAGTGTGGATAAAGCATCCCGGGAGATAGAGCAGTATATTGTAAGGAGCGCAGATAATTTGAGCAATTATCCAAGAACCGCTCCGGAAAAGGAAGAGGAGCTTTTGTTTGCCGGTATGGGTTACGGACACGGCGTTGGTATGAGTCAGTACGGAGCCAAAGGAATGGCCGAAGCAGGTTTTAATTATAAACAAATTATTGAGTATTATTTTACAGGAGCAAGTGTAAGATGAAAAAGCAGGATTTTAATTTTGATTTACCGGAAGAATTGATTGCCCAGGATCCACTGCAAGACCGTTCTTCCTCCAGATTACTGGTATTGGATAAAGAAAGCGGTGCAACAAAGCATCTGACTTTTCCACACATTCTTGATTATTTAAAAGAGGGTGACTGCCTGGTTATTAATAACACCAAGGTTATTCCGGCCCGTTTGATTGGTGAAAGGATTTTACCGGAAGGTGCAGGCAATGGGGTTGAAACTAAAGGTGCCCAGATAGAACTTTTATTATTAAAGCGCAGGGAAAACGATATTTGGGAAACGCTCGTTAAACCGGGCAAAAAGGCAAAGCCGGGTACAAAAATCCGGTTTGGCGACGGTATTCTTACAGCAGAAGTGCTTGATATTGTTGAAGAGGGCAATCGTCTGGTTCAGTTCCGGTATGAAGGCATTTTTGAGGAAATTTTAGATCAGCTGGGTCAGATGCCACTGCCACCGTATATTACTCATAAGTTACAGGACAAAAACCGTTATCAGACGGTGTATGCTAAGCACGAAGGTTCTGCCGCTGCGCCGACTGCCGGATTGCACTTTACGAAAGAACTGTTAGAGGAAGTGGAAAAGAGAGGAATTACCATTGCTAATGTAACTCTGCATGTAGGGCTTGGTACGTTCCGTCCGGTAAAGGAAGACAATATATTGGATCACCATATGCATACGGAAACCTATCAGGTGCTTCCGGAAGAGGCAGAGAAAATTAATAATGCAAAGAAAAATGGCGGACGTATCATTTGTGTAGGAACTACCAGCTGCCGTACAGTGGAATCTGCGGCTGACGAAAACGGTATGGTTCAGGCCAAAGAGGATGATACCAGCATTTTCATTTATCCGGGATATCAGTTTAAGGTGTTGGATGGCCTTATTACCAATTTCCATTTGCCGGAATCCACACTTTTAATGTTGGTTTCTGCACTTGCAGGAAGAGAAAACGTATTAGCCGCATATAATGAAGCGGTGCAGGAGCGTTACCGTTTCTTCAGCTTTGGCGACGCCATGATGATAATTTAAGTTAGGGAGGATAATTTTATGACAAGAGAGCAGTATGAAGAAATGATGGAATTTGTACAGGAGGATATTAATACCATCACCGATTATCTTGAAGTAAACTATGATGAATTGACTTTAGATGATATCTGTATGTTATATAAGGTTTTTCTGGAGGAAGAACCGGAAGAGGAAGAAAAGGAAGACATTCACAGAGAGCTTCTGGAGCAGCTGTACGACATGGCAGAGGAACATCCGAAGAACATGTTAAAGGCAGCAAAAAAGGTACAGAATTATTTGGAAAAGTAGAAAGATTTATAAAAAGGGTGCGGACGAATATCCGCACCCTTTTGAATTGTTTATGTAGTTTTATGGTAATACAATAAGCTGACCCTTGTGGATTAAGTTAGGATTTTCGATGTTGTTAGCCTTTACAAGTTCATCTACAGTGTAACCATATGTCTTTGCAATCTTGGAAAGAGTATCGCCCTTAACAACGATATGTCTCTTAGCAGCATCAACAGTAGGAATTACTAACTTAGCACCCTTGTGGATTAAGTTAGGATTTTCGATGTTGTTTGCCTTTGCTAATTCTTCAACGGTAAGGCCACACGCCTTAGCAATTTCGCGAAGTGTATCGCCGGCCTTGATTACATATTCATCACCGGTGATTTCGATTGGTTCGTCCTTAGGTTCTTCCTTTGGCTCATCCTTAGGCTCTTCCTTTGGTTCTTCAACCACAGGCTTGTCACCTAAAGTGATTTCTGTAAGAGTAACGTTATCAATGAATACACCCCAACCGGAGCTTGCCATTAAGATTTCTGCAGAATCGGAAGCAGCTGTTAAAGTGAAGGACTTTTCAACTACTGCGCCGGTATTTTCAACAAGTTCAATTCCTGCTGCGGTATTAACGTCAACACCGTTGATAAGGTAGAAACGAACAGCGGTATCTTCAGCAGAGTCAAACTTTACAGTAACATTAACCTTTACAGAATCGCCTGCTGCTAATGCTTCAGGAAGTGGGAAAGCAACTTTCTGGGAAACCTTGCCGCTGAAAGTAAGGCTGCCGTCTGCGTTAGCTGCAGGAGCTTCACCATTGATTACTACATTGCCGGTAAGGTCAAGAGCAACGAGGTCGCCTGTTGCTGCAGGAGCTTCTGCAGGCTTGTCGCCTAAAGTAATGTCACAAAGTGTAATATTGTTCATGTATACACCGTAACCGGAGCTTGCGAATAAGATTTCTGTTGCATCGGAAGCTGCTGTTAAAGTAAAGGTTGCTTCAACAACGCCGCTGCCGTCATTTGCAACAGTTGCAATTTCTGTAGCAATATTAACGTCTACGCCGTTAACAAGATAGAAACGCACGCCCGCATCGTCAGCAGAATCAAACTTAATTGTTGCGTTAACCTTTACGCTTTCGCCTGCTGCTAATGTGGTTGGAAGTGGGAATGTGCACTTCATGGTAAGACCGCCGCTAAAAGTAACGGAACCGTCTGCATTATCTGTTGGCGCTTCACCAACTACTAATCCTTTTTGTGTAAGATCCAGAGTAACTGCCTCATCTGCAAGAGCAGTAGTTACGTTACCCATGGAAGGTACCATCATTGCAGCTACCATTAAAACTGCTAAAACACGAAGTACGAACTTTTTCATAACTTCATCCTCCTTAAAATTTTTACTTTAGTGCACTTTGTTGTGTTAATGTGTTGCACTACAGTTGTAAGTGTACTGCAATTTTTAGGGATATTCTACAAAGAAATAGCTATTCAATCCTCATTTTTTGCTATTTTATACAATAAAAATTCTATTTTCTGATATAAATATGATATCCGTTGGTATCCAATACCTTGGTGGCTTTGGCTACGGCTTCCTTATCGTAGAATTCGATGCGCAGAACACCCTGCTCAAATTCGCGGTTATGGATGATTCCAATATTTTTGATGCTGATGCCATGCAGGGAAAGCAGGGTGGCTAAGAGCGCCAGTGCACCGGTTTCATCCTTAATATCCACAAACAGTTCGAAGGTGGACATTAAAGCACCCTTGGAATTGGCCGGAATAGAGCTTCGGTAATTGCCTGCAACATCAAACATCTGATACAAATTTTCATTTTCTCCGGAAAGAATCATGCGTTTTGCATCTTCCAGGGAATTCTGGTAGACGGTCAACATGTCGCAAATACTTTCTTTATTGGACATGCAGATGTTTTCCCATATTTCCGGAGAGGAAGAGGCTATACGTGTAATATCTTTAAAGCCGCCGGCTGCCAACAGACGCATTTTTGGTTCCAATGTACCGGAGTTTTGGATTAAATTAACCAGCTGAGCGGCGATAATGTGTGGTACATGGCTGATGGCTGCAGTGATTTTGTCGTGTTCTTCCGGATCCAGTACAATAGGAATGGCACCTATAGTGTTGACAAGGGCAGTGTAATATTTTAGGTCAGAGGGTTTTGTTTTTGCTGTTGGTGTCAAGATATAGTATGCATTTTCCAGCAAAAGAATATTGGAATGTTCATATCCTGTTTTTTCGGAACCGGTCATTGGATGTCCGCCGATAAAGCAGTGGTCTAAACCTAACCTGGAAATTTCTCTGTGTATATTTCCTTTGACGCTGCCAACATCGGTAAGAAGGCAGGAAGGGGAAATAATATCTTTCAGCTGTGTCAGGTACTCAATATTTTTTTGTACCGGAGCACAAAGGAAAATCATATCACAGGAGGAAAAATCCTGCAGATTGGTTGTAATATTATCCAGAACACCATCTTCTTTTGCGAGAGTAAGAGACTGGGATGGTGTGCTGCCGTATTGGAAGGCAGTAAGTACCGGGGTTTCTGTTACGAGGGCTTTTAAGGCACGGGCAATGGAACCACCGATTAATCCAAAGCCGATAAAGCCAAAATGTTTTGCTTGCATGGAACAAAAGCTCCTTTCCGAAAGTAATATAATATTGCTTTTATTGTAAAACAAGAAATTTTGATTGTCAATACTGGATTGCTTTAAAGCGTTGCGGTTTAAAGTGAAAAAGAAGAACGATGTTTTGATTGAAAGAAAACATATTTCGTTGTATACTAATATGATGGATACATAGTGTTGTGAGGAAATGTGCATTTTATATAATATAGTATTTTGGAGAGAGAAGTCATGAAAGAGTTTTTGAAGAAATTTATCGGAGATAAGAAATTTTATAGAATGGTGCTGCTGATTGCAGTCCCGATTATGATTCAGAATGGTATTACCAACTTTGTCAGTCTGTTGGATAATATTATGGTGGGACAGGTTGGTACCAATCAGATGTCCGGCGTAGCCATTGCCAATCAGCTGATTTTTGTGTATAACCTTTGCATTTTTGGCGGCATGTCCGGTGCTGGTATTTTTGGTGCCCAGTTTTTTGGACAAGGAAATAATGATGGTTTGCGGTATGTATTCCGCTTTAAATTAGTAATCGGATTTGTAATTACTGCAATCGGTGCTGTGATTTTCTCCATGTATGGAGAGCCTTTGATTTCCTTATATTTGGATGAAAGTAATTCTGCTGCGGCAAATGCGGAAACCTTGCAGTATGCCATGCAGTATCTTCAGATTATGTTGGTAGGCTTCCTGCCGTTTGTGGTCGTGCAGATTTATGCAAGTACCCTTCGTGAAATCAGTGAAGCAGTGCTTCCGATGATTGCAGGTGTAGTTGCGGTATTTGTAAACCTGGTATTAAACTATATTTTAATTCTCGGTAA
>JAZNXI010000150.1:0-19375 GCA_045593825.1 Lachnospiraceae bacterium
GGAACATCTACTGTATCATGCTTTGCAGTGTTTGCATTACGGATTCTTGTGAGCATATCTGCAATTGGATCACTAAATGACATTTGATTGTCCTCCTTATAAAATCTGACTTTATACACGTCCCAAATTGCGTGTAAAGTATCAAACCTTGCCAGCCGATTGGCCGGCTCCTACTGTCCCGCGAGGGGGACCGCTCTTCCGGTAAGCTTTACGCCTGCCGGAGAGACTTCATCTTACCAAGATGCCTTCTTAACACCTGGAATTTCGCCCTTATATGCTAATTCACGGAAGCAAATTCTGCAGATTCCGTACTTTCTTAAATAAGCGTGTGGACGACCACAAATTCTGCAACGGTTGTATTCCTGAGTGGAAAACTTTGCCTTACGCTGCTGTTTTAACTTCATAGAAGTCTTTGCCATGGTATTCCCTCCTTAAATTATTTGCTAAATGGCATACCAAATAATGTTAACAGTTCACGAGCTTCTTCATCGGTCTTAGCGGTAGTAACGAAGATAATGTCCATACCTCTAACCTTATCAACCTTATCGTATTCGATTTCAGGGAAGATTAACTGCTCCTTGATACCAAGTGCGTAGTTACCTCTGCCGTCGAATGCGTTAGGGTTAACACCTCTAAAGTCACGAACTCGAGGTAAGGAAAGGTTAATTAAACGATCAGCGAACTCATACATCTTGTCGCCTCTTAAAGTAACCTTACATCCAATTGCAAGACCCTCTCTGATCTTGAAGTTTGCAACGGACTTCTTTGCCTTTGTAATAACCGGCTTCTGACCAGCGATAATTTCCATATCTCTGACAGCGGATTCAAGTGCCTTAGCGTTTTCCTTTGCTTCGCCGACACCCATGTTAATAACGATCTTATCAAGCTTCGGAATTTCCATTACATTCTTGTAACCGAACTTCTTCTGCATTGCAACAGAAATTTCATTCTGATATGTTTCTTTTAATCTAGCCACGTTCTATGACCTCCTTCCCAGAATTAGTCGATAACTTCGCCAGTTGCCTTAGCAACACGTACCTTCTTTGTGCCCTTCTTGTCTTCAACGGTCTTAAAACCAACTCTTGTGGTCTTACCCTTAACAACGAGCATAACATTGGATGCATCAATTGCAGCTTCCTGATGAACGATACCGCCCTTAGGATTTGCCTGGGATGCCTTTGTGTGCTTAGTTACGGTGTTAACACCTTCAACCAGTACCTTACCGCCTTCTACAGCAATAACCTTGCCTTCTTTGCCCTTATCTTTACCGGCGATAACCTTTACGGTGTCACCTTTTTTAATCTTTAACATTGACATAACTGACACCCTCCTATAATACTTCCGGAGCAAGAGAGATAATCTTCATGAACTGCTTTTCTCTTAATTCTCTTGCAACCGGTCCAAAAATACGAGTTCCCTTAGGGTTCTTGTCTTCCTTGATAATAACTGCAGCGTTATCATCGAAACGGATGTAAGAACCGTCTTTACGACGAACTTCCTTTACTGTACGAACAACTACTGCCTTAACAACGTCGCCCTTCTTAACAACACCGCCTGGTGTTGCATCTTTAACGGAAGCAACGATGATATCACCAACACCTGCATATCTTCTAACGGAGCCGCCAAGTACTCTGATGCAAAGTAATTCCTTAGCACCGGTATTGTCAGCAACCTTGAGTCTGGTTTCTGTCTGTACCATGTCTGATACTCCTTTCCAAATTTGGTTAAAAACCTATCTTACTTAGCCTTTTCAATGATTTCAACGAGTCTCCATCTCTTATCCTTGGAGAGAGGTCTTGTTTCCATAACCTTTACTCTATCGCCGATCTTGCACTCGTTATTCTCATCATGAGCCTTTAACTTGTATGTTCTCTTTACGATCTTGCTGTAAAGAGGATGCTTTACGTTGTCAACTACTGCTACAACGATTGTCTTATCCATCTTATCGCTAACTACTTTACCGATACGAACTTTTCTAAGATTTCTTTCCACAACAGTTACTCCTTTCTTGTTGAGTCATTTCTGTAATCAGATATTCAGAATTAAGCTTCCTTACTGGAAATTACAGTCTGGATTCTTGCGATGTTCTTTCTAACATCCTTAATTCTGCTTGTGTTGTCTAACTGATTCGTTGCGTTCTGGAATCTTAAGTTAAAGAGTTCCTTCTTAGCAGCGACTAATTCTTCATTGAGTTCAGCAACAGACTTATTTCTTAAATCTTCTACGTACTTACTAGTTTTCACTGCCCGCACCTCCTTCTAAATCTGCGCGAGATACAATCTTGCACTTAACAGGAAGCTTGTGTGTAGCGAGACGTAATGCTTCTCTCGCAACTTCTTCATTAACACCTGCGATTTCGAACATTACACGGCCCGGCTTAACAACTGCTACCCAGTATTCAAGGGAACCCTTACCGGAACCCATACGTGTTTCAGCTGGCTTACTTGTTACCGGCTTGTCTGGGAAAATCTTGATCCAAACTTTACCACCACGCTTAATATGACGGGTCATAGCGATACGGGCTGCTTCGATCTGATTACTCTTAATCCAAGCTGGTTCCATAGCTACGATACCATATTCACCATTGGAAATTGTATTGCCTCTTAAAGCCTTACCTCTCATGCTGCCGCGGAACTGCTTACGACGCTTTACTCTTTTTGGCATTAACATTATTTATCGCTCCCTTCCTTTTTGCCTGCTTTGGTTGGAAGAACTTCACCATTGTAGATCCAAACCTTAACACCTAACTTACCGTAGGTTGTATCAGCTTCTGCGAATCCATAATCGATATCAGCTCTTAATGTCTGAAGAGGAATAGTTCCTTCAATGTAGTGCTCGGAACGAGCAATATCTGCACCGGCTAAACGACCGGAAACGCAAGTCTTGATGCCCTTAACGCCGGACTTCATGGATCTGGACATTGTGGACTTCATTGCACGTCTGAAGGATACACGGTTCTCTAACTGCTGAGCAATGTTTTCAGCTACAAGCTGAGCACTGCTGTCTGGTCTCTTGATTTCTTTGATTTCAAGGTTGAGCTTCTTGGAAGTGTACTTGCCAAGTTCTACCTTTAAGTTTTCGATATCAGCACCGCCCTTACCGATAACTACGCCCGGCTTAGCTGTGAAGATGATAACCTTAATCTGGTCAGCTGCTCTTCTCTCGATTTCAATCTTTGCAATTCCTGCACTGTATAACTTCTTCTTAAGGAATTTTCTGATCTTGTAGTCTTCTACTAAGTTATCAGCGAAATCAGCTTCTGCATACCATCTGGATTCCCAGCCGCTGATAACACCAACTCTTAATCCATGAGGATTAACTTTCTGTCCCATGATTGCCCTCCTTATCTTTCATTCAACACGATTGTGATGTGACTCATTCTCTTTAAGATTCTATAAGCTCTACCCTGTGCTCTTGGGTGAACACGCTTCATTGTTGGAGCGCAGTTAGCGTAGCACTCTGCAATGTAAAGCTTGGATGGGTCCATACCGTTGTTGTTTTCTGCGTTTGCGATTGCAGATTTTAATAACTTTTCAATTAAAGTAGAAGCATATCTTGGGTTATATGCTAAAATACCAAGTGCTGTTTGTACATCCTTGCCTCTGATAGCATCAAGAACGAAACAAGCCTTCTGAACAGATACTCTAGCGTAAGATAACTTAGCAGATGGTCTTCTGTCTCTCTTATTCTCGTTTCTTTCTCTCTTTATCTGGGATCTATGTCCTTTTGCCATGGATGTTACCTCCTTTCAAATTTGACGGCTCTCCGCCACTCTTCTTCCGCCTGGGAACTAAGCCCGGCTAATCTAATTTACTTCTACAGGAGAAGCGTTAGGAAAACTAACGCTTACCTGCCTTCTTTTCATCCTTACCGTGACCACGATAGGTTCTTGTAGCTACGAATTCACCTAACTTATGTCCTACCATGTCTTCAGTAATGTATACCGGAACGTGTCTTCTTCCATCATGAACAGCGATTGTAAGACCAACCATCTGAGGGAAGATTGTGGAACGTCTGGACCAGGTCTTAATAACCTGCTTGTCACCGGATTTAACTACTGCATCTACCTTCTTGAGTAAATGCTCGTCAGCGAATGGACCTTTCTTTAAAGAACGTGCCATGTCAATTTACCTCCTTAATCAATTACTTTGTTAATGCCTTACCGTCGCGTCTTCTGATGATGAGCTTGTTGGACTGCTTGCTCTTCTTACGTGTCTTAAGACCAAGAGCAGGCTTGCCCCAAGGTGTCACAGGGCCTGGACGACCGATACTTGTTCTACCTTCACCACCACCGTGTGGATGATCGTTAGGGTTCATTACGGAACCACGAACAGTAGGTCTGATACCCATGTGGCGCTTACGACCAGCTTTACCAATATTGATTAATTCGTGATCAATGTTACCAACCTGACCGATAGTTGCACGGCAGCCGATTGGAACCATTCTCATTTCGCCGGATGGAAGACGCAGTGTAGCGTACTTACCTTCCTTAGCCATTAACTGAGCAGAGTTACCAGCGGAACGAACCAGCTGACCACCCTTGCCAGGATATAACTCAACGTTGTGGATGGAAGAACCAACAGGAATGTTAGCAAGTGGTAAGCAGTTACCAAGTCTAACTTCTGCAGTTTCACCGTTCATCAGAGTGTCGCCAACCTTTAATCCGTAAGGAGCAAGGATGTAGGACTTCTGACCGTCTGCATAGCAGATGAGAGCGATGTTTGCTGTTCTGTTTGGATCGTATTCGATAGTCATAACCTTTGCAGGAATGCCATCTTTATTTCTCTTGAAATCCACAAGACGATACTTTGTTCTGTAGCCGCCACCCTGGTGTCTTACAGTAATCTTACCCTGGTTGTTACGGCCGGAATTCTTCTTCAGAGACACTACTAAGGACTTTTCTGGCTTGCTTGCTGTGATTTCCTTGAAGTCAGAACCTGTCATGTGTCTTCTGGAAGGTGTATATGGGCTATAGGTTTTAATTCCCATGATTTTGTACTCCTTTCAAATCTCACACAATACGTTTGTTTTCAGTGGTACAACACTGAAACATTTTTCTGTGTTATCTAATCTTACAGGCCTGCAAAAATTTCGATTTCTGCGCTGTCAGCTGTTAACTGAACAATTGCCTTCTTTGTCTTTGCTGTCTTACCGAATGTCATGCCACGTCTGCGTGTCTTACCATCCTGGTTGATTGTGTTTACCTTAGCAACCTTTGTGCCCGCAAACATCTTTTCTACAGCTTCCTTAATCTGAGTCTTTGTAGCATCCGGATGAACGGAGAAAGCGTACTTCTTCTCGCTCATGGAGTTCATGCTCTTTTCTGTTACGATAGGAGCTAAGATAACGTCATAATACTTTAAGTCTGCCATTATGCGTACACCTCCTCAATCTGTGCAACTGCTTCCTTAGTAATAACGAGGGAGCCGTACTTTAAGATGTCGTAAACGTTGATGCTGTTGCTCATTACTGTTCTTACTTCAGGAAGGTTTCTTGCGGAAAGGATTACGTTTTCATCCTTCTTATCAAGAACAACCAGTGCCTTTTCTACCTTTAAGCTATCTAAAACTGCTGCCATCTTCTTAGTCTTGATTTCATCAAAAGCTAAGGAATCAACAACATAAATCTTTTCTTCTGCTACTCTGGAAGATAAAGCAGACTTAATAGCTGCTGCCTTTTCCTTCTTGTTCATCTTTACAGAGTAATCACGAGGCTTTGGAGCGAAAATCATACCGCCGCCTACCCACTGAGCAGCTCTTGTGGAACCCTGTCTTGCATGACCGGTACCCTTCTGCTTCCATGGCTTTCTTCCGCCACCGCTAACTTCAGAACGTGTCTTTGCACTCTGTGTGCCCTGACGCTTGTTAGCAAGCTGGCCAACTACTGCTAAATGCATTAAATGCTCATTAACTTCTACACCGAAGACAGCGTCGTTTAACTCTAAAGTTCCAACTTCCTTGCCTTCCATATTATAAACCTTAACGTTTGCCATTGTTTGGTTCCTCCTTTCTTAAAGCTTTCTAGTTTGCCTTCTTAACGGTTTCCTTTAAAACAAGCAGAGCCTTCTTAGGACCAGGAACAGCACCCTTAACTAAGAGAAGGTTGTTTTCAACATCAACCTTAACTACTTCAAGGTTCTGAACTGTTACCTTTACGTTACCCATCTGACCTGGCATGTGCTTACCCTTGAAAACACGACCCGGAGTTGTTGCCGGACCATTGGAACCTGCATGTCTGTGATACTTAGAACCATGCTTCATAGGACCTCTGGATAAACCGTGTCTCTTGATTGCACCCTGGAAACCTTTACCCTTGGAAGTACCGGTAGCGTCAATCTTGTCACCTTCTGCGAAGATGTCAGCCTTGATTTCCTGACCTACTGTGTACTCAGCAGCGTTTTCAAACTTGAACTCTCTAAGAAATCTCTTGTTTGCAACACCAGCCTTAGCAAAGTGTCCCTTTCTTGGCTTGTTTACAAGAACATCTCTGATCTCGCCAAAGCCAACCTGTACTGCAGCGTATCCGTCGTTTTCTACTGTCTTAACCTGAGTAACAACGTTTGGAGTAGCCTGTAATACAGTTACCGGAATTAACATTCCGTTTTCGTTGAAGATTTGAGTCATTCCGACTTTTGTAGCTAAAATAGCCTTCTTCATGTTTTGCACCTCCTGTTAATCTACAGCGGACCGGGTTGATTGTGTGAACTGTGCATTCCCATCTTCCCACTCCGGTCATCCTAGATGGTCTACCTGGATGCTTGGGCCTTGCCTTTCGGCATGACGCTTGGACCCTGTATATAAACCCTAAGGATTACTAACTAATTTGTGTTTTGAACGTCTTTTACGTTCTGTTTGCTTTTGCAGCGGTGATTACTTCATCTTGATTACGATGTGAACACCAGCTGGCATTTCAAGACTGCTCAGAGCATCTACTGTCTTCTGTGTAGGTGCAATGATGTCAATCAGTCTCTTATGAGTTCTCTGCTCGAACTGTTCTCTGGAGTCTTTGTACTTGTGTACGGCTCTTAAGATTGTAACAACTTCCTTCTTAGTTGGTAACGGCACAGGACCGCTCACCTTGGAACCTGTTTTCTTTACAGTTTCAACGATTTTTGCTGCAGATGCATCGATTAACTGATGATCATAAGCCTTGAGTGTGATTCTCATTACTTGACTTGCCATAAAAAAAGTCGCCTCCTTATTCGCACTTAAATTTCAGTACGACAAGCGGTGACTGTACACTCATCCGTGTGTTTCGCGCTCATCGGAAAGAGAAAGGGGCGCACAGTTACCCCTGATATCAGCCTCCCGAAAGCTGAATTACACGTTTTTCTGCCCTTGGCAGAATATTTTGTTCTGTACAGTGACTTGTCGCCAGGTATTATAACTTGACATTTGCTCCACGGAAAACCCACACGATAGTGCTGTGTGGCAACCTCACGCTTCATCGCTATCAACTCACAACATAAGACATTGTACACTATTTGGCAAGATTTTTCAAGTATTTTTTACTTTGTTTCCATATTTTTTTCAATTTCGTGAAATTCGTGAGAAAGTGCCAAAGTTTTGTTGTGGTTTTTGTGCATGTTGTACATATATTTGAGATTTTCTATGTAGAAGCCATCTGGGAGGCTACTTTTTCTGCTTTTCCACACTATACATTTTCAAATTATAAGATATATGTTATACTCAAATTAACAAATTTGGATTTGTGGGAAGCTTTTGGTGCATTTCAAGCATCGTTGGGTATATACAGAAAAACTTCCTGCAAATACCCACCAGAATGGCGATTTTTGTGAGATTTGGCAGGATGATGGGTATATACAAAAAAAACATGTCCAAACACCCTGGTCAGCGTGGTTTTTCTATGATATTCCCTATTATGCAGGGTATATGTCAAAAAATCCGCTTCAAATACCCACAGAGACGATTTTATATGCTGTTTTCTCGGCAACTCAGGGTATTGGACTCACGTTTTTCTCTATATACCCTAGAGACTAATGAAACCGTTAAAGTTTTGTGGTACAGATATAAAAGACGGAAAATCAGTAGAAGTCTATATAGACGAAGAAACCGGCGAACTGTATCACTGTAGACGGGATATGTTCGATTCGCAAGATATGAGATATAAACTATGGAAGGTTGAATGACTTGTACCGTCTTCTCAAATAACACGCCAAGTGAGGTCACCCATGAACATAACCAAACTAACAAGCAACACCGAAAAACAAACCATCACCCGGCTCATCCTGGAAGCCCTGCCCGACTGGTTCGGCATCCCGGAAGCACGGGAAGAATATATTGAAGGCAGCAAAGATAACATCTTCTTTTGCGCATACGAAGATAATCAGCCGGTTGGCTTTCTATATATAAAGGAAACCGGCAAAGACACCGCAGAGCTTGCCGTTATGGGTGTACTAAAAGAATACCACCGCCACGGCATCGGCAGGGCACTTTTCGAACACGCAAAAGATGCCGCCCGCGAAGCCGGCTACTCTTTCCTCCAGGTAAAAACCGTGCAAATGGGCAAGTATGAGGATTATGATAATACAAACAAGTTTTATCTCTCCCTCGGCTTCAAAGAATTTGAAGTCTTTCCAACTCTGTGGGATGAGTGGAATCCTTGTCAGGTGTATGTGATGGCATTATAGAAGGAAGGGCAGCTTTTTGCTGCCCTTCCCCAAAAAACTAACGCTATTCTCAACCTGACGCCATCGACGCACTCTGTTTATCTGTCCTCTAACTTCACATACTCCCGTGGCTCCTGCACACAGGTGTAGCCCGGACGGATAATCTTATCCTGGCTGATGAGCTCTTCCATGCGGTGCGCACTCCAGCCAACGATTCTTGCCATGGCAAAGAGCGGTGTATATAACTCGTGCGGCAGGTCTAACATGCTGTAAACAAAACCGCTGTAGAAGTCAATGTTGGCACTAACGCCCTTGTAGATTCTGCGCTCTCTGGAGATTACTTCCGGTGCCATTTTTTCTACCATAGTGTAAAGCTTATAATCATCCATACGGTCCTTTTCCACCGCAAGCTGCTTTACATACTGCTTAAAGATTTCGGAACGCGGGTCGGAAATGGAATAAACTGCATGACCCATACCATAGATGAGACCCTTCTTATCAAAAGCTTCCTTATGTAATAACTTCAGCAGATATTCTTCCACCTGAGCCTCATCGGTAGTATCCTTCACGTTCTTCTTTAAATCCTGGAACATTTCCACCACCTTGATATTGGCACCGCCGTGCTTTGGTCCCTTCAAGGAGCCGAGGGCCGCTGCGATTACCGCATAGGTATCTGCACCGGAGGAGGTTACTACATGGGTAGTGAAGGTGGAGTTGTTACCACCGCCGTGCTCTGCGTGAAGCACCAGGGCAAGGTCCAAAATTCTTGCTTCCAGCTCGGTATACTTTTTATCGGTACGGAGCATCCGTAGAAAATTCTCTGCGGTGGAAAGCTCCGGCTTCGGATTATGGATGTGGAGACTCTTTCCCAGCTCATAATGGCGGTATGCCTGATACGCATACACTGCCAGCATCGGGAATACGCTGATTAACATCAGGCACTGGCGAAGTACATTTTCGATGCTGTTGTCATCCGCCTTTTTATCATAGCAGGCCAATGTCAACACGCTGCGCGCCAATGTATTCATCATATCTTTACTTGGCGCCTTCATTACAACATCACGGACAAAATTGGTCGGAAGCGTTCTTCCCTTACCAAGCAGTTCCCTGAAATCCGCCAGTTCCTTTTCGTTCGGAAGCCCGCCAAACAAAAGCAGATAGGTAGCTTCTTCAAAGCCAAACCGTTTTTCATTTACAAAACCTTTACAGATATCGTTGATGTGGATACCGCGGTATCTTAAAATACCGTCCATCGGACGCTTTTCCCCATCTACGATTTCATAGGATAAAATTTCGGAAATCTGGGTCAGCCCGGCAACCACACCCATACCATTAATATCACGGAGTCCGCGCTTTACGTCATACACACTGTAAAGGGCAGGATCAATTTTACTGTTTACCTGACACTTTGCTGCCAGCTCTTCAATGCCTTTTGCCAATTCTAATATGCTTTTTCCCATAGGCCATCCTTTCCGGATTTATTCCTTTACTGCAATTACTTCCATCTCAAATAAGCCGCCCTTTGGCAGTGCGCCAGCCTGTACGCAGGAACGTGCCGGCTTATGCTCGTCAAAATACTTTGCATAGATTGCATTGATTTTTGCAAAGTCGTTAATATCTGCTAAAAATACCGTAGTCTTCACTACGTTCTTTAAAGTGCATCCCGCTTCCTTTAAAACCACTTCCAGATTCTTGATTGCCTGCTCTGCCTGAGCCTCTACACCAACTGCCAGTTCACCGGTTTCCGGAATGAGTCCCAGCTGACCGGAAGTGTAAATGGTATTTCCTGCCTGAACGGCATGTACATATGGTCCTACTGCTGCAGGAGCCTTTGCTGCATTGATTGCTTTCATGATAATCCTCCTATTTCTAATATATATTTCGTAAACCAAAAACAATGTCTGTTTTTAATACGTTATCTTGTTAAAGTGTTTTATTGCGCAAAAGGGGGATGTCAGTTTGGCATCCCCCTCATTTTCTGTTTTTAGCAGACTAACGCATCTCCCTATTATGCGCGGTTAGCGGAACCGAAAAGCTCGATCTTTTCGCGAACGGTAGCCTTGATAGCTTCTGCACCAGGAGCCAGGAGCTTTCTTGGGTCGAAGCCCTTGCCCTGTAAATCCTTGCCTGCTTCGATGTATTCACGGGTAGCAGCTGCGAAGGATAACTGGCACTCTGTATTAACGTTAATCTTAGCAACGCCAAGGTTGATTGCCTTCTTAATCATATCTTCAGGGATACCTGTACCACCGTGAAGAACTAATGGCATAACGCCTGTCTTCTGCTGAACAGCGTCCAGGGTTTCGAAGGAAAGACCCTGCCAGTTTTCCGGATACTTACCGTGGATGTTACCGATACCTGCTGCAAGCATTGTTACACCAAGATCAGCAATAGCCTTACATTCGTTAGGGTCAGCACATTCACCTGCACCTACAACGCCGTCTTCTTCACCACCGATGGAACCAACTTCTGCTTCGAGGGAAAGACCCTTTTCATTACAGAGAGCTACTAATTCCTTAGTCTTAGCGATGTTCTCTTCGATTGGATAGTGGGAACCATCGAACATTACGGAAGAGAAACCTGCTTCGATACACTTTAAGCAGCCTTCGTAGCTACCGTGGTCAAGATGAAGAGCTACAGGAACAGTGATGTTCATTTCTTCGATCATGCCCTTAACCATACCAACAACGGTCTTGTAACCTGTCATGTACTTACCTGCACCTTCGGATACACCAAGGATAACAGGGGAATTCATTTCCTGTGCTACGGATAAAATGGACTTGGTCCACTCTAAGTTGTTAATGTTGAACTGGCCTACTGCATAGTGGCCTGCTTTTGCCTTTTCCAGCATTTCTTTTGCAGATACTAACATTGTAAAATCCTCCTTCATATATGTAAGCTTTTTATACAAAATCGCATTGTATACATTATACATGATAATCGTAAAAAAGCAAATAGGAATTTTAATTTTTGTTAAAAGTTTCACGGATTGTTTGTTTTGTTTAGAAAAATCTCACGTTATGCCCTGTCAAACACTGCTACATTCACGGAATTTGCAGGAAGCACAACCTCCAAAACATTATTCTTTACCGCCATCTTATTGCTTACCGGAACCACCCATTCCTTTTCCTTGGTGTTGACATTTGGCTTATGCACCAGTTCGGCATCACCGGTGAGGGTAATCACTTCAGCTTTATTTGCAACCTTCAACGCATCCAGCTTTACTAAAACCTTCTTCTCGAAGTTTTCTGCATTCACCAGCTTTGCGTAAACCTTGGTTTCATCTGCGGTTACGGAATGGAATACATCTTTGTTGTAAGCTTCCAGCTTGTTGTTAAGCAGCCCCTTCTTTTCCTTGGAACCAGCCTCACTGTAATAGCAAATGACAGCCTTGCCGTCCTTACCGCCGTAATTTACGGTTATCTTATACTCTCCTGCAGGAACCGGTTCGTCGTAGCAGGCACGTAAGTTTCCGGCAAACACGCTGGAGGAATAATCACCCAGAGTATAACCTTCCACGCCATCCTTTACCACCTTAAGACCGGTACCCCGGTTAGTGCCCACGCAGTATTCCAGAACACTTGCTTTTTCCGGATTGGAAGCCACAAGACCTGCACCAACGAAAATTGCCGCTTCTGCGCTCTTCTTTGCGGTTACTTCTACGGTATAGTTACTCCATGCCGGATTGTTGATACAGTAGCCCTTGCGGAAGCCCTTCTCCACTGCAACAATACCTGTTGCCAAAGCTTCTGCGAAATTCTGCTCAAGCAGCACCTTCTTGCCCTTATTGGAAGTTACCTTTACGGACTTAAATTCCACATCGCCCTCTGCGGTAATTACCACACCGCCGCGAGGCGCAACTACCGTCTTTTCGCCCTGTACATAGGTTTCGAATCCGGTTTCCAGCACCTTCTTACCAAGATACTTGGCAAACATCTGCTGTACGTAATAGTTTGGTGTTCTCCACACAGACTCGTTATCAAACCAGATGGCATCCGGTGTCCAACGGTAGGTACCGTCCGTAACCACCTTATTAAACAGCGGAGCAGTTGCCGCCAGACGTACCACGTCGGAGTTATTTTCAAAGCCGGTCATTACCGCTGCTTCTGCCACGGCGCCTGCCAGGGTATTCTTGTCGGTGGATGCATACTCGCCCACAAATACCTTGGAGGTCTGGTTTTCCTTGTTGGAACGGTAATAGTAGTTATAACGGTCTGCGTTTTCAAGCAAATACTCATTGGAACGGTAATAATGCTCATCCACAATGGTATCCATGTAATTTTTATTCTTATTATACCAAGTTACATCCTTAGTGAAGCTCTTCTCGCCGTCGGTGAAGGCAACGGTAGCGCCGCCCTTCATATAACCCGCTAAGAACTTCCAACCATCCTGGTATGCACCGTCATCTGCCTGGGCACCTGCCGTGGAAATGATGGTAAGCGGATAGCCCGGATAATTCTTCTTCATGTACTTATCGATGGCAGTCTTGAAGGTTTCGAAGCTTGCAAAGAACTCCGGTCCCCAGTTTTCGTTGCCGACACCAAGATAGTGTAAACCAAACGGTGCCTCGTGGCCCATCTTTTTACGGAGAGCCGCCCACTCGTTATTCTCAAAATCAGTGCTGATAGCAAAATCAATTAAATCGGTGAAGTTCTTAATGTACTTCTTCTGCAGCTTGCCGCCTGCCGGATTTGCATAGTCGGAACGTGCCTGACAAAGCACGCCGCAGGCCATAACCGGAAGCGGTTCCGCATTTAAGTCTTCCGCCAACTGGAAATATTCCATGTATCCGAGACCCATGGTCATGTTATATCCCCAGACGTTGAAGTTTTCCTTGCGGACCTCCACATCGCCCACGGATTCCTTCCAGTCGTATACATTTTCCCAGATATAGGAGCCTTCGGAAATACATCCGCCCGGGAATCGAAGGAAGGTTGGATGAAGCTCCAACATTGCTTCCACTAAATCTCTTCTTAATCTGTAGTTTGGATTGCCCTTATAGTTTTCATATGCAGTGGCAGACTTCTTTTCTTTCTTTCCGCCCCACACATTGTCAGGTATTAAGGACACCATATCAATGGCAGTGTCTCCCGCAAAAGAAAGCTCTAACTGACCCATACAGGAAGCTGTTGCTTCCAGCTTTGCCGTATACTTGTTCCACTGACCTGCCTTGGTAAGCTTTACGATAACCTTACTGCTCACTCTGTTTCCGTTTGCATCCAATAAGGCTACCGTTAAAGAAGTAGTCTTTTTAGGCTTTGCCCAGATGCTGAAATGGTAGTACTCGTCTGCCTTAAAATTCATGGAGTAATCCAGCTTGTTATCGCAGAAACCGCGGTTGAAAAGAGTTGCTCCCGCCGGAACCTCTATGTAATATGCATTGACATCCTTATCCTTAATTCCAAAGTGTTCGCGTAAACCGCCCTTGTTCTTTACTGTTACCTTATCGGTATCGCCAAACCAGAAACGCAGGGCATCGTGAATTCTGCCGGTGGATTTGCCGTTTTCACCACTGCGGAAATCGTAGGTATCAAAGCGGAAATTCTCGAAGGAACGGTTCTGCACCATTTCTGCATAAATACCGCCGTCTGCAGCGTTGTTAATATCTTCATAGAACAAACCATATAGGGTATCGCTGATATCAATGGTTTCTTTATCGCCATGAATGGTAATTTCATACGGAGCCACAGACTTTGGAAGCACCGTTGCCGCATAGCTCTTTTGTGTTTTGCTATTACCGCAAACCAGTTCCGCAGTAACTACCACACCTGCAGGCTTACGCACTGCTGCCACCTTTCCGTCCGCAGAAATTACTTCCGGCTTATTACAGCTCCAGTTTACCTTTACCCTACCGTCCATCAATGTGTTTGCCAGGTTCAGGTCACCATTGATGATTTTTTCCGGTCCGGTTAAAAACTTGTTTTTCGCCAGTTCCAATACCTGCTCATCACTTAAGGACTCGCACATCTGTCCTAAGATTTCTTCTTCGGAAAGCGCATCCGAGTACAGACGCACATCCGCCAGGGAACCGCAGAAATCCGCGTCCGCATCAAACTGGGAATGTCCGATGTAATTATGGGCATAGTTCGCCGGGTCCTCTAAGGTTGCAAGGAACGCCCGGTACGCCTTGTATGTACCGCTGGAGGTCTGGCTGATAAAGCCATCCATAGCCAGCTCGCCGTTGATATATACTCTAGGGCCCGCACTACTTAAGGAACCGCCCTTGGTTCCGGTAATGGTCATGGCAATGTGCTGCCATTCTCCGGTTGGGCACTGCTTTCTGGCATCCGCCGCAATATCTCCGCCGGCAAAACACACGCCGCGCATAAAACGGGTTAAGAAAATGTAAGGGCCACCCACCTTACCGCAGTCGAGGATTCTTTCCCAGTTGCTTCTTCCCCGGTCTGCACATACCCAGGCAGAAACAGTAAAACCGGTTTCATCACTGACATCCTTTAATATATCCTTTGGCAGTTCCAAATAGGAAACGCCGTATTCACCACCATAAAAATGAGCTGCCGCTCTTCCGCAGATTTCCTCTGCCTTTGGAGCTTTGGCACCCATAGCTACCGCATCGTTGCCGTTGCCGGAGCAGTCTTTTCCGATATTCTTTGCATCTTCAAAAGTATAACGGGCAATTAAACGTTTATCCATTAAAATTCTCCTTATTACAGGTATTCTTTTGTGACTCTGTTTTGAACATAACCACCTATTATACATTCTATCATACTTTTAAAAAAAGGGGAATAGGCTACAAACCTAATTCCCCTTAATTTTTTTTTGCAGTAAACCTCACGCTGTAATACGTATCTTCCCCTTCTTTTGCCACATAATAATTTTGCCATAATATGTAGCCCTGAAGTTCAAAATCACAGGTCAGCTCCACACCGCCAATCACAAAAGATTTCTTTGATTGTCATATTCATCCCTCCCACCTATAAATTACACTATCAAGTAGCTTTACAGTCAAGAGGTTTCTGTAATATTTCTATATTTTTATTCCGTATCCTCCACTTTTTTCTCCAGCGGAGTCTCCAACAGTTTCGGATTTTTCATAATTTTCTTAAATTCCCTAAGTGCCAGTGCAAAATACAGGCCATCGCAAAAACGTTCATCCGAAACTAAGGTAAACGGCATATGTTTTTGAATAACGACCTCTCCTTTTTCCACCACCGGAATCTGCTTTTCCTTACCCATGGCAAAAAACAGACCGTTGGTACCAAATTCGCAGGTATGGTGGAATACCGGATTCACACCCAAGGATTTTAAATTCGTAATATAAAAGGAGGTATGAAACGGACTGAATTCAATGACGGACTTAGGCAAAATGTTATGGCGGTCCATCCACATGGCTATGGATGCCACTGCATTTAACAGCCAGGACGGAAGGGAAGTTAACACTCTCGCCATCTTATCTGCACCGTTTTCCCCTTCGCGAAGAACCGTTTCCTTCCGGATGGCCTCATTGATGGTTTCCGCAATTTCCAAAATAGTTTCCGTGCCGTCAAAAGCAAGCTTAATGGTGGTATCCGGACTGTCGATATGTAATTCCGGATGTATGGTAAAGCTGACCCAGATTTTCGGTCTGGCATATAATTTGCCATTCATTACAAAACGGTTCAGTCTTGGCTTTAACGCCAGCATCCGCACCACCCCGGCAATAAAAATCTGCATGTATCCCAGTTTGATTCCCGGCTCTGCCTTTTCCTTGATATATTTGTCCCAAGCCTCACAAGGAATGGTATCTTCGTAAAAGTTCATGGAATCATACCGTTTCTTCATTAAAAAGCAGGTAATTAACTGCATCGGATCTACATTTTTGATTCTTCGTCCATCCGGTCTGTTCTTCATCATCAAAACCTCCCTAATTTTGATATTCTTCTGTATTTTTCTTTAATGAACCAGTGTAATACTGCGGTGTAAATTCTCTACGCTGATATGTTCTGCTCCCTCCATACGCTCCCCATCTAAGGACCAGAGCATATCTGCCTCTGCTGTTATCTGCATACTTCCGGTACTGCGGAAGGTTATCATGCCACACTCATAGGTCTGTGCCTTTAATGCCGCAATACACTCACCCACCTCCGTTAAATTTCTAGGTGCCCGGACCAGCAGTACCTCAAACTTACCGTCGCCCATATCCACCAATTCCTGCTTCAACGTCAGAATTCCTCCCACGCTGGTGGAATTGCAAATCGCACCGAACAGATAATCATCCTCTATCACTTCGGTATCCGTTTCCAGTTTCAGGTGCCGCTTCCTGATTTTTGATATTTCCTGTATTCCTTCCAACACATATGCCATATGTCCCAGGGAATTTTTAATATTTTGTGAGGTGGAATAGCTTGTTTTTGTAAATGCACCAAAGGAAGCCACGTAGGAAAAATACCTGTCTTTGAATTTTCCGATATCATACTGCTTCGGTGTACCGCTTACAATCTGTTTTGCCGCCTCCATTACATCCAAAGACAAGCCCAGAGAATTAGCAAAATCGTTGGTGGAGCCCGCCGGAATATATCCTATCGGGATGTTCCGGTTCTCCTGCAGCATCACATTAACCGTCGCATTCAAGGTTCCGTCACCGCCGCAGCAAACCACAAGGTCTAACGGTTGCATAAGAAATCCCGCAATTTTTTCGGCATCGCTTTCCTGTGACGTGATATATACCCTAACCTCATAATCTGCCCGGTTAAATATTTCAATGATTTCCGCAAGATGCTTTGCCGCCTTTTTTAATCCTGCTACCGGATTTACAATCAACAACATTTGTTTCATGCCGCACCTCCCAATCTTTGCTTCCAATATCCCTTTCCATAGGCCACCCATTCTGCCAACACACAAACCGGCAGGGCAGCAAAAATATCCACCACAGAATGCTGCTTTACAAAGGCGACGGATATGCACACCATAAAGCAGAACGCTGTAAGTAACGCTTTACACCGCTTTGATGCCGACGGTTCCTTTAGCCAGGTGGACGCAATACCTACAGAGTATGCCACATGCAGGGATGGGCACACATTGGTACTGGTATCCGTCGTGTAAATAATACTTAGTATCCACGTAAAAATGTTCTCCCTCGGAAATTCTGCCGGCCGTAAATCCTGCCGGTTCGGAAAAAGAATGTATATCGCCGTTGCCACAACCTGGGTCACAATAATAAATTTCATCATGCCTTTAAAGTTCTCCGGGTTGTATAAGGCAAAATATAAAAGTGAACCTACGATTAACACGTACCAACCCACATAAAATATCACAAAATACTCACAAAACGGAACGATATCATCCAACCGGCAATGCACCGGATAACACTGCTCTCTCGGAATCAAAGCCTCCGTTAAAAAATAAAGAATGAAATAACCTATCCATCCAAGCAAAAACAACAGATGATTAAATTCCGGCTCCTTTAGCTTTGACAAACGGAAGGTTCTGTAATCAACCACGGGTTTTCTCATTTGGCACCTCCCCGATATCTTTATTCGTCAGGTAATATCTCTTTGGAATATTCCGATAAGGCACTACCACATGCTCCGGCAAAGCACGGGCCATTTTAGTAATTTCCGCAGTCATACATTCTGCTATCCGCCTGCGTTCTTCCTCTATCGGACTTGACGGACAAAAGGATATTCCCTTACCTATGTACATTTTTCTCATCCGGGGAGCAATATATACCGGAACAAAGCGTAATTCTCTGCCCGTTTTTTTATAATACAGCTTTGCCACATCCACAAAGTTTTCCTGAAAACGATATAGAATATTATTGTATTTCTCATCCTTTTCCGGAAAAATCAAAAGATTTTTTCCTTCCTGCAAATAGTTGATACTGGTGCGGAAGGTGGACATAATCCGCATATCCCGGTATACTGCTATGGTTCTGGCGTGATTAAATAAGAAATCTGCCAAGGGCGCAATGATATGGGACAGCACCTTATAAAACGGATGGGTCCACTTTGGCTTTTGTGACCAGAAATCCTTAAAAGCGTAGTCCGGCACCTCTTTTATATTCATCATTTCCCCGGCACACCAGGTATAGCAGTTTTCCGGCAAATAAAGTTCTCCCACAATCGGGCCATTCATCTGGGCATGATTTGCAACCAGAACCGCATCCCGCTCCGGCAGGTTTTCCAAACCGATTACTTCAGTTTTTCCGTAAAAAAATTTTACCAATCCCTTAACGATGTGAAATAACACCGGATATTTCTTTTGCATACAAACTGACCTCTTTTGCAATTTACTCTATCCAAATATTATACACCTGATAGGATTGGTAAAAATGTTCATTTTATTATATTAAAATAAAAATTTTATAAATTTATCTTACACATGTAAAAAGGGCCGCCCCTTTCGGAACGGCCCAGTCAAGCTTAGTTCTACTCTTCTACAAATTCTTCTGTTTCTTCAAAGAAACCTTCTTCTTCGAAGCCTTCTTCGCCTTCGTATTCACCGCCGAAGTCCTGATACTCTTCTTCGTAGCCGAAGCTTTCGTAATCATCTTCGTAAATGAATTCTTCGTTAGCGTCGGAGTCTAACTTCACGTTACGGTACTGCTTCATACCGGTACCGGCAGGAATTAACTTACCGATAATAACATTTTCCTTAAGACCGATGAGTGGGTCAACCTTACCTTTGATTGCCGCCTCTGTAAGAACCTTAGTTGTTTCCTGGAAGGAAGCAGCTGAAAGGAATGAATCTGTTGCGAGAGAAGCCTTTGTGATACCGAGCATTATCGGTTCTCCGACTGCCGGCTCT
>JAZNXI010000151.1:0-9404 GCA_045593825.1 Lachnospiraceae bacterium
ATGGCTACGATCCGACTTAGTGGAGCTGATGAAGAAGCACGTACAGGGAACTATGAGAAGTGAAGTTTTAAACGGTCTCGGCGGTTTCTCCGGAGCATTCTCCCTTGCCCCATTCATGAACATGAAGAAGCCAACCTTACTGTCCGGAACAGACGGTGTTGGTACAAAGTTAAAGCTGGCGTTTATTATGGACAAGCATGACACTATCGGTATCGACTGTGTTGCTATGTGTGTAAACGACGTAGCATGTGCCGGCGGTGAACCATTATTCTTCCTTGACTATGTTGCTTGTGGTAAGAATATTCCTGAAAAGATTGCTACCATCGTTAGCGGTGTAGCAGAAGGCTGTAAGCAGGCTGGTGCTGCTCTCATCGGTGGTGAAACAGCAGAAATGCCTGGCTTCTATCCGGAAGACGAATATGACCTTGCAGGTTTTGCTGTAGGTATTGTTGACCAGGATGAAATGATTACCGGTGCAGACCTTAAGGCCGGCGATGTTTTAGTTGGTATCGCATCCTCCGGTGTACATAGTAACGGTTATTCCTTAGTTCGTAAGGTGTTCCCAATGGAAAGAAAGGCTCTGGAAGTTTACCATGAGTGCCTTGGCAAGTCCCTTGGTGAAGCTCTCCTTACACCAACTAAGATTTATGTAAAGGCTCTGTCTTCCTTAAAGACAGGCAATGTTAAGGTAAAGGCTTGCAGCCATATCACAGGCGGCGGCTTCTACGAGAATATTCCAAGAATGTTAAAGGATGGCGTTCACGCTGTGGTTAACAAGAACAGCTATGAAGTTCCTGCATTATTCAAGATGTTAGCTAAGGATGGCAACATTGAAGAGCAGATGATGTACAACACCTACAACATGGGTCTTGGTATGATTGTTGCCGTAGATAAGGCAGATGCTGACAAGGCAGAAAACCTTCTTAAGGCAGCAGGCGAAACAGCGTACATTATCGGTGAAGTTAAAGAAGGCGAAAAGGGTGTAACCGTATGCTAAATATTGTTGTTTTAGTCAGCGGCGGCGGAACAAACCTCCAGGCTATCATGGATAAAATTGCAGACGGCACCGTAACCAACACAAAGATTGCGGCGGTTATCAGTAACAACGCAAACGCCTATGCCCTGGAGCGTGCGGCTAACGCGGGTATTCCTGCGGAGTGCATTTCCCCAAAGCAGTTTGAAAACAGAGAATTATTTAACGAGGCACTTCTTGCCGGCGTTAAAAAATATAATCCGGATTTAGTGGTTCTGGCGGGCTTTTTGGTAATTATCCCACCTGCATTAATTGCGGAATACAGAAACCGTTTAATCAATATTCATCCGTCCTTAATTCCGTCCTTCTGCGGCACCGGATATTACGGACTCAAGGTTCACGAGGCAGTGCTTGACCGTGGCAACAAGGTGACCGGCGCTACCGTGCACTTTGTGGATGAAGGAACCGATACAGGCCCAATTTTATTACAGAAGGCAGTTTACGTTCAGCAGGGCGATACTGCTGAGGTTCTGCAGAAGCGCGTTATGGTAGAGGCAGAGTGGGAGATTCTTCCGCAGGCCATTGATGCCATCGCTAACGGCAGAGTGGTAATGGAAGATGGCAAGGCTTGGATTAAGTAAATAAAAACTTATTGCGACTATACTTTTGGCGAGGAGAATTCCTCGCCTTGGGTATAGCTTTTCGTATTTATAGACATGTGGAAAAATAAGGAGGATTCGCCATGAAAATTTTAGTAGTAGGCAGCGGCGGCAGAGAGCATGCTATCTGCTGGAAAATTGCACAGAGCAAAAAGGTAGAAAAGATTTATTGTGCACCGGGCAACGCAGGTATCGCAGAGTATGCAGAGTGCGTTAACATCGGTGCTATGGAATTAGAAAAACTGGCTGATTTTGCTGAGGAAAAGCAGATTGATTTAACTGTTATCGGTATGGACGATCCACTGGTAGCAGGTGTGGTTGATGTATTCGAAGCAAGAGGCTTAAAAGTATTCGGACCAAGAAAGAATGCCGCTATTTTAGAGGGTTCCAAGGCATTCTCCAAGGACCTGATGAAGAAGTATAACATTCCAACAGCAGGTTACGAAGTATTCAATTCTCCGGAAGCGGCACTGGCTTACCTTGAAACCGCAAAGCTTCCTATCGTATTAAAGGCAGACGGCCTGGCGCTTGGTAAGGGCGTTCTTATCTGCAACACTTTAGAAGAAGCACAGGAGGGCGTAAAGTCTTTAATGACCGACAAGCAGTTTGGCTCTGCCGGCGACCGTATCGTCATCGAAGAATTCATGACCGGACGCGAGGTTTCCGTATTATCCTTCGTAGACGGTAAGGCCATCCGCATTATGACCAGCGCCCAGGATCATAAGCGTGCAAAGGACGGCGACCAGGGCTTAAATACCGGCGGTATGGGAACCTTCTCCCCAAGTCCATTCTATACAGCAGAAGTAGATGAGTTCTGTAAGAAGTACATTTATCAGGCAACCGTTGATGCTATGGCAGCAGAAGGCAGAGAATTTAAGGGTATCATTTTCTTCGGCCTTATGCTTACCCCGGACGGTCCTCGCGTGTTAGAGTACAATGCCCGTTTCGGCGACCCTGAAACCCAGGTAGTGCTTCCTCGTATGAACAACGACATCGTAGAAGTGTTTGAAGCTTGCGTAGATGGTACACTTGATCAGATTGAACTTGATTTTGCAGATAACGCAGCAGTTTGTGTTGTTCTTGCTTCCGATGGCTACCCTGAAAAGTACGACAAGGGCTTTGAAATTACCGGTTTCGAGAATTTCAAGGACAAGGACGGTTATTATGTATTCCATGCCGGCACCAAGTTCAATGAAGGTAAGATTGTAACCAACGGCGGACGTGTTCTTGGCGTAACCGCACTCGGTACCGACTTAAAGGATGCAAGAGCAAATGCTTATAAAGCAACCGAATGGATTGACTTTGCCAATAAGTACAAGAGAAACGATATCGGTAAGGCAATTGATGAGGCGTAAATAACAAGAATATATTATAACTGGCAAAAGGCAGAGGTCTGAATAAAAGACCCTGCCTTTTTTGAGTATAATGGCCAGAGATATGGCATATTATTGCACATTTTTTATGCCTAACGCAAATTCGGCTGGTAATTTTTGCTGTTAGAAAACTTATATGAATCCCCGGTGGAAACTTGTACGGACGGAACCCTGGAGAAACGTCATCACTTGACGAGGTGTTTTCGAGTCTAGTGAGGCTACGTTTCGATGAGAGCGGGAGCGTGTTCCGGGAGTACAAGTTTCCGCCGGGGATTCCTTATAAAATTTTACTTCGCCAAAAATTACCAGCTCGATTTCTTTATAAGTAATAAAATGTACAAACTTTTGCCATATCTCTGCCATACCTCTTTTCTATTCTTGCATTATGTGATATACTAGATATAAGGGCGTAGTCTGCCCTGCAACCCAACAATTAGAAAAAGAGAGCCCCAAAGGGAGAATTGAGGTACCATGAAGAATCAAAAAACTATTTGGAAAAAATACATGACTATTTTCGCAGGAGTATTATTGCTTGCAATGGCAATCGGATTTGGATTCCGTATACATGCCAGCGCGGCAGTGTCCGGTACGGTTACGGCCAGTACGTTGTTTGTGAGAACCGGTCCGTCCACCGAATATCCTAAAGTAGAGGTAAACGGTAAAACAGTATTCCTGTCCAGAGGCGATAGTGTTGCTATTTCCCATGGCAGCAATGGCTGGTATTTTGTTACCGCCAGTTTTGAAGGAACCAAAGTACAGGGCTATGTCAGTGCTGCCCATGTGTTAACCACAGGCAATGTGCCAACCGCAGCGCCAACCAAAACTCCAACCCCGTCCCCGACAAAAAAGCCAACCAATACCCCGGCACCAACTTCTGCGGCTACTAATGAGGTAGTTACCAGCGGTTTCCCGCGCAAGGGTATTGTTACTGCCGGAACATTAAATGTAAGAGACAGTGCCGGAACTTCAGGTACTTCCATCATTGGCAAGCTTTCCAGAGGAGAAGAAGTAGACTTGCTGGGTGCAAAAAAGGTGGGCAGTGCTTACTGGTATCAGATTACTTACAAGCAAAATAATGAAACAAGAACAGGTTATGTCAGCAGCCAGTATATTAAGGCAGCGGCAGCGCCAACCAAAACTCCTGTCCCGACGCAGGCGCCAACTACGGCACCTTCCAACGGTTCCGGCGAAGTATTGACGGAAGGCTTTCCAAGAACAGGAACGGTAACTGCAACAGGATTAAATGTCAGAGATAACGCCGGAACAGGCAATACAACAGTAATTACTACAATTAAGTCCGGCGATGCAGTTGTAATTGAAGATGCGAAAAAGGATTCCGAAGGAACCTATTGGTACAAGGTATCCTTCTATCAGAACGGTACCGCAAAGACGGGATGGGTCAGCAGTAAGCATATTGCAGTGGCAGCACCGACGGCAACACCAACGCCGACAGCAACACCAACTCCAACGGCAACGCCGACTCCGGCCATTGATTCTACGGAAAATGTAGTGAACGGAAGTTTTCCTCGTACCGGTACGGTTATTGCCAGCAGTTTACGTGTAAGAAAGGGTGCAGGCACATCCCATGATGAAATTGCGGCATTGGTAAGAACAACTACAGTAACAATTCTGTCCGCAAAAAAGGCGGCCAACGGAGATTATTGGTATCAGATTTCTTTCACCAGAGACGGTGTAAAGCAAACCGGTTATGTACACAGTGATTACGTGGAAGTAGAGGCGCTTCTGCCAACAGCTACTCCGACTCCAACCACCACTCCGGTTCCGTCCCAGATGCCGGAAGCATCCGGCACACCTGTGCCAACAACAGCACCGGAAGCAACAGCCACTCCGGTTCCTACAACACCTGTAATTCCGGGCGAGCCTATTACCAAGGATGAGGTTGAGGATGATTTAGCGTTCTTCTGCTATCCTGCAGAAATTCAGAAAGATAATGTGGTTTTACGTGAAGATTCCATGGCGGATGCAGCAGCATTACTGACTATGGAAAAACGGACACAGGTTATGGTCATTAATCAAAGCATCGGTGACGATGGCGTTTGGTACCGCATCGCCGTTAAGAAAAACGGAGAAGTGGTTTGCGGTTATGTAACCGGTGACAATGTAAAGCTTCTCGCAAGTATTGAGGAACCTGTGGCAGCACAGATTGTGGAAGAAAAGGTCCGCCTCAGAAATAATGCATCAGCTACCGGTGGTTACATCAGAACCGCCGCAGGAAAAGTTATTAACCTTTCCATCGGAGATACCGCATGGATTATTGCAGAAGTTTCCAATGAAGCTTTAACAGAAAAGTGGTTTGAAATTGCAGTTGAAATTGACGGTGAAGTTTATCGCGGTTTTGTACAGGAAGCTCCGGTTTACCTGATGGAAGCAGTGGAGGAAGCACCAATCACGCCTACTCCTCTGCCAACTCCGACACCGACCGCTACGCCAATACCAACGGCTACGCCAACACCGGAGGCAACAGCCACACCCAGGCCTGTAGAGAATCCGACAGCCACACCAACAGCAACACCAAAACCAACGGCTACACCTACACCAAGACCAACAGCCACACCAACGCCGACCGGTTTCCCAACACCGGCGGTGCACCGGTTGGAAGACGGTACTTATCCTGTCAATGCACCGGGCATTATTACCGGATATGGTTCTACCCAAAATGAGTATGGAAGAATTATGGTGGCTTATGTGGTGCCTATGATGCCGTACGAGTTTGTGTGTGATGAACAAGGTCATTTTATTGCTATTTATGGTGATGAAACTTTGGTTCTTTTCGACAAGTACACAAATGGAAGTAACACATATCGTCATGTGGGTTTTGAATACGAAGGAAAAATGTATTTCGGCTATATCGATGACGATTGGGTAACGCCATTTACCGGTGACTTTGATATTCCGGAATTTTCCGACGTGATTTATCCGTCAGGCAATCCGGGAGATGCAATGCCTGTCGATTTCGAATCCTACTTAGACCAGCAGGGCTTTCCGGAAAGCTATAAACCATTCCTTCGGGAATTACATGCCATGTATCCAAACTGGGTGTTTGAAGCACATCACACCGGACTGGATTGGAATACGGTAATTGCAGAAGAAAGTATTGCAGGAAAAAATCTGATTCCGAATACCAAGAGCATTGAGTGGAAATCCTTAGAAGCAGGTGCCTACGATTGGACCAAGGATAAATTTGTGGTTTACGACGGTTCTACCTGGGTAACGGCATCAAAAGAAGCAATTGCCTATTATATGGACCCGAGAAACTTCTTAAACGACTCTAATGTGTTTATGTTTGAAGTACTCCGTTATGCTCCAACCTATCAGGATGAAGCAGGTGTAGAAAATATTTTGAAGAACACCCCGTTCCAGTATCAGTATTATACCTATACGGATGATTTTGGTAACACGAATACATTGAGCTATGGCCAGACCTTTATTGCAGCAGCGGAATATTCCGGTGTCAGCCCGTATCATCTGGCCGCCCGTGTAAAGCAGGAAGTAGTAACAAGCTCCACAACAGCAAGTAACAGTGTTTCCGGTACCGTAAAGGGGCTGGAAGGATTGTATAATTTCTATAATATCGGTGCCTACCATTCCACCAAGGCCGGCGGTGCCATTGCCAATGGCTTAAAGTATGCAAAGAATGGTGCCAGCAATAACGATGAATTAAACGATGCTTCCTTAATTCCTTGGACAAACCGATATAATGCCATCGTAGGCGGTGCATATATTTTAGGTGCCAACTATATTAACCGGGGGCAGGATACCATCTATCTTCAGAAGTTTAATGTAACCGATAACTCCACATATTATCATCAGTATATGGCAAATGTGGAAGCACCGTATTCGGAGTCTAAAAAGACTGCAGGAGCTTATGACGATAAAACCAGCCTGCCGATTGTATTTTCCATTCCGGTTTATTTAAATATGCCATCCCAGCCGGTGACAGCGCCGGAAAAGGCATATAATCCAAATAACTGGTTAAAAACATTGGTGGTTTCCGATGCCAACGGCAAGGACTTACAGTTAACACCAACCTTTAACTTAAAGACAGACCAGGTATATTATCTGGTAGTAGACAAGGATGATGAGCTGCTTCAGATTGAAGCAACTGCAGTCAGCAGTAAGGCTACCGTATTAAATACCGGTTTCCATGGTCTTGCTTATGGTTCTAACAATATTACCATTACTGTGGTGGCAGAAAGCGGAGATATCCGGGAGTATACCATTATCGTGGTAAGACAGGAATAAATTTTGAAAGGACACTTCTGCTATGAAAATTAGAAATGGAAACAAACAGAATAAATGGATAGCAGGAGTGATGATGCTGTTGTTGCTTCTGGCAGCAGTTCCGGTAACAACCGTGGAAGCTGCCAGCGCAACAATAACCCTTTCCACCGACGCAGAGGAAATCCATGCCGGTGATACGGTAGAAGTAAAACTGACCATTAGTGCAGATGCTACCATTGGCGATTTTGAGGCTTTCTTAAGCTACGATGACACCATATTTGAATTTTATTCGGCCGCTTCCTGTATTACAGGGGGCGCCGGCTTTTTAAAGGTATCGGATATCGGAGCTTCGCCATCTGC
Organism: Lachnospiraceae bacterium; assembly: GCA_045593825.1. Taxonomy (GTDB): domain Bacteria; phylum Bacillota; class Clostridia; order Lachnospirales; family Lachnospiraceae; genus SIG299. The sequence goes on from JAZNXI010000151.1 coordinate 7,608, forward strand.
CCAGGAGCGTACTTACCGCATTTGGTTTAAGGCATTGACCCAGGGTGAGTGTGAGGTTGCTATATATGACCGGCCGGTGGTATATTGCTATACCGACGGCACAGAAATGTCGGTAACCGGAGTAAACAAGATTTTTTCGGTACTGCCTTCTTTTTCTGCTTCGGATAACAACCGGTTGTCAGCGCTGTATTTGGTGGATAACCAGCCGAAAGCCATAGAATTGACCCCTGCATTTTCCCAGGAAGTACAGACTTATCAAGGGGTGGTGCCTTTTGAGGCAACCATGGTAATCGTCAGCGCCATTGCTGAGGATTCTTTGGCAGATGTAAAAGTAGAAGGCGGCAAAAATTTGGCAGTCGGAAATAACGAGGTTTTGATTACGGTAACCGCAGAAAACGGTTCTAAACGTGTATATACTGTTTATATAAACCGTGCAGAGTATGCGGAACCGACAACCACACCGGAAGGACCGGATAACCCGGCAGAACCGACAGCTGCACCAACAGAACCGGTAATTACCTACGAACCGGGTATTGTATTTGAAACAAAGGAAGAACAGGTGCTTATAACAGAGTACCATACCTATACAGCCTGTGAAAAACCGGCAAGCTTTACTCTGCCGGACGGATATGTACAGACAACCCTGATGATAAATAATATTCAGGTGACAGCGTATGCAAAGCAGGGAGTAAATCCGGAGGAGTTCCTTCTGCTTGTGTTGAAAAACGATGCGGGAGAAGTGAACTGGTACCGGTATGACCGGATAGAGCAGACCCTGCAAAGAGTAAAGGAAGAAGAATATGTAGTAACCCAGGTAATTGAAAGCAATGACGAAAGCCTAAAGACTGCAATTGCAGAGTATCAGATGCATCAGTCTATACTGACTTTTGCGGTAGCCTTATTAATTGGTATTTGTCTGATGCTTTTGGGAGTTATCCTGTGGTTATGTATACGACGTAAGAATCGAGGATAGTCAAAAATGAAAGAAAAGTTTACACCAAACGCCCAGAGGGTACTGGCTGTGGCATACGAATTATCGGAGCAGATGGGCCAAAGCTATATTGGTACAGAGCATCTGCTTATTGCCTTGACCCAGTGTGATGGTGTGGCAAAAGATATTTTATTGCAGAACGGTACAGAAGAAGATAAATTATTGGAACTGGCAAAACAGCTGATTGTGCTGGGCGGCGGTGAAGAGCCGGACGGTCAGGACAGTTTTTCTCCAATGGCAAGAAAGGTACTTCTGCAGAGTGAACAGGAAGCAAACGCATACGGAGAGCGTCTGGCGGGTACGGAGCATATGCTGGTGGCCCTTCTCAAAGAGAGAATGTGTCTGGCGGTGCGGTTGCTGAATACATTGGAAGTAAACGTGCAGAAGGTGTTTACGGACGCTGTTTTACTGATGGGTGGCGATATGGCTTCGGCAAAGGCAGAATTTGCTATCAGCAGAGGCAAAGGAACCAAACGGTCTTCTACCCCTACCTTAGAGCAGTACAGCAGGGATTTAACCCTTCAGGCAGAAGAACATAAATTAGATCCGGTTGTGGGACGCATCAAAGAGATGGAGCGTCTGATTCAGATTTTATGCCGGAGAACAAAAAACAACCCGTGCTTAATCGGTGAACCGGGTGTAGGTAAAACCGCAGTGGTGGAAGGACTGGCAACCTTGCTTGCCAAGGGAGATGTGCCTGAGCTTATGAAAGGGAAAAAGATTTTATCCCTGGATTTATCTGCTATGGTGGCGGGTTCCAAATACCGTGGTGAATTTGAAGAAAGAATCAAGCGTGTCATTGCAGA
>JAZNXI010000152.1:0-8788 GCA_045593825.1 Lachnospiraceae bacterium
GATTGCTTACCCAGTTTGCCAAGGATTGTAACCTTGCAGTTCCGGCCATTGCGGCAAAGTCCTTATACACCGGTATGATTACCGATTCCGGACGCTTCCGCTACGACGCTACCAGCGCCCGCACCTTTGCCCTTGCTTCCCACCTCATGGAGCAGGGCGTAGACTTAAACGAGATTTATAATGCACTTTATGCCGAAGATTACGAAGGCAGAAAGCTTCGTGCCATGTTTACCTTAAAGGTGAACTTTACAGAAAACAACGTGGCATATATTTATACCACAAAAGAAGAAGTTGCAGAGCTTGGCGTAGATACCTTCACCATCTCCCGGGGTATGGTTGGCACTATGGCAGACATCAAAGGTGTAGATATCTGGGTAAACTTTACCGAAGTGGAGACAGGTGTTCTTTGCGAACTCCGCTCCAACCGCTTCAATATCAACCCTGTTGCTGTAAAATACGGCGGAGGCGGTCATCAAAAGGCCAGCGGCGCCACCGTGGCATCCAAAGAAGTTGCCCTGCAAATGCTTGCTGATTTAAACGAAATGGCTGCACAAAATAATTAGGAGGATACCATGACAAATAATCTTGAAATCAAGAAAACCATTTTAAATAAAATCAAAGAATACGACCGTATTCTTTTGTTCCGTCACTTCCGTCCGGACGGCGACGCAGTAGGCTCCACCAAGGGTCTTGCTGCCATCATCAAAGCTACCTGGCCGGAAAAAGAAGTTCTTCACGTCAATGAAGACTATGCCAAATATTTGGAATTTATGGGTCCTGAAAATGACCCGGTTCCGGAAGAAAAATTTGCGGATGCCCTGGGCATTATTTTAGATACCGGTGAAATCGGCCGTACTTCCAGCAAAAAACACTCCCTTTGTAAGGAGCTTATCAAGATCGACCACCACATCGACCGTGACCCATACGGCGACTACTCCTGGGTAGAAGAACACCGTTCTGCTGCCTGCGAACTGGTTGTGGATTTTTACGACACCTTCAAGGATGAACTGGTCATGACCAAAGAAGCTGCCACCTATCTTTACACCGGTATTGTTACCGACTCCGGCCGTTTCCGTTTCCGCGAGGTTTCCGGCGAAACTCTCCGTCTGGCAGGCTTGCTTCTTAACTTTGGCATTGATACCGAAACCTTATACGCCAACCTTTACCTGGATGATTTCTCCCAGTTAAAGTTCAAAGCCCATGTTTATGATGCCATGAAGATGACCGAAAACGGTGTGGCTTACCTTTACGTAGATAAGGCAATGCAGGAAGAATATAACCTGTCCCAGGAGGACGCTTCCGCTTCCGTATCCTACATGGATTCCATCAAGGGCTGCTTGTGCTGGATTGCTTTTATTGAAACCGGCGATGCCGAAGGCACCATCCGTGTACGTCTCCGCTCCCGCTTTGCACCAATCAACCACATTGCAGAGCAATTCAGAGGCGGCGGTCATGCTTGTGCCAGCGGTGCCACTGTTTACAACGAAGAAGAACTGATGCAGTTAGTAAACGCTGCCGACGCCTATATTAAAGAATACAAAGAAACACATGAGGGCTGGTTATAATGAGAATTTTAGTTACCAACGACGACAGCATCACCTCCGAAGTACTTTTGCCTCTGGCAAAATGGGCAAAGCAGTTTGGTGAAGTTACGGTTGTTGTTCCAAAATATGAACAAAGCGGCAAAAGCCACTGCATCGAAATCCACAAGGCCTTTGAGGTAAAGCAGGTGCCTTTTGATGACCCTGACATCAAAGCCTACACCGTGGATTCCTCCCCGGCTGACTGCGTCCGCTATGCCATCGAGGGCATGAAATTAGAATTTGACTTTATTATCTCCGGCATCAACCGGGGGTTAAACCTTGGCATCGACATGCTGTACTCCGGTACCGTTGGTGCCGTGTTTGAAGCTGCCTGCTTCGGACTTCCGGCGGTTGCCCTCTCTACTGAACCCGGCGGTTTTGACGAGGCAATGGACGCATTGGAAGAAGTAAAGGAATTCTTCATCAAACACGACTTAATGAAGAAAAATAGTTTGTACAATGTAAATATTCCTAAGAACCGCAAAGGAATACGCATTACCCGTATGGGAGGCCGCTACTTTGCAGATGACTTCCTTCCGCAAGGTAATGATATGTACCTGCCAACCGGAAAAAGCGTGTGGAAGGACTCCGGCGATTACTCCATCGATACCAATGCAGCTTTATCCGGATACATTTCCGTACTGCCACTGACTTTAAACAGAACTAATATGGATGTATTTAACGAATTAAATGCATAACCAAAAGCAGCCGCTGAAAAATATAAATCAGCGGCTGCTTCATTCTGTTCTATCGCCAGAGGTCTCCCCACACTTTATCACACAAGTCAATACAATACTGCAATGTAAAGTTTTTATCCTGAGACCGGATGGCATTTCTCTCTGCCAACTCTTCCGTATATTCTTTTAAAAGATACACGGTAATTCCGTTGGTCTTCTTTTCCGGATGACACACAACCGGCGTTACGCCGTATTCTGAAATATATGCCTTTCCCTCTTCGTCCATCTGAATGGTAACATTGGCCATCCCGCCTACCATGCGGTTGGCAACACCATCTCCCTTTCCTGAGGTCCAGTTTACAAAATTTCCGACAGAATAATAAACCAGCATAGTATCACCGGTGGTTTCATTGGTAAACCACTCTATCGGCTCAATCACATGGGGATGAGTTCCCAAAACTAAATCCGCACCGTATTCCAAAAACAATTCCGTCCACTTTTTCTGACTCTTGTCCGGCTGCAAACGGTATTCCGTGCCCCAGTGCGGGCAGACAATCACAAAGTCGGCCAGACTGTCAGCCGCCTGCAAATCTGCGATTACTTTGTCTTCCTTTAACATATTTACAGCATACAGCATGTCCTTCGGCATGGTAATTCCGTTGGTGCCATAGGTATAATTTAAAATAGCAATACGAATGCCCTCTTTTTCTATAACAAAAATGGTATTCTGATTTTCTATCGAATCGTTAATTCCCAAAACACCGACTTCCGGATAGTTTTTCTCCCAAAAATCAAGGCAATTTAGCAAACCTTTTTTTCCCTTATCCAGTGCATGATTTGTTGCATGAAGCACCACATCATATCCTGCCGCAACAAGGGCATCCCCCACTTCAAACGGAGCGTTAAAAGAAGGATAACCGGACACGCCAAGGGCTATGCCCCCAAGAATTACTTCCTGGTTCACAATAGCTAAATCTGCTGTCTGACTTTCTTCTAAGGTGTTTGCAAAGATAGCATCAAAATTATAGCTGCCATCTTCCTGCACACTATATTGTTCGATCCGGCTGTGCAACAGAACATCACCAATCATAGTAATATTAACTGACGGTACCGGCGTTGGTGTCGGTGTTGGCGTATTGGTTGGGGTTGGAATTGGCGTAAACGTTGGTACAGGAGTCTGTGTCGGTGTTGGCGTACTTGTCGCCGCCGGCGTTAACGTAATTCTCTGGTAACCGGTCGGTTGCGCTGTCTGCTGGATTTCTGTTACCGGCCTGCTTTGGCACCCTGCCAAAGCCCAAAACGCTATTAATATGATAATAATCCAACTTTTTTTCATTCCTGCGACATCCTTTTCCATAATCTCACATCATCCACTACATTGTATCCCAGAAAGAATGATTTTTCAACAGATAGCTGTATTCTTCCCTTACTTCTCAAACAAAAAAGGAACCGCAAATGCGATTCCTTTTTTTATGTACGAAAACCGTATTATTCTAAACCAATGAAATAGAATGGAAGCTTTGTACCATTACCATATACGTAATAAGTCTTGCCTGCTTCTACTGCATAGCTCTTTGTTAAGTACTGGGACTCGCCACCATCATTAGATGCTGTTTCGATGATAGTACCATCGGAGCAAACTACGTGATAGGACTTGCCTGCATTAAGCTTAAATACTACAGTAAGTGTTCCGTTTGCTGCAGGAGTTGCAACTACTGCTGCACCTTCCGTAGGGATTTCACCGTTCTTTGGACTTGGGTTAACGGAACCTGCAACACATCCTGCATAGGATACGCCATCAATTTCCATAGCGCCTTCCTTCCAGTTCATGTTGTCTAATACAGAAATACCGTTGTAGTCAACACCTACTGTTAAGCCTGCGGAAAGGTCAATGCCGGTAGCTGTTGTTGCAGCTTCGCCGCCTTCTGCCTTAACCACTGCATCTAATGTACACTTAGCGTCGAATTCAATCTTACCCTTGTAGTTCTTCATGATACCTGTAACTGTGATGGTATCACCAACTGCTAATGTAGCAGCGCCGTCACCTACAAGACGGAAGCATTCAATCTTCTTATCTTCCTTACCATCAACAACGATAGTTACGGTAATGTTACCATACTGCTCGCTCCACTCGGAGTTGATTTCGGAAATAACACCTGTTAATGTGCAAGCTTCAGCGAAAGCTTCTCCATCTGCTAAAGCATATGCTGCATCAAGAATTTCTGCAGGAGTCATTGCAGAGTAATCTACGGTAGGAGTAGCCGGTTCTTCAGGACCTTCGGTTGGTTCTGCCGGAACGTCTGTACCTGCTTTAACAAAAGTAATGTTCTTAATTGTGAATGCTGTATCAGCGCCCATTGCCATGAAGTTAATCTGAGCAAGATCCTTATCAGCATACTCAGCTAAATCAATGTAGATAGGTTCGGTAATAGCCTGGCCTTCTGCAGTGTAGTTATCCTTGAAAGGAGCCTTCTGGCTGTACTCGTTGAGTTCTGCGTTTGGATCAACCAGCTTAATGTCTAACTGTGCGTTGGAAGTAACATCAACAATAAGAGTTGCGTATGCTGCTAAATCAACTGCTTCAGGAAGAACGTACTGGATTTCCTGATACTGGGATGCGATAGTAACATCTACTGCATCGCCGTTAACGGTAGCATTGTAGCCGTAGCCGCCTGCTGTAAGGTCTGCAAAGCTGATTACTAAGTCAGTGGAAGCTGCTTCACCCTTAACTACTGCGTCTAAGTTACACTTAGCGTCAAATTCAACCTTGCCGTTGTAGTTCTTAATAAGACCGGTAACAGTGATGGTATCGCCAACTGCTAATGTAGCAGCACCGTCGCCAACAAGACGGAAGCATTCAATCTTCTTATCTTCCTTGCCGTCAACAACGATAGTTACGGTAATGTTGCCGTACTGATCGCTCCAAGCGCTGTTAATTTCGGAAATAACACCTGTTAATGTGCAGGTAGTAGCAAAAGCTTCACCAGCCTCTAATCCATAAGCTGCATCAAGAATTTCTGCTGCGCTCATGCCGGTTGGATCAACCTGTGGCTTTTCTTCTACAGGTTCGTCGGAACCTGCAGCCTTAACCACGTTATCTAAGTTACACTTAGCATCAAATTCAATAGTACCCTTGTAGTTCTTAATAGTACCGGTTACAGTGATGTAGTCGCCGATAGCAAGAGCATCAGCACCTTCGCCCTGAAGACGATAGCACATGATTGGCTTATCTTCTACGCCGTTTACAACCATAGTAACAGTGATATTCTTGTAGTCCGGGCTCCATGGAGTATCAATCTTTGTGATAACACCGGACATGGTGCATGGTTCCTGCATTGCAAGTCCATCTTCTAATGTGTAAGCCGCATCAAGGAGAGCAGTGTAATCCTTGTGTTCGCCGTAACCAACAAGTACGCAGCCGGCATCAAATTCGATGGTGCCCTTGTAGTTCTTTAAAGCACCTTCTACTGTAATAGCGTCGCCAACCTTTAAGTTTTCAGCGCCTTCGCCCTTTAAGCGGTAGCACATGATTGGCTTATCTTCCTTGCCAGGTACTGCAATAGTAACAGTGATGTTCTTGTAGTCCGGGCTCCAAGGAGTATCAACCTTTGTGATTGTACCATAGAGACGGAAAGTACCATCCATAGCAAGACCATCTTCTAAAGTGTAAGCTGCATCTACGATATCAGCATAAGTCATGCCTTCATCAAGAATGATAGCAGCAGGAACTCTGTGTGTGAAGGAACAGGATTCTGTGTTGCCCTTGTCATCCTTTAAAGTAGCTGTTAAAATGTAAGTAACTTCTTCCGGATTCTTGTCGTCAACATCGATGGTAACCATCTTGTCATCGCCAGGAATAATCTTTACTGTATCATTGTCTACTGTCCACTCGATTGGGAACAGAACACCACCGATGTTTACAACACCAACAACAGTGTAGTCAACCGGAGTTGCTTCTGTCTGGTCTTTGTACATGGTGAATAAGTAATTCTTTGCATTTACTAAATCGCTTACTGTGTCTTCAACAGGCGCCTGTGTTGGTGCTGTTGTTGGTGCTGTGGTAGGTGTTGGATCAGCTGCCTGCTCTTTGCCGCATGCTGCAAGGCTGCCTAAGCACATAACAAAAATCAAAGCACATGCTAATAATTTTTTCATGATAATCTCCTTTTTGAAAGGTTATTTGATTGTGATATCTTTTACGGAAAATACTTTAATCTGGTACTGGCCATCGAAGAAATCAACGATTCCCCTAACATCAATGGTTTTTCCTTCGAAAGCATCCGCCGTAACAAGCTTACCGTTTGCGTCTGTGAGAACCACGGTACGTACCGAAACCGGGATACCATCCGCCTCACAATTCAGTGTCATGGCACCATAGGAAGAGCTGTCTTCGTTGGTGGTGGTATGAACACTGAGTACCTTTAAGTTTTCCATGGAAAGGGAAGTATTCATGGTTGCTTGCGCATAAGGAACTGTTTTGATTCCTTCTTCTGTTTCCACTTCAACCGTTCCGTTTACAAAGGTATCTGCAGTAGTAGGAACAAAGGCCGGCTCGTGGCCCTCGCTTAACTTCTGCACGTTATTTGGATCATTTGGCTTCATCTGACGGTAGGAAAGACCTGCCACCTGATAGGTGCCGCCTGCTTCATAATACTGTACCGTGCCGACAATTCTAGCCTCGTTTCCTACGGAAATGGCTGCCAGACCCGGACCGGATAAATTGAAACCGTAATAAATGGACATGCCGTAATAAACACCGGTTTCTTCGTCATAAGCTTCTACATAAACGCTGTTGCTGTGGTCCTTGGTAACAACGGCATTAAACGCAACCTTGATACCATTATACTGTTCAATGTTGGTGCGAAGCTCCTTTAAGGTAAGCTCCACTGCCTCACCGTAGTAGAAGTCAGGATCTTTTTGACCGGAATAGATGTTTAACTTCTGCTCCTTTGCCTGGGCAATTGCCGCCGTACAGTAAGAACCGTATCGGTTGTTTGCCGCAGAATTTGCCAGCGCCAGACCGTTTTGTAAAATTTCGATGTTTAAATTTCTGTACTGATTGGAATCAGCTGTTTTGTACCATACCCATACCAGGTTTCTGCTGCCGGTGGAATCGATGTCCCAGTGGTCTGTATCGGACTCGATAATAATGGAAGTAGCCTGGGAAAGCTTTTCTTTGGTGAAGTTGAAAGCCTTCTTACCGTACTCTTCAATTTTACCGGTGGATTCCGGAGTATTGATGGCAAGATATCTTGCCTTTAATATTCCGCCCTCCACTAAGTCCGGCGAAACATAGAAATGGGTGGTGTCTCCGTCAACATAGGTTTTGACCGTAGCCTCCACCTTGGCGGAATTGGAAGACATGTTAAGCTCTACCTGGGATGCGTAGTCCACAACCTCTTTTGGTGCCTCCGTAGCGGTTGGCGCCTCAGTTGGCGGAACTACATCCTGCTGCAAGCCTTCGGTATTGTCCTCTGTTTGTTTGGCGTCCTTGCCGCATCCGGTCATTAGACCGAATGCCAGGCAAAGCACCAGTAATATACTTAATAAGCTTTTATATTTTTTCATCATAATTAGTTGCTGTATTCGCACTCTTCTACTGCATCTTCGAATGCCTTCTTAATCATCTTGTCAACGTCGCCGCCATCAGCTGCTGTGAGACACTTGGATAACAGAGTACCAACCTGGTCACGTGCTGTGGAAGAACCGTTGAAGGCAGGGGATGTGTAGTAGTAGCTTTCCTGCTCCAGACAAACCTTTGCGGAAAGAGCAGCAACGGAGTCGCCACCGTCTGCGTTTGCAATGAAGTCTGCGTATACAGGATGTGTAGCTACGGACTTAAGAACCGGAACATAACCGGAAGCCATGGAGAACTCAGCCTGGAACTCTACGGTTGTGGTCAGGTACTTAACGAATAACCAGGAAGCAACTACTTCCTGAGGATTGCTCTTCTGGAAGATACATACAGAAGGACCCTGGGAGATAACCTTCTTGTTGTTAGCATCTACCTGAGGGATTGGAGCGATACCTACTTCGAATGGGTATGCACCGTCAACCTTTGCCGGACGCTGGTAAGTAGCACCTGCGGAAGAACCGATGGACATGTAGCTCTTAGTACCTGTCTGGCTTGTGAAAAGACCGGAAGTGTAAGCACCGTACAGAGTCTGTGTGGTTAAGTAACCCTTGTTGTACCAGTCTCTGAACTGCTTTACGAAGCCTCTGTTTACATCGTTATCGAAGAGGTAGTGGTCACCCTTTGCGCTTGTGTAAGGGGACTTGTACTGTTCACACATGTTAATGAACCAGTTTGCTTCGGAGTCATATCCAAGAGGAATGGATTCCGGATCAATTGCCTTAATCTTTGCACAAACATCTGCTAATTCAGCCCATGTGGTAGGAACGGTAAGACCGTTTGCATCAAAGAAAGTTTTGTTGTAGTAAAGAACTTCTGTGGACTTGGAAAGTGGCATGGTGTACATAGCGCCATCGCCGAACTGCTTACCTTCGTTGTAGTAACCGGCAATGAAG
>JAZNXI010000153.1:0-15904 GCA_045593825.1 Lachnospiraceae bacterium
GGCTGCCCTTAAATATGCAGATTTATCCAATCAGATTGCAAAGGATTACATTTTTGACATTGACCGTTTCACTTCCTTTGAAGGAAACACCGGTCCGTATATTCTTTACACCATGGTTCGTATTAAGTCCATTCTGGCAAAATACGCAGAAACCGTGGGTGCGGCAGAAGGCGAAATTGCCCATCCTTACGGTGGTGAGGCAGAAACCAGAACCTATGGCGATGCAGAAATCGACTTAATGTTAACCGCAGCAAAATTTAACGATGTGGTAGCCAAAACCTATGATGAGCTGGCACCGCACAAGCTTTGCCAGTACATTTATGAAATGGCAAACGCATTTAACAGTTTCTATCACGGAAACAAAATTATGAGTGAGGAAGACAAGAAGAAGCAGGGCGAGTGGATTGCGCTGATTACCTTAGTGTTAAAGCTTTTGGAAACCTGCATTGATCTTCTTGGATTCGAAGCACCGGAACGTATGTAAAATTGGAGGAGCAGGCAGATGTTTGTTGGAAGGACACAGGAATTAAAACAATTAGAGGAAGCATATCGTCAGGAACGGAATGCGGCAGTTGTTTTATATGGCCGTCTGGGTATCGGCAAGACCGAACTGGCTGCTCTGTTTGCAAAAGATAAACCAACCTTCTACTACATGGCAAGGGAATTGTCGGAGCGGGAGCAATGCTTTAGCTTTGCCAAGGAACTCGCTATGGAAGCGGGAGAGAATGCCCCTGATTTTTACGAAAGCTTAAAGAATGCTGTGGCAAACCGGGAAGATAAATCCCAAAAGGCGTTGGTTATCGTTGATGAGTTTCATTTTCTTATTAAAACCAGCGAAGCTTTCAAGGTAGCATTTTTAAAGCTTCTCATGGAAGAACAGTGTATGTTCCTGTTCCTTAGTTCCTCCGTCAACTGGGTGGAAAATTCCATGGTGGAAGACTTTGGTCCTGCCGCAAGAGCGTTGTACGGAACCATCAAATTAAAGGAATTTACTTTCCTTGAACTGGTAAAACGGTTCCCGGATATGTCGGTGGAAAAGACTATCTACGCCAATGCAGTCCTTGGTGGCGTGCCGGAATACTTAAGCTACTGGAACGAAAAGAGCAGCGTAAAGGAAAATATCCTGCGTATCTTTTTACGTAAGGATTCTCCGTTATTATACGGTGCAGAAAACTTCTTAAAGAGAGAACTCAGGGAACTGGGAGCTTATAATGCAATTTTGGCATCCATGGCCTCAGGCAGAAATAAATTAAACGACATTTATGCCCGTACCGGATTTTCCAGAGCAAAAATCAGCGTTTACATCAAGAACCTGATTGAACTTGATGTGGTAGAAAAGGTATTTTCCTTTGACGCTCTGGAGAGTGCAAGTCTGGTGCATGCCAACGTGCAAAAGGGCTTATACCGCATTAAAGATAATTACTTAAGATTCTGGTACCGTTACGTGTTTCCGAATCTTTCTGCCATCCTTCTGGGACAGGGAGAGCAGGTTTACGAAAAAGAAATTGCAAAGAATTTTGCCTTATACATGCAGGAAAGCTTTACCGATGTGTGCGGCGAGTATTTAAAGCTTATGAACCAGTACGGCCGTTTGGCTGCCCGTTATGAAAACTGGGGCACCTGGTATGGAAAGAGCGGCTTAATTGACGTGGTAGCCGGAACCGATGAAGGTGCCATTATGGCCGGTTTTTGCCGGTTTGACAGCCGCATGATGACTTTAAAGGATTTTTCCCAGTATAAAGACTTATTGGAGCTTGCATTGCTTACACCGCAGGAACTGTACTTGTTCTCCAAGGCCGGTTTTACGGAAGAGCTTCGAGAAAAGGCAAACAACGGCAGCAAGGGGCTTGAAAACTGTAAGATTATTCTGGTTGGTCTGGAAGATTTGTAGAAAAGAGGAACATCTATGTACCGTTATTTATCAAAACTGGTCATATACCGGACAATAGAAAAAGAAAGTATTCTGTTTGAACTTGCCGATGTTTTGGAACAGTGGCAGAAGAAAAAAACAGACAAAGAAGATACCATCAATAAAGTGTATCATCAGGTAAACCGTCTGCTTGACGTGGCAACAAAGTACGGATTTGACGGTAATCTGTGGCAGAATTACCTGGCTTATCTCATTGCCATGACAGAAACTCCTTTTGGTCTCGTGTGCGAAAAGAGGGGAGCGGCAGAGGGCAGTGTAAATACCTTTGCCAAAGCGGATTTTGAGATATTCCGTCAGTTGTTCCACTATGATTTTTCGGCGCTTGAGCAGGAACTGGAAATTGACTGTTTTTCCGTGATTACCAATTATCACTCCATCGCAAAAGCAGAGAAATACTACAACAAGAGCGTCAGCGACAAGGTAAAGGAGCTGAGCAAAAATATTGCTTCCGCCGCAGATAAAGAAGAAGTATTTCAGGTGGTAACCGCCTTTTATAAAGACTACGGTGTCGGGCTCTTTGGCTTAAACAAAGCCTTCCGCCTGCAGGAATGTAACGGTGTGCAGGAACTGGTTCCAATCACCAATACCGAAGAAGTACACTTAGACGATTTAATCGGCTACGAAATTCAAAAAGCTAAGCTTGTGGAAAATACCAAAGCCTTTGTGGAAGGCAGAAAAGCCAACAATGTGCTGCTCTACGGCGATGCCGGAACAGGTAAGTCCACCAGCATAAAGGCAATCTTAAACGAATATTATAAAGACGGTCTCCGTATGATAGAAATCTATAAGCACCAGTTTTCCGAACTGGCAGGGCTGATTTCCAGAATCAAAAACCGTAATTATAAATTCATCATTTACATGGACGATTTGTCCTTTGAAGAATTTGAAATCGAATACAAATATTTGAAGGCTGTGATTGAAGGCGGACTGGAAATCAAGCCGGATAATGTATTGATATATGCCACCTCCAACCGGAGACATCTGATTAGGGAAACCTGGTCCGACCGCTCCGATATGTCCAAGGATGAGCTGCACCGCTCCGATACGATGCAGGAAAAGTTATCTTTGGTGGCACGGTTTGGTATCAGCATCGGATTTTTATCACCAAATCAAAAAGAATTTTTCGGAATTGTTAAAGGGCTTGCGGCCAAATATCCGGAAATCACGTTAACCGAGGAAGAATTACTGCAAAAGGCCAATGCATGGGAGATTGCCCACGGCGGCAAATCAGGAAGAACGGCCCAGCAGTTTATCACCTACCTGTTAGGCAAACAGGAATAAAGAAGGAGGATACGTTTATGAAAAAGATACGGAACTGGCTGGCAGTACTTGGTGTCGGAGTTTGTTTATTTGCTGTGACAGCACCGGCAGTAACTGCTTATGCGGAAACCGAGCCAACCTATGAGTATACAGACTTAACCGCCCAGGTAGAGGCTTATGTGGGCGAAGTAAATACAAACGAATTAAATGTGCGTTCCGGACGTGGCACTAGCTTTGATACAATTAAGCACAACGGAAAAAGTGTTATATTAAATAAAGGGGATCGTGTTGCTATTGTTGGTGTAGGTAAATCCGAGGCTGGATATGACTGGTACGAAATCCGTTGGATGGAAGATGGTGTGGAATTCAATGGATATGTTCGCGGTAAATATGTAACTAATCTGGAAGAAAGAGCGTATCCGCTTGCTACCCCAACACCGGAACCTACTCCGACGCCGGAACCAACCCCAACACCGGAACCTACTCCGGTACCGGACGACACTCCAACCCCAATGCCTACGGCAACCCCGATTCCTGAACCTAAGGATGATGAAGGTGGCTTTAATATCTGGAAGGGTCTTGGACTTATTGTACTTCTGTTAGTGATTGCAGCTGCGGTTTATGCTTACATTTTACTGAAGAAGAGAGAAGCAGCAGGAGCAGAAACCTCCGAAAAAATTGACAGCTTGAAGAATATTCAGTTAAAGAAGTCTCAGGACGAAGAAAACGGCTATTCCATCAACGTAATGCGCCGCCGTCAGGATGCCAACGAAGAACAGGCAGACAACATGGTGCGTCCAAAATCCAGAGGCTATGAGTCCGACGCAGCCATCCTGGCAAGAAAAGAACACGCCAGAATGATTAACGAAGAAATTATGGAAAAATCCCGCTTCTACGACCCAAGTGAAGAGAAGAAGAAAGAGGATGAATTAAAGCAGCTTTCCGAAAGCTTAAAGGAAAAGGAACTCCTCCGCGAAGAAATCGAAAACTTAAGCCCGGGCGACCTGGTATACCACGAATATTTCGGTAAGGGCGTTGTTTTTGATAACTCCGACGTAAAACGAATTGAAATCCGCTTCGGCACCGACGTTCGCTTTGTAGATAAGGGCGCATGTGTGGCTAAGAAATTAATGAGAAAAGTATGATAATATTCAAGAAACTTAATATCGTGCTATAAAAAAATAATTGCCTTCCAGGACCGTCAGCGATGAGCGGGTCCGGAAGGCAATTTAATTTTTTCTCGTTGAAAAATAGATTAAATTCGGTTATACTAGACACTGAGAAAGTTTGTAAAAAAGTGAGGTTGCCATGGGAAGAAAATCAGACAAGCTAACCTGCTATGAGGTACAGCATTCCATAAAAGAATATTTGCTGGAGGAAATGAGTCTTCAGGATGCGGCGGCGTTTGCAAAGCATGTGCGTTCCTGCCCGGCGTGCCGGGAGGAATTGGAGGAATACTATGCGTTTTCTTCGGCGCTGATGCAGCTGGATGCTTTAGACGAAGGGGAAGAAAAGGGCAACTTCTTTTTAAATGTGGAAAAGCGTCTGGAGCGCACGGAATTGGCGGCCCTCAAATATAAAAACGATCATCGGGCGCGGAGAATAATATACGGTGTTATGGCAGTTGTATTGGCTGTAATTATGGGCGTCAGCATGGGCGTGTAAGAAATTTTGACAGCCGGAGTAAGCTTCGGAGGGAAGGAACTATAAATGAGCGAAAAAATTGTTTTAATTGATGGTAACAGCATAGTAAACCGTGCCTTTTACGGTCTGCCGGATTTAACCACCACCGACGGCAGACACACCAACGGCATTCTTGGTTTTTTCAATATTTTGTTAAAGCTTTTGGAGGAGGAAAAGCCGGAGTATCTGGCGGTGGCTTTTGACGTAAAGCATCCTACCTTCCGTCATGAAATGTTTGCGGAGTACAAGGGCACCAGAAAGGGCATGCCGGAGGAATTACGTGAGCAGATTCCGGTGTTAAAAGAGCTTTTGGATGCCTGCGGTATTTTACGTTTGGAGCGTCCGGGCTACGAGGCAGACGATATTCTGGGAACCCTGGCTAAAAAGAGTGAGGCAGATGGACTTGCGGTTTCCTTAGTTTCCGGTGATAGAGATTTACTGCAGATTGCGGACGACATCATTAAGGTGCGTATCCCAAAAACAAAGCGTACCGGCACCGAAATTGAAGATTATAACACACAGGATGTTATTGATAAATATGGGTTAAAACCGGCCCAAATTATCGATTTAAAGGGCCTTATGGGCGACGCCTCCGACAACATTCCGGGCGTGCCTGGCATCGGCGAAAAAACAGCGGTTAAGCTGCTTACCCAGTTTGAAACGGTGGAAAACACCATTGAACATATTGATGAGGTAATGCCAAACAAGGCAAGGGAATCTTTGAGAGAAAACACTCATCTTGCTATTTTAAGTAAGGAACTTGCCACCATTAAAACCGACTGCGAGCTGGATTTTTCCTACGAGGCGGCAAAGCTTGGCAACATTTTTACCAAAGATGCATATCAGATTTTAAAGCAGCTGGAGATGAAGTCCCTGCTTGCTAAGTTTAATTTATCCGAGGAAGAAATGACCGCCAAGATTACGGTTTCCGATGAGTATGAAGTTGTGGATGATGCAGGTAAGATAGCAAAGTTATTCAAGGCCTTTGCAAAGGAAGAGCTGCTGGCTGTTTCTGCACCTGTCCATCAGGAAAATATGCAGCTTGATTTATTCAGCACCGGTAAAACCGGGCTTATGGCTGCTGATAAAGAAAAGACTTATTTTATTGTCTGTGAGGGCTCTTTTACCGAAGAACTGCTGTGGCAAAAGTTAAATGAATTTGCAGAACAGGGCGTGAAAATAGCATTATTTGGCGCCAAGTCCGTAGCAGAGCATTTCAGCGACAAAGCTAGAACCAACATTTTTGATGCGGAAATCGCGGCATATTTATTGAATCCGCTAAAGGATACTTATCTTCCGGTGGATGTGGCAAGAGATTACCTTGGCGTGGCAATTCCTTCTGTGGAAGATATTTTGCACAAGCAGTCTCTGGAAGAAGCTTTATCCGAAGGCAAGGAAGAGGCGTACCGGCTGCTGGCGAGAAACACCAGAGTTACTTATATGGCAAGAGAAGCTCTGCTGGAAAAACTGACCGCAGAGGGCATGCTAAAACTCTTTGATGAGGTGGAAATGCCGCTGGTATTTGTTTTGTTTGAAATGGAGCAGGCCGGTATTCACATCAACAAAGAAGAATTGTTTCGTTACGGTGCCCGCTTAAAAGAGGGTATCGACAAACTGGAAGCAGAAATTTATCACATGGCAGGCGAGGAGTTTAACATCAATTCTCCAAAGCAGTTAGGTGTGATTTTATTTGAAAAATTAAAGCTGCCGGGAGGCAAGAAGACTAAAACCGGTTATTCCACTTCGGCAGAGGTGTTAGAAAAATTAAAGCCGGAAGACCCGATTATTGAAAAGATTCTGGAATTTCGTACCCTGGCAAAGCTTAAGAGCACCTATGCCGATGGTCTGGATGCTTTTATCGAGGAGGACGGCAGAATCCATACCAAGTTCCAGCAGACCGTAACCGCAACCGGCAGACTCAGCAGCGCAGAACCAAACCTGCAGAACATTCCGGTGCGTATCGAGCTGGGCAGACAAATCCGCAAGATGTTTACGCCAAAGGAAGGCTGCGTTTTTGTGGATGCGGACTATTCCCAGATTGAGCTTCGTATTTTAGCCCACATGTCCGGTGATGACAGCCTGATTCAGGCATACAAAGAGGAGCAGGACATCCACCGTATGACGGCGTCCAAGGTGTTCCATATTCCCTTTGATGAGGTAACACCTGCTCAGCGAAGCAATGCCAAGGCGGTAAACTTCGGTATTGTGTACGGTATCAGTTCCTTTGGCCTCGGTCAGGACTTAAATATTACAAGAAAAGAAGCTGAGAGCTATATCAACCAGTATTTTGCTACCTATCCGGGTATTAAGGATTATCTGGACGGTCTGGTGGCAGAGGCGAAGGAAACCGGCAGTGTTTCCACCATGTACGGACGTAAGCGTCCGGTGCCGGAAATTTCTTCCTCCAACTTTATGCAGAGAAGCTTCGGCGAGCGTATTGCCATGAATTCTCCAATTCAGGGTACGGCGGCGGATATTATGAAGATTGCCATGCTCCGTGTGGACAAGGCGTTAAAGGAGAAAAAGCTGCAGGCACGTATTTTACTGCAGATTCACGATGAACTGTTAATTGAGGCCCCGGAAGCGGAAGCAACTTTGGTGGCAGATATTTTACAGAACGAAATGATGGCGGCGGCCGACCTTAAGGTTCCGCTTTCCGTGGAAGTAAAAACAGGAGACAACTGGTATGAAACAAAATAGAAAATTTCTTATTCTCGGGGTGACCGGAGGAGCGGGAAGTGGAAAAACTACAGTTGTAGAACAAATAGAAAAAACAGTACCCACCGTGTTTCTGCACTGCGATGTTATCGCACATCAGCTGATGGAGCCGGGCGGTGCGTCGTATGATGCGCTGGTGCAGGAGTTTGGCAAAGTAATTTTAGAGGATGAGAATCTGGAAAACAGCCCGATTTCCCGTCCAAAGCTTTCCAAGGTGGCCATGGCAACGGAAGAGAGCAGAAAGCGGTTAAACGAGCTGACCCATCCTCTGGTGCAGCAGGCGGTGGAGGCAGAGCTTGAGCGTCTTGCGGAAGAAAACTTCCGGGGGGTTGCGGTTATCGAGGCGGCACTGCTGATTGAGGCAGGGTATAAGAGCATCTGCGATTCTTTGTGGTACGTGCATGCACCGCTTTCACACCGCATCCGTCGCATGAAGGAGAAGCGGGGGTACTCCGATGAGAAAATAGCAAATATCCTGGCGGGCCAGTTATCGGAAGCAGAGTTTAAAGCCAATGCTGATGTGGTGATTGAGAACCCGGATGGTGACAAGGCAGAAGTGTTGGCAGATTTGCAAAAACAAATTCACGTACTTTTGAAAGATTATGTGGAAAGTACAGACAAGATGTGGTAAAATAATAAGAGTGTCTTTTTTACAATAGGGTAAAGAGGTGAAAAATATGTCGGAACAATTAGTATTTGGTCTTGATATCGGAACAAGAAGTATTGTGGGTACCGTAGGCTACAAGCAGTCCTTAAACGACTTTACGGTGGTGGCCCAGGCCATTAAAATGCACGATACCCGTGCCATGATGGACGGTCAGATTCACGATATCAATAAAGTGGCAGAAACCATAGAGCAGGTAAAACGCAGTCTGGAAAAGCAGACCGGAAAGAAGCTGGAAGAAGTCTGTATTGCGGCGGCCGGTCGTGTGTTAAAAACCGTTACCGTGCATGTGGAAACGGAGTTCCAACAGGAGGTTACGGTAAATACCGAAATGATCCGTGCCCTGGAGCTTCTTGGTGTGGAAAATGCCTATCAGGATATTAAAAACGAGGCAAAGGACGACGACACCAACTATTACTGTGTGGCGTACACCGTTATCAAATATTATTTAAACGACTTTACCATCACTAATCTGGAAGACCATAAGGCAAATAAAATCGGTGCCGATGTACTGGCAACCTTCCTGCCGGATGAAGTTATCGGCGGTTTATATACTGCAGTGGAAAAGGCCGGCCTTCGGGTGGCAAACCTTACCCTGGAGCCGATTGCTGCCATTCAGGTGGCAATTCCGGAAAAGTTCCGTCTGTTAAACATTGCCCTGGTGGATGTGGGTGCGGGAACCTCCGATATTTCCATCACCAAAGAAGGCAGTATTATTGCTTACGGCATGATTCCAATGGCCGGCGATGCTTTGACCGAGCATTTAACCGCTGCCCATCTGGTGGATTTTGCTACGGCAGAAAAAATCAAACTGGATTCTAACTCAAAGAAAAAGAGTATTTCTTATAAAGACATTATGGGCTTGTCCCAAAAGACTACCCCGGCAGAGGTCCGTGAGGAACTGGTTCCGGTGGTGGAGCACATGACAAAGCAGGTGGCAGATAAAATTAAGGAATTAAACGGCGGCAAGCCGGTCAGCGCAGTCTTTGTGGTTGGCGGCGGCGGAAAAATCGCCGGCTATACCGAAAGTCTGGCGGCACACCTTGGCATTGCTAAGGAGCGTGTGGCCCTGCGTGGCGAAGAAGTGCTTGGCTTTGTGCGTTTCCTTCAGGAGGGTATCAAGAAGGACCCGACTCTGGTTACTCCAATCGGTATCTGCTTAAACTATTACGAAAACAAAAACAACTTCATTTTTGTTACGGTTAACGGCGAAAGTGTCAAGTTGTATGACAATAACAAATTAACCGTAATCGACGCCGCACTGCAGAACGGATTCCCGAATGAGTATCTGTTCCCAAGACGCGGTAAGGAATTAAACTTTACCTTAGACGGCGTCAAACGTATGGTGCGGGGTGAAGCCGGCGAAGCGGCCGAAATTACGGTCAACGGTAAGCCTGCGGCCTTTAATTCCCCAATCGAACCGAACGCAAAAATTGAAATTAAAGAATCCACGGTGGGTAAGGATGCCTCTTACGAGGTACGGCAGCTGCCGGAATACCGTTCCACCATTACCTTTGAAGTAAACAAGAAACAGGTGGTTTGTCCTAAGTTTATCGAGGTCAACGGCCAGCTTGTTTCCGAATACTATAATATTCAGGAAGGTGACGAGTTAAAGCTGCTTTCCTACTATTCGTTAGAAAATCTGCTGGCATTTATGGATTTACCGTATACGGAGCACATTTATGTCAACAACCGCTTGGCATCCAAGGATGAAAAGGTGTATGAAAACTTCTCCGTGGAATGGGCGTTGGAAGAAAAGCGTCCTGACATGACACTGGATGAGGTATTAACCGTAGAGGCAGAAGCGGCAGAAGCAGTGTTGCAGGCAGCGGAGGCAGTAAGCCAGGCAGCACCTGCGGCGGAAGCACCTGCAGTGCCAACGGCAGTGGCAGATTTACTTGTTATTGTGAACGGACGTCCGGTCACCTTAAAGGGCAAGGCGCAGTACTGCTTTGTGGACATTTTGGACTTTTATCCGTTTGATGTAAGTCAGGCCCACGGACAGAACGTGGTGATGCAGATTAACGGCGAAAAGGCGGAGTTTACCAGCCCGCTTGCCGCCGGCGACGTGATTGATTTATACTGGAAATAACAGAAAGCGACGAAGAAACATGAGATTATGCAGCATAGCAAGTGGAAGCAGCGGCAACTGTATTTATGTAGGTCATGCTTCCACCCACCTGCTGATTGATGCCGGCATCAGCGGCAAGCGTATCGAGCAGGGACTGGCAGATGTGGGTGTGGAACCGCATAGCCTTAGCGGTATTTTAGTTACCCACGAGCATTCCGACCATATTCAGGGCATCGGAATTCTGGCAAGAAAATACGGCATTCCCATTTACGGCACGGTGGAAACCTTCTGTGCCATGAAGAAAGGAAAAACCAACATCGGCAAGGTGGATGACAACTTATTCCAACAGGTATTTCCGGAGGAGAGCATATCCATAGGGGAAATTAATGTCACCCCGTTTTCCGTATCCCATGATGCGGCAAATCCGGTGGCTTATGTGTTTGAGGCAGAAGGTCACAAAATCGGCATGGCAACGGACCTTGGCGTATATACGGAACGTACCATGGAGCGGTTAAAGGATTCCGAAATTTTGTATCTGGAGTCCAACCACGATGTCAATATGCTGATGGTAGGCGGCTATCCGTATTACTTGAAACAGCGTATTTTAGGGGAACACGGACATTTATCCAACGATACTGCGGCAGAGCTTTTGTGCCGCTTGTACCATACAGGGCTTCGGCACGTGGTGCTTGCCCATTTAAGTAAAGAAAACAATTATCCCGAGCTGGCGTATGAAACCGTCAAGGCAGAACTGCTTATGAAGGTGGGACAGGAGAATATGCCGAATTTATGCGTGGCACCAAGAGACATACCATCCGGGATGTTTGAAATCGTATAACAGAAAGGAAATCAGATTATGAAAAAGGCAGTAATTACAGTAGTAGGTAAAGACAGTGTAGGTATTATCGCAAAGGTTTGTACATACCTTGCGGAAAACAACATCAACATCCTCGATATTTCCCAGACCATCGTTCAGGAATATTTCAACATGATGATGATTGTAGATTTTTCTAAGACAGAAAAAGAGTTTTTAGTGGCTGCAAACGAGCTGGAAAGCATCGGTGAAAATATCGGTGTTATTATCAAAGCCCAGAGAGAAGACATTTTCGACATGATGCATCGTATTTAAGAAGTAACCGGAAAGGAATGAACAGCCGTGATTAATATACAGGAAGTAATTGAAACCAATAAGATGATTGAAAAAGAGAACCTGGACGTAAGAACCATTACCCTGGGTATCAGCCTGCTTGACTGTATCGATGCAGATTTGCAGGAATGCAAAAAGAAAATTTACAATAAGATTACCACAGTAGCAGAAAAGCTTGTTGAAACCGGTAATCTCATTGAAAAGGAATATAAGATTCCGGTAGTTAATAAAAGAATCTCCGTAACCCCAATTGCACTGGTGGGCGGAGCTTGCTGTAAGAAGCCGGAAGATTTCGTGGAAATTGCAGAAACCCTGGACGCAGCGGCAAAGACCGTAGGCGTTAACTTCCTTGGCGGTTACTCTGCACTTGTCAGCAAGGGTATGACTACCGCAGACAAGAACCTGATTTTATCCATTCCAAAGGCGCTGGCTAAAACCGAGCGTGTGTGCAGCTCCGTAAACGTGGGCTCCACAAAGACCGGTATCAATATGGACGCGGTAAAGCTCCTTGGTGAAATTGTGCTTCAGGCAGCGGAAGAGACCAAAGAAGCGGATTCCCTTGGTTGTGCAAAGCTGGTTATTTTCTGTAATGCACCGGACGACAACCCATTCATGGCGGGCGCATTCCACGGTGTTACCGAAGCAGATGCCATCATCAACGTTGGTGTCAGCGGCCCGGGCGTTGTAAAAACAGCCTTAGAGCAGGTTCGTGGTGAAAACTTCGAGGTGCTTTGTGAAACAATTAAGAAAACAGCATTTAAGATTACAAGAGTAGGCCAGCTGGTGGCAAAGGAAGCTTCCCAGATGCTTGGCATTCCGTTTGGTATTGTGGACCTTTCCCTGGCTCCAACCCCTGCCATCGGCGACTCTGTAGCAGATATTTTAAAGGAAATCGGTTTAGAGCATCCGGGTGCACCGGGTACTACAGCAGCACTGGCATTACTTAACGACCAGGTAAAGAAGGGCGGCGTTATGGCATCCTCTTACGTGGGTGGTCTTTCCGGTGCGTTTATTCCGGTCAGTGAAGACCAGGGTATGATTGATGCTGTTAAGGCAGGTGCCCTTACCTTAGAAAAGTTAGAGGCAATGACTTGTGTCTGCTCCGTAGGATTAGATATGATTGCCATCCCGGGCGACACACCGGCTACTACCATTTCCGGTATTATTGCAGATGAAATGGCTATTGGTATGATTAACCAGAAGACAACCGCAGTACGTCTGATTCCGGTTATCGGAAAGGGCGTTGGTGAGGTTGTGGAATTCGGCGGTCTGCTTGGTTATGCTCCGGTTATGCCGGTAAATAACTTTGCCTGTGATGCTTTTGTAAACCGCGGCGGCAGAATTCCGGCACCAATCCACAGTTTTAAGAACTAAAATAGCGGGAATAATGAAAATTGTGGCAGAATGTTAAGAAAAAAGAAATATTTCTGCCATGAAATAAACAAATTTGGACTATATAGTAGGTCACAAATGTGAACAAAATAATTAAGCAGTAGAAAGAGGAACAACATGAGTTATTTTTTGGAATCCTACGATTATAAAAAGGTGTTGTATTACTTTGAACAGTTAACCAAAATTCCTCACGGCTCCGGCAACGTGCAGGCTATCTCTGATTATTTAGTAGAGTTTGCCAAGGAGCAGGGCGTAAAATACGTACAGGATGAAGCGTTAAACGTGGTAATGTTTAAAGAGGCAAGTCCGGGCTACGAAAACGCACCGGTGGTGATGATTCAGGGTCATATGGATATGGTTTGTGAGAAGAATGCAGACTCCAACCATAATTTTGAAACCGATGCTTTGGAGCTTCGCATGGTTGGTGATGATTTGATGGCAAACGGAACCACCCTCGGCGGTGATGACGGTGTGGCTGTAGCATATGCCATGGCGCTGATTGCCGATAAAGAGGCAAAGCATCCGGCATTAGAGCTGGTAATTACAACCGAAGAAGAAACCGGTATGGACGGTGCCAAAGCACTTGATATGTCCGGATTAAAGGCTTCTTATATGATTAACGTAGACTCCGAAGATGAGGGCGTTGTTCTATGCAGCTGTGCCGGCGGCATGCGTCAGACCTGTACATTGCCTATGGGCAGAATGGCAGCAGACGGCGTGGCGTACGACATTGCATTAACCGGCCTGTACGGCGGTCATTCCGGTGCAGAAATCGATAAAAACCGCGTGAATTCCGTTTACGCTATGACCAGACTTTTATTTGAAGCAAGGGAACAGGTGGATTTCTCTCTCCTTGATTTCCATGGCGGATTAAAAGATAATGCCATTCCAAGAGAAGCCTTTGCTACCGTAGTGGTAGAGGAAGACGATACTGCCTTATTTGTAAAGGCGATAGAGGAACTGGCAGCAAAGTATAAAAATGAGCTGGCATCCATTGAGCCGGGCTTTTGTGTAGAAGTAAAGGCAGGAGACGCATCCGCATACAACGTGCTGGACCCTGTTTCCTTTGAAAAACTGTTATTTTTCCTGATGCAGGCACCAAACGGTATCCAGCGTATGAGCGGAGACATTGCGGGCCTGGTGGAAAGCTCCTTAAATCTTGGTATTTTTGAGGTAAAGGAAGAGGAGGCAGAATTCAATTTTGCCCTCAGAAGTTCCTCAAAAACATATAAATATTTTATGAGAGACAAGGTGGAATACCTCATCAGCTTCCTGGGCGGCGAAAGCTCTACCCACAGTGAGTATCCTGCGTGGGAGTACCGCAGAGAGTCACGTTTGCGTGAAATTTTCCGGGAGGTATTTACCGAAATGTACCAAAAAGAACCAAAGATGGAGGCAATTCATGCCGGTCTGGAATGTGGTCTTGTGGCAGAAAAAATGCCGGACCTCGACATGATTTCCATCGGACCAAACATGAGAGACATCCATACACCGATGGAGGCGTTAAATCTTCCGTCCACCATCCGGATGTACCGCTTTTTGGAAACGCTGCTGGAAAGAATAAAATAAACGTGTTACCTTTCCCTGTGTAATCATAAGATACACTACAAAGGAAAAGAAAAGAGGAAATATGGATAACGAAAACAAGGAACTTGAAGAAT
This sequence comes from Lachnospiraceae bacterium, assembly GCA_045593825.1. Classification (GTDB taxonomy): domain Bacteria; phylum Bacillota; class Clostridia; order Lachnospirales; family Lachnospiraceae; genus SIG299. The sequence continues at coordinate 14,527 of JAZNXI010000153.1, forward strand.
TAGAAACACAGGACATGGAACCTGTTGCAGAAAGCGAATCCATGGAAGTGTTGGAGCCGGCTGCAGACGAGGTTGAATTTGACCCAACCGAAAGCGATGATTTTTATAATAATCTGGATGCTGCTATCGGTACAGAGGAAGAATTTGACGAGGTAGAAATCCCGGAACTTTCCCTGCCGGAGGATACTTTCGTTTTAGATAACGACGAGCAGACGGCGGATGATTCCTTTGATGAGGATATGTTTGTAGGTGTAAATGCTGCATTGTCCGAACAGATTGAGCAGGAATTTGGCAGAGAGCCGGAAACAAGTGTTGCAGATGAAGAAAAGCCAAAGCGCTTTCCGACCTGGGCAAAGATATTGGTAGGAGTTATTTTTGTTATTCTGCTTTCTGTGGGCCTTTTGTTTGGCACCAAGAAAGGAAGAGAACTGTTGGTAAATATTGCGGTGGAAATAATGTTTGGCGATCTGCCGGTAGACGAAACACCGACACCGACGCCGGAGCTTACCGATAACGTAACACCGGAACCAACCGCAGAACCGACACCGGGCCCAACCGCGGAACCGACACCGGAACCAACGGTAGATCCAAATCAAAATCCGGATGTTACACCGGAGCCGACAACAGACCCAAATCAGAATCCGGATGCTACACCGGGACCAACTTTATCTCCAACACCTACGCCATGGCCGGTTGCGGAACTTATGGATGATGAAAACATCATCAATGTATTACTGCTTGGTGAAGAAAATGTTCATAAGCAAAACCGCGGAAGAACCGATGCTATGATCGTGGTTTCCATCAATTTAAACGGTGGTCCGATAAAGATGGTATCCTTCCAGAGAGATTTATATGTAAACATCCCGGGCAAATTCCCGGAAAGAATCAATTCGGCATATACTTACGGAAATTTCAAATCTGCGGTAGAAACCATAGAACAAAACTTTGGTATTGATATTGACGGATATGCCAAGGTGGATTTTAAGGGCTTTGAAGCACTGATAGATTCTCTTGGCGGTTTAAGAATTTCCTTAACTGCTAAGGAGTCCGACTACTTGAACACCACAAAATATATTTCTAAGCCTAGTGAAAGAAATACCGTGGCAGGCTATCAGGATATGACAGGCGCCCAGGTGCTTGGTTATTGCCGTGTACGTTACGTAAAAACTGCAGAGGGTCTTTCCGGCGACAGAGGACGTAATGCCCGTCACCGTATTGTATTGCAGGCGTGATTTGATAAGTTTAAAGACCAGAATATTACCCAGGTGAATAAGCTTATGGAACAGTGCTCCGAGTATGTTACCGTTTCTGCTAATTTGAAGGATCTTTGCAAGAAGGGACTTGTTGCGGTAATCGAAAATAAAATGTTTGATATTGA
>JAZNXI010000154.1:0-14790 GCA_045593825.1 Lachnospiraceae bacterium
TGGAAGGCCTCTTCTCTCTGCTTCCTTGGTCCACTCTTCGGAATAACCGTCGCCGTTGAAAATAATTCTTTCATGGGCGGTTAATTCTCTCTGTAACAGCTTCTTTAATGCTGTTTCAAACTCAGCTGCCGGAACCTTTTCCAATTCATCGGAAAACTGGCTTAAAGTATCGGCAACAATGGTATTTAACACCGTATTCGGACCCGCCACGGACATGGAAGATCCCAGCATACGGAACTCAAACTTGTTTCCGGTAAACGCAAACGGTGACGTACGGTTTCTGTCGGTGGCATCCTTGCGGATTTCCGGAAGGGTATGTACACCGATGTTCATGTAAACCTTCTGCTTGCAGTCTTTTGCTTCACCTGTTGCAATAATCTGGCGTACAATGTCCTCTAACTGCTCTCCGAGGAAAATGGAGATAATGGCAGGAGGTGCTTCGTGACCGCCAAGTCTGTGATCATTACCCGGATTGGAAGCAGAGTAACGAAGCAGGGTTGCGTGATCGTCCACCGCCTTGATTACTGCAGTAATAAATAATAAGAACTCTAAATTCTCGTTTGGATTTTTTCCAGGGTTAAGCAGGTTCTTTCCGGTGTTGGTTACGATGGACCAGTTGTTGTGCTTACCGGAACCGTGCAGATGCTTGAATGGCTTCTCATGAAGCAGACACTCTAAGCCGTGGCGCTTTGCCACCTTCTTCATAACCTCCATAACCAGCTGGTTATGGTCTACGGAAATATTTGCCGTGGAGTAAATCGGAGCCAGCTCATGCTGTGCCGGAGCCGCTTCGTTATGCTGTGTTTTAGCAAGCACACCCAGCTTCCAAAGCTCATAATTTAACTCCTTCATATATGCTGCAACGCGCTCTTTTAAAGCACCGAAATAATGGTCGTCCATTTCGGAGCCCTTTGGAGGCTTGGCACCAAACAGGGTACGGCCGGTAAAAATTAAATCTTCTCTCTGTAAGAATTTTTCCCTGTCAATTAAGAAGTACTCCTGTTCCGGACCTACGGAGCAGGAAACGTTGGTCACTTCATCGTGGCCAAACAGCTTTAACATACGGACAGCCTCTCTGTCGATGGCTTCCATGGAACGAAGCAGCGGAGTCTTTTTGTCCAGCGCTTCACCGGTATAGGAACAGAAAGCAGTTGGGATACAAAGAGTTACGCCTGCAGCGTCCTCTTTTACAAAGGCAGGAGAAGTACAATCCCAAGTAGTATAACCTCTTGCTTCGCAGGTAGCGCGAAGACCACCGGACGGGAAAGAGGACGCATCCGGCTCACCCTTAATAAGCTCTTTACCGGAAAACTCTAATAATACCTTTCCTTCTTCGGCAGGAGTAATAAAGGCATCGTGCTTTTCCGCAGTAATGCCGGTCATTGGCTGGAACCAGTGGGTATAATGGGTCGCACCCTTCTCAATTGCCCAGTCCTTAATGGCACCGGCAACCACATCCGCAATCTGGGAATCCAGTTCCTCTCCGTTTTCCATAGTCTTCTTTAAAGCTTTGTAAGTTGCCTCCGGAAGACGCTCTCTCATTACCGCATCACTAAATACGTCAATACCGAAAAAATCCGTTACTTTCTCTGCCATATGTATCCTACCTTTCTGTACATTGCAATACATCTCATACAGTAAAAGGTGCCCTAAACTTCCATTTAGAACACCCCTACTAAAATTGATATTATATTATCACATTTTTTTTGAAAAGAAAAGTATTTTCTGTGCGGTTATTTATCACAGTTTCTTATCTTTTTCATTATTTCTTACTGATTCTGCATATGCACATCTAACTGATTGAACGGAATTTCGATGTTGTTTGCATCAAATGCTTCCTTCACCTGTTCCATCATTGCCCATTTTACAGTCCAGTAATCCGCATTATTACACCATACGCGGAAACCGAAATCGACGGAGCTTGCGCCAAACTCATTGATGAAAACTGTAACCGGATGTTCTTCATCCTTTAAGGTTAATTCGTGTCTTTCACCAACCTGCTGAAGTAAATTCTTAACCAGCTTTAAGTCGCTGTCGTAAGAAACACCGAATACTAAATCTACACGGCGGAATTCTTCGCGGGAGTAGTTTGTAATGTTACCGTTAGCTAACGCGCCGTTTGGAATAATAACCACCTTGTTGTCTGTAGTAATTAACTTTGTGCAAAGAATTTCAATACTTGTTACGGTACCGTCTTCGCCACATGCACTGATGTACTCACCAACCTTAAACGGCTTTAAGATAAGAATCAGTACGCCGCCGGCCAGGTTGGATAAGCTGCCCTGCAGCGCTAAACCTACGGTAACGCCGGCAGATGCAAACAAAGCTGCAAGGCCGGTGGTTGCAATACCTAAGTAGCTGATAATGATAAATACTAAAACTACGAATAATACAATTTTAACTGCAGATTTTAAGAAAGACTGCACACCTGCATCCAGATTTGCCTTTCCCATTGCCTTTTCTGTCAGACCAAGTATAAACTTAATAAGTTTGTTACCAAGCCAGTAAATAACAAGTGCGATTAAAATTTTGATAAGTGCCGGAATTAATGTTGCTGTGCAAAATGCTAAAATTGCTTCCATTTCTTATGCCTCCTTGGTTTTCTTTGTGTTTTTCTTTGTTGTCTTTTTTTCAGCTGTTTTCTTTGCCTGCTTTGGCTCTTCCTCTTTGATACGGAACACCGCAGTGCCAAGCGGAGCCAGCTTCATTTCGATGGAGCATTCCCTGCCGTCACAAGGCTCGTCGGTTGCTGTAATCTGCTTAGGATTTACCATGCCGGTACCACCGTACTTTTCGGAATCACTGTTGAAAATTTCTTTATATTTTCCCGGAACAGGCACTGCCTGGCGGAAATCTTCGTAAGCAACCGGTGTAAAGTTGCATACAAACAATAACATATCATTGTTATCCTTTGCTCTTCTTACAAAGGATACAATACTTCTGTCCGCATCCATGCAGCTCATCCATTCGAAACCGTTTGGATTGAAATCCTGCTCGTAAAGAGACGGTTCTGTCTTGTACAGCTTGTTCATATCCTTGCTGAATTTATGGAACTGCTGATGCTTTTCATAATCAGCTATCAGATTCCAGTCAAGACCTCTTGCCTCACTCCATTCGGAGAACTGTGCAAATTCCTGACCCATGAATAAGAACTTCTTACCCGGATGACCTGTCATAAACATCATTGCCGTACGCAGGTTTGCAAACTTCTGCTCATATTCGCCCGGCATCTTGTTTACCAGGGAGCCCTTGCCGTGTACCACTTCATCGTGAGAGAATACCAGCAGGAACTTTTCGCTGTAAGCGTACATCATACTGAAGGTAATGCAGCCGTGGCAATGCTTACGGAACAGAGGGTCTGTCTTCATGTAGGTAAGGAAGTCGTTCATCCATCCCATGTTCCACTTCATGTTAAAGCCGAGGCCTCCGTCTTCTACAGAGCCGGATACCATTGGCCATGCTGTGGATTCCTCTGCAATCATTAACACGTTTTTATTACGCTTTGCCATCATGGAATTTAAATGCTTTAATAACTCGATGGCTTCTAAGTTTTCTTTGCCGCCATACTTATTGGCTACCCATTCGCCATCGTTTTTACCATAGTCAAGATACAGCATGGATGCCACTGCGTCCATACGGATACCGTCTGCATGGTACTGCTCTACCCAGTACAGGGCATTGGCAATGAGGAAGTTGGAAACCTGTGGTCTTCCGTAGTTGAAGATTAAGGTACCCCAGTGAGGGTGTTCGCCCTGACGCTTGTCCTGATGTTCGTACAGGCAGGTGCCGTCAAAACATGCGAGACCAAAAGCATCCTTTGGAAAATGTGCCGGTACCCAGTCTAAGATAACGCCGATACCCTTCTGGTGCATGTAATCCATGAAATACATGAAATCCTTTGGTGTACCGTAACGGGACGTTGGTGCATAGTAACCGGTTACCTGATAACCCCAGGAACCGTCAAACGGATGCTCCATCACCGGAAGCAGCTCAATATGGGTGTAACCCATTTCCAGCACATATTTTGCAAGATCATGGGCAATTTCACGGTAGTTATAGAACGGTCTGCCCTCTTCTTCTCCCGGCTTCTTCCAGGAGCCCAAGTGTACCTCGTAAATATTAACCGGACCATCTAAAGGATTGGTCTTCTTTCTTGCGGACATATATTCTTTATCGTTCCACTCATAACCGGATAAATCCGCCACAACGGAGGCATTGTCCGGACGCATCTGGGAACTGAAGCCGTAAGGGTCCGCCTTTAATACGTTGGCACCACCCTTAATGCGGATTTCGTATTTATAAATATCTCCTTCTTTTACACCCGGAATAAACAGGGCGAAAATACCGGAGTCCTTCTGCATTTCCATAAGATGGCGTCTGCCGTCCCAAAGGTTAAAGTCACCCACAACGCTGACCTTCTGGGCATTTGGAGCCCATACGGCAAATTCCACGCCCTCTACGCTGCCGATTTTTTTCTTGTGTGCACCAAGCACCTTGTAAATGTTGTAATTGATACCCTGGGCAAACAGCTCCAGTTCCTCATCCGGAAGAACCGGCAGGAACGCATACGCATCCTCCTGCTCCCATACAGTACCATCTTCGTTTGTGATTTCATAAGTGTACTTAAAAATCTTGTCCTTATTTACCAAAACGCCAAAGAATCCGGTGTCGTCCAAACGTTCCATTTCGTAAACCTCTTTGGAACGCTTTACCTTAACGGAAACGCTTTTAGCTCCCGGATACATGCAGCAAATCTGCACGCCGTTTTCTGTCAGGCGCGGACCAAGTATCTGAAACGGATATTTGGTATCTGCATAAACAACCGCTTCTACTTTTTCCCAATCCATTTGTGCATTTAAAAGATTTTGCATACTACTTTCCTCCTCTTTCTCTTATGGAATTTAATCTAAATACCATTCGTCCTTCTCTTGTCCGATTGCATCGCCGAATTCATCCACCTGTACTTCCTCTTTTTCCGGCATATAGCGCTTAAATACAGGCTCTATGAGGAAAGATGACACCAAGATTCCTGTTGCCGGGAGAAAAAACATACCCGGAAGCAGGATGTAGCTTCCCAGCAGAACAGCTACCAGGATAACAAGAAGAAGAACCGTGGTGAGTAAATGTCTGGCGCCCATAATAAAGGCGGTCTTTAAAATACCGGTGATTTTCATGTCAAACCTGGAAAGAATCGGGCAGACATATACATACATGGCACCAAACAAAAGAGAAATCACAATAAATACGCCAAAATAAAGACTTCCGGATGATTTCTGTGCCTCCATCAGACCCAGTGCATACTGAAAATCAATATATAATACCGCCATCAGTGCCAGGGCAATTACAGTAAGGACAGAACCCTGTTTGAAGTTACGGAAAAAAGAGCGGAAAAACTCTTTAATGGCATAGCTTCTTTCCTTACGCACAGACTTCACCATTGCATAATACAACGCGGTAGTCGCCGGCACAATAGGAAGTAATGTTAAAAATGTTAAAATGAGGAACAGAAAATTCTCTGTTTTCGCTATCCATACAATGGTCAGTATCGGCAGCGGCACACAGACCAGCAGCCAGATGACGTTTAAAACCAGGGTGTCAAACACCTTGCCCATAAAGGCAAAAAACTTATTATCAGGATTTAACCAGTTATTCATAAATTAAAAATCTCCTTCCGTAAAAGATGTCATAAGCTCCATCTCTCCCGAAAGCTTATATGATTCATAACCCGTTGGTAAAATAAAGTGGTCGCCTTTTTTTACCGGTGTTCCGTCTATGTATCCATTTCCCCCGATAACACTGAATAATTGATAAGAACCATCCATGGAAAATACTGCTTCTCCCTTTAAGCAGATTTTCTTAACGGTATAAAACGGACAGGAAACCATGGTCTGCACCGTTGCGTCTCCCACCGTATCAAACTTGTTTTCTGCCACTCTGTCCTGATGAGGACATTCAATGACATCAATGCTCTTTTCGATATGTAATTCCCTCGGCTTGCCGTTCTGGAGTCTGCCGTAATCGTACAGACGATAGGTAATATCACTGCTCTGCTGGGTTTCCAGAATAAGGGTACCTGCCTTAATGGCATGCACCGTACCCGGCTCAATTTGGAAGAAATCTCCCTTTTTAATCGGGCGGACAGAAATGAGTTCATTCCAGCGGTTTTCTTCTATCATCTGCCGCAGTTCCTCTTTATCTTTTGCGTTGTGACCGATAACAATGGTAGCGTCTTCGTCACAATCCAAAATATACCAGCACTCGGTTTTACCCAAAGAACCGTTTTCGTTTACTTTGGCATAAGCATCATCCGGATGTACCTGAATGGATAAATCTGCTTTTGCATCAATAATTTTTACCAGCAAAGGAAAAACCTCTTCTTTGCTGTTGCCGAATAATTCGCGGTGTTCTTTGTACAATGTACTTAATGTTATACCGTCATAGGTACCACCGGAAATTACGCCGTCACCGTTTTGATGGGCACTGATTGCCCAGCATTCCCCTGTATTTTCACCCGGAATATCATAGCCGTATTCTGCCGCCATCCGGTTGCCGCCCCAAATCATCTGTTTGAAAACCGGTTTTAAAAACAAAATTTCTTTCAAGATAGTATGTCCCGACCTTTCTGCATTAGTTATCAACTTATAGTATAACACATTTTATTCGTACTGTGAAGTATACAATCCATAATAAAATCCTTTTTGGGCAATCAATTCTTCATGATTGCCCCGCTCCACAATTTGTCCGTTGTCTACCACCAAAATCACATCCGCATGTTGAATTGTAGATAACCGGTGGGCAATAATGAAACAGGTTTTGCCTTCCATCAGCTTTTCCATGGCCTTCTGGATACGGATTTCCGTACGGGTATCTACGTTGGAGGTTGCCTCATCCAGAATCAGCATTTTGGAATCCAAAAGCATAGCTCTTGCAATGGTAAGCAGCTGTTTCTGCCCCTTGGAAATATTCACGCCGTCTTCTGTAAGAATGGTATTGTAGCCATCCGGCAGACGACGGATATAAGAATGGATATGGGCTGCCTTCGCCGCCTCCACCACTTCTTCCATAGTGGCATTTTCTTTTCCGTAGGCAATATTTTCGAAGATGGTTCCGCCAAATACCCAGGTATCCTGAAGCACCATGGCATAAGCACGACGTAAATCATCTCTCTTAATTTCCCGGTTTTCTTTACCGTCAATGCGGATTTCACCCTTCTGTGGGTCATAAAATCGCATCAGCAGGTTAATTAAAGTGGTTTTGCCCGCACCGGTAGGTCCTACAACGGCAATGAGCTTACCCGGCTCCACATTCAGGGAAAAATCCTTTAGAATCGGAGTAGTTTCGTCATATCCGAAGGAAATGTTATCAATTTCCACCCGGCCCTTTACTTCATTGAGCTCCACTGCACCGTAAATATCTGCCACTTCCTCTTCCTCATTCAACACACGGAACACTCTTTCCGCAGCTGCCAGGGCAGACTGGATTTCACCCGCAATATTTGCCACCTCGTTAATCGGTCCGGAAAACTTTCTGGAGTACTGCACGAAGGAGGAAATATTACCAATGGATAAGGTTCCCTTTAAATAAAGCAACGCACCGAATACGGTTACCAGTGTTAAAGACAGGTTATTGATAAAGTTAACGGTAGGTCCCATGGTTGCATTCATATAGTCAGCATCGTAATACGCATCCATAGCAGCCTTGTTTACATCATAAAACCGCTGTTCCATAACTTCTTCCCTGGCGTAAGCCTGAATAACCTTCTGTCCGGTAATCATTTCTTCCACAAAACCGTTCATTTCGCCCAGCTTTGCCGAACGCTTGGAATATCTTGGTCTGGTACGCTTTGTCATGTATCTGGTGTACAGAATCGACATTGGAATGGTAACTAACATAACCACAACAAGGGATGGTGCAATAATTACCATCATAACAAAGGAACCGGTTACGGTTACCACACTGGCGCAAATCTGTACCACGTCGTTGGAAAGCGAGGTATTGATTACGTCGATATCATAAGAAATACGGCTGATAATATCACCGGACATGTTGGTATCAAAGTACCCCACCGGAAGCTCCATCAACTTGTTAAATACATCCTGACGCATTTTCCGCACGGTTTTCTGGGTAATGGTCCGCATCAGCAGTGCCAGCCCGTAGGACAGCACAGATGATGCCGCATAGAAAATTACCATCCAGCCGGCATAATAAAATACAGTATCAAAATCCACCTGCCCAATGCCCACAATGGCGTCGATAGCTTTACCGGAAAGCATCGGTCCCACCAGAGCAAGACCGTTTCCCGCAAAGGTTAACAGCACGGCAGACAATAACAGCCACTTATACAGTTTTAAATAATTCCACAAACCCCGAAGTGCTTTCTTCGGGTCTCTTGCCCGCTCATACTTCTTAGAAGCGGGAGTTTTTGGTCCCGGTGCCGCCATTATGCCTCACCTCCGTTCCGAGTTTCCGGATTCAGCCCCATTTGGGACTTGTAAATTTCACGGTAAGTTTCGCAAGCCGCCATCAGTTCCTCATGATTTCCCTGACCGATTACCCGGCCATCGTCCAGTACAAGAATCAGGTCGGACTGCATAACGGAACTGATTCTTTGGGCAACAGTAACTGTGGTAACACCCTGCTTCTGCTCTCTTATCTGCTTTCGGATAAACGCATCCGTTTTATAGTCAAGGGCCGAGGACGCATCATCCAACAGTAAGAATTCGTTATCTCCTGCCAGCGCCCTTGCCACCAGCATTCTCTGCTTCTGACCGCCGGAAAAGTCCGCACCTTTAATAGCAGCCACATGATCCAGGCCGCCCTCTTTTTCCATAATAAAATCATAGGCCTTTGCCTGTTTTGCCGCTTCAATAATACATTCTTCCGGCAGCTCCCGCCCAAAGCTGATGTTTTCCCGTACCGTATCATGGAACACAACATCACTCTGGAACGCCACGCCAAACCTTTTGCGGAGTTCCTGCAGCGGATAGGTTTTTATGTTCTTACCGTCGATATAAATTGCACCCTCTGTCACATCATAAAAACGCATCAGAAGATTCAAAAGCGTCGTTTTACCGGAACCGGTAGCACCGATAATTCCAAGGTTTTCTCCCGGTTTTAAAGAAAAATTCACATTCTCCAGGCAAAGCTTATCCATATCGTCCTGATAACTGAAGGATACGTTTTTGAATTCGAGACGATTGTTACTTGCAGAACCAAGGAGGTTTTCTATCTGCAAATTGTCTTCTGCATCCAACACAAGGCCAACTCTCTCCGAGGAAGCCAGTGCTTTGGAAAACATGACAAAAATACGGTTAATGGCAATAACCGCATTGGAAATCATAGTAAAGTAGGTAAGAAATGCCACGATTTTACCCGCCTGGGTAAGGCCTGCATTTACCCGGTACGCACCTACAATTACTACCAGCGTAAGACCCATGTTTAAGAAAAAGTTAATGAGCGGACTGGACGCCGCCATAACACCGGAAGCTAACAGCTCCTTATCGGAAACCTCCGCATTGGCCTTTTCAAAACGCCGCTTTTCGTATTCTTTCTTGGAAAGTGCTTTAATAACACGGATGCCCGCCACATCTTCACGGAGGGTTCTGACCATAACATCAATGGCCTGCTGTACTTTACCGTACAGCGGAATACCCTTCTTGGAAACAATCACTATTACCGCCACAATAAACGGCATAGTACCTGCTAAAACCAGGGTAAGCACCGGATCAAGGGTTGCCGTAATCACCAGACCGCCTAAAATAATCATAGGAGCCCGGACACCCATACGCTGCATCATGTTAATAGCATGATGAATGTTGTAGGTATCTGTAGTCATTCTTGAAATCAGGGAAGGAATGCCCACCTTGTCGGTTTGCTTTCCCGACAGGTGCAGAATTTTTTGGAACAAATCGTTACGCAAAACAAAAATAGTATTTTTAGACACCTCTGCTGCCTTACGGTTAGCAAAGACATTGAAGGTTCTTGCAAGGACTGCCATCAAGAGCATCATAAGACTCCAGAAAATCATGCTTCTCATGCTGCCGGTGGTTTTGGTTTCCGGAATAACATTATCTAAAATATGCGCCAGTATCCATGGCATAAACAGTTCCGCCACCGTACCGCCAACCTTAACCAAAAGCCCAAACAGCATACGTCCGTAGTATGGTTTTAAATATTTAAAAATCAGTTTCATACTTTCCTCTCCGAAAAAAAGCCCACCGACAAGCCGGTGGGCTTTCTTGGCATTTTTATTACTCTTCTACTACGATTTCAGCATCAGCTGCATTCTTCTTAACGGATTCAATACCGTTTTCACAGCTTGCCATGGATGTATAACCCTCGGAAACAGCGATAACCTGGCCGTTGGTAGCCTTTAAGCGGAATCTGAATTCGCCGGCCTTATCCTTGTAAACTTCGAACTTAGGATTCTTAGCTACTGCATAACCTGCTTCTGTCTGATCTTCTACGTTAGCTACAGGAGCGTTCTTCTGTACGCTTGCGATACCGTTCTTGCATGCTGCTAAAGTTGTGTAAACTTCAGAAGTAGCGATAACCTGACCGTTACCTGCCTTTAAATTGAACTTAACACCTGTGTTTGTTTTCTTGATAGCAAACTTTCCCATGATAGTAACCTCCATTTGTTGTAATCATTAGTTTTATAGTACTATAGTACACCATTTTTCGGATAAATACAAGGAATTTTTCTTTTTTTTCACTTGCTTTTTCTATATCTTTTTGTTATAATCTATTTGCATAATACAAATTCGTATCATAACTTTATGTTATACCTAAGGAGCAGCCATGGAAGCAGAAACCGCATTATCGTCTTATCATATTTTCAACGCAGTAGCAGAAGCGGGCAATTTATCCAAAGCTGCCAAGGCTCTTACCATCAGCCAGCCCGCCATCAGCCGTGCCGTAAGCAAATTAGAGCAAAATCTTTCTGTTAAACTGTTTATCCGCGGTTCCCGCGGCGTACATCTAACAGAAGAAGGCCGTCTGTTATACGAGCACACAAAAACCGCATTTGACTCGCTCCGGCAAGGAGAAGAAAACTTACGCCGTTTAACAGGACTTGGGGCAGGCAGCTTACGCATCGGGGTCAGCACTACTCTTTGCAAACATATTCTTATGCCGTACCTCAAGCAGTTTATAGAGGCTTACCCAAATATTCAGGTAACCATCCGGTGTCACTCTTCCAAAGAAACACTGGCACTGATAGAACAAGGCAAACTGGACATCGGTCTGGTCAGCCGGGCAGAAAATATCCATCCTCTGGAGTTTCTTCCCGTTACAGAAGTCCAACCGGTTTTTGTTGCAACCGAGAACTATTTAAAAAATATAACCCTCCGGGAACAGAACGACGCTCCCTCCTCTAAAAACCGTCGTTCTGCCGCAAAAAAAGCATCAGCCGCACCGCTTTCCTATTTCAGGAACGGCACCCTGATGCTTCCTGATAAAACCCACTCTTCCCGTGCTTACACAGAAGACTACTTAAACAAACATCAAATTGATGCCGGCCAAATTCTAGAGGTAAACAGTACAGACTTACTTGTGGATTTTGCAAAAATCGGCCTTGGCATCGGCTGTGTTATCAAAGAATTCGTACAACAGGAGCTGGATAACAAAGCCCTCATCGAGCTACCGCTTCCGTCACAGCCGGAAAAGCACACCATTGGTTTTGTTTATCAAAAAACCCATTACCAGGCAGGTTCCATCCAAAAATTTATTGATTTTTACAAAGGAGATTCCAAATGAATACCGGAATTAATTTCAAAAGAATAAAACGACGGTTCAAGAAAAAATTATATTATTTTTTAGTTACCCTAAACGACTTTGACTTTGGCCGCCTCCGGCCGCTTTGCTACCTGCTTCTTATTGCAGGTATCCTGCTTGCCTGGGCAAAGCTTCCAACCAAAGAATCTACCAATAGCTCCGACAAAACTATTTTTGCCGGGGCAGAGCTGTCCGGCAGCATCCGTACTGCAGTTACAGAGCAAAACGATTATCCCGTAGATGTTGTGGCACTGTTTCTTCCACAAAAAGCACCCCTTCAGGAACTGTCCGATACCACCGCGCAGGAAACCCTGTACAGTTTTTTCCTTACCGGAAAGGAGCTTTCCTATTTGGCAGAGGGTGCCATTACCACAGTTACAAAAGAACACAGCCTGTATCTTGACGGTTTAAACTTTACCTATCATAAAAACCGGTTGCCTTTCAACCGTGTTACTTCACTTACCACTGCTTCCGGTACGGAAATCGCAGCAAACAAACTGTATTATGTAGTCAGTACAGAAGACATCTTTGCCCTGTTCCACTACATTTCCTACCGTTCCATCGGTATTATGCAGATTTATCCAAAGGATGCCTCCGGTCATCTGCTTTCCGACTACCAAAAGGTTGTTTTAACAAAGACCGGTGCTCCGCTTACGGTGCAAAACTTAAATGCAGCGGAAAGCACAACCATTACCAGCATCGTGCCATCCGTTGTAACCACCCAGCGCGGCTTCAACTTAATCAACCTGATCAAAGAGCCAAACCGTATTACCGTTTGCGTCATTGCATTGTTTATTGCCCTGCTGGCACTTATCTGGTACATCGTTCCAAGAATGAACCGTATCCGGGTCTGGTTCCGCATTTACCGCATCCGCAGCAGAAAGCGCAGTTCCCACACCCTGCTCTACGGATTAAGAAAACGATTTTAAAAGCTTAACAGCTTTTTACCCATAAAATTCTCGTTACATCCTTCCTAAACGTAAGAAAACCGCAGATTTCTCTGCGGTTTTCTGCATTTAACAGCAACAATTACAAAACAAATTAAACATCAGACACTCACAGCAAAGACTGCTCATGCCACTGCTTCTTCTGCCATACATATCACCACGCTGGGTATACCAGTTTTCTCCCGACTGTAGACTGCGAAGCAGGTTCTGATACACATAATTATCCGGCTCCATCTGCACCGCCCTCTGGGCATGCTCCTGGGCCGTAATATTATTTCCGGTGCCTGCATTGGCCTGGGCACTGTAATAGTACCACTTGGCATTACGTTCTGCCTCCGGTACATTACCAAGCACATTCAGTGCCTCTCTGTAATAACCGTTACGCAAATAATTTCCCGCAGCCTGCATTAACGTAGACTCCTGGGTCTGCTGACGATTCTGATATTGACCGCCATAACCGCCAAAACCAAAGCCACCAAAGAAGTCCTCAAAACCACCATAGGACTGCTGCTGATAGCCTCCCTGGTTGCCCTGTTGATAGGAACCCTGTCCATAAGAGCTGCCCGGTCCATAAGAGGTTCTGCTGCCGCCATGCTCCTTCTCATCCACAATCTGCTGGTACGCCGCCTGAATTTCTTTAAATTTCGCCTCTGCCTGGTCCTTATTCGGATTATTTACATTAGCATCCGGATGATAAATCCGGCTCAGCTTACGATATGCTTTTTTCACTTCATCCATACTTGCCGTTTCCGGAACACCAAGTATATGATACGGATTTCTCATGCTTCCTCTTCCTTTTCCCTTTTTACTTTAATTTTTTCAAACTTACCCCAGACACCGGCATACAGGATATTTCTTAATATTTCGAGATTTTCCACCAGCGGAAGCCGTTCAAAGTGCTCTGCCGCCCCTGCCGCCATCATATTCAGGCTGTGTTCTGCCAAATCTACATTTTTTATCTGCCCACGGGTAAGCAAAAACGGATTATAATTCCCCTTTTTATTATCCTTTTCCATATCCTCATAGGCATCCATCAAATAAACGAACTTACCCAGATAAAAGCCCAGACCCCTAAGGTCTGCCTTCCATTCATCTTCCTTCCAGCAAAACAGTTCCGCCAGCATTTCGCCGGTAAGTCCTGCTGCAACATCCAGATTTGTTTCTCTTTTTTCTTCGCAGGCATGGAGTTTTTCAATATACTCCTCTACTGCTTTTGTCTGTCTCGGATATTCTGCTGCAATGCGCATTCGTGCTTTTCGGATAGCTGCCGCTGCCATGGCTGCCCCCACATTTCTGTCATCCTTCCAGTCATCCAGTAAATTATCGTAACACAAAAGCAGATTCATTTTTGCTGCATACTGCGTAGCTTCGCTCTTAATATAAGCATGCTTTTTTACCGGATGTGCCACACACCGGCACTCTCCGTTTTCCTGTTCACAGTCATATAAGTCATCTAAAAGCATGGTAAGAAAGGTCATATCGTAAGACAGACTGAGTCTTGCTTTTTGCCCTGCCACCTCTTTTAGGGCATTGCAAAGACCGCAATAGTATGCCCGGTATCTTTTCCACTCTTTAATTTTTAATTCATCCTGATTTACCGTAACGTAACCAAACATAATACCCTGATTCCTATCTGCTGTTCTTAATAAACTCCGTACCGCAACGTCTGCAGGTAATTGCAACTTTACCCTTTCCCTTTGGAATACGGATTTTCTGTTTACATTGCGGACATTTGTATATATGATGCGTCTTGCTCTGCTGCATATATGACTTTTGCTTTTTAAAGAAATCCCTTACCTTATTTACATATCTGTAATAGGTACAATTTTCCTGATAGCGTTTCTGTACATTTCTGGAAAACATACGGAAATATCCCCATACCAAAAGCAACAATGCCAGAGTATTAAAAAACGGACCTGCCACAAACCAAGATAACAACAAGCATACCACTGCTGTCCACATTAAAAACTGTCCAAGTCCGTCCATCCCGTATCTTCCGGCCATAAAACGCTGCAATCTTTCTCTGAATCTCATGAAGTCGGATCGTAGCCATGTCGTTCTGTGAGCC
>JAZNXI010000155.1:0-36142 GCA_045593825.1 Lachnospiraceae bacterium
TATGCTCATTTGATGCAGAAGATTTTCGTAAGAGGATGGATTCTTATTTTATTCCTATAGAGGAACAGGATATATTCTTTTTTACCAGAGAAATGTCGGATGAGTTTATAGGTGAAGCGATTGATTTCTGTCTACATGAAATAAAATGTCTTGAGAAGAATGAATCAGGAATAGATATGTATGAATATGCTTGGACGAGATTGTTTTAAATGCCTTTGGTAGTAACAATAAAATTTTTGCTTATCAGTTCAACAAATTTCAATAGGTCTAACAGATAGTAAACTTTAATTTGAGGTGACACTATGGCAAAACGTGAGAGCAATCACATTACCAGTTGTACTATTTTCTGGGAAAATACAGAAGATATTTTAAGCGTTGTAACGAAAGTGCTTCAAACAGAAATTCAGGTAAGACTTTATCATAGTGGTAATTTAATCAGCGGTAGAATATGGCCGATGTCTGAGCAACAAAAACAGGAGCTGTATAGCATTTTATATAATTGCATTGAAGATTGGGATTGTGATGATTACACCGTGGATGAGTCTGATGGCAATCACTGGCAGTTTAAGATATGTACGCAAAGGAGTTGTCTCAGAAAAATTTGCGGCACCATCGAACCACCGCCACATGGTGCAGAGATTAAGAAGATGCTTGCCGGAATTATCGGCGAAGAGAATTGTTATTTCTTTTAGCCGGAAAGTTTTTTAGATGAAAGTAGGAGAGATACGATGGCGAGTGAGTATTACAAGCCTTGTAAGGAATTAGAAATTTGTGATGAACTGATAGACAAGTTTTTCAAAACACAGCAATATGAAAAATGCTTTGAGGGCCATTTGCCTTTAGCAGAGCAGGGATACCCTTTGGCAGAATGTCAAATCGGATATTTCTATTATGATGGCTTGGGTGTAGAGAAGAATTTGGAAAAGGCAGTCTATTGGACGCGCAGGGCGGCTGACCATGGAGACCGTGATGGCCAATGTAATCTTGCTTGGTTTTATGAGGATGGTATCGGTGTAGAGAAAGACGTGGAGCAGTCAAAGTTTTGGTACCGAAAAGCGGCTTTACAAGATCATGACCTTGCAATTGAAAAATGCAAAGAACTTGGTATTGATTTAGATGCTCCTGTGATTGACCGTGAAACGATTCGAAAAAATCTACAATGCAGGATTTATCCGCTTGGTTATTTGGAGCGGTATAAGTATACTGTTATTTGCACTTCTTATCAAGGAAAATGGGTGCTGTCAAGACACAAGGAACGTAATACCTGGGAAACGCAGGGAGGTCACATCGAAGCAGGGGAAACACCGCTTCAGTGTGCCCGTCGGGAACTTTTTGAGGAAAGCGGCATAAAGGATGCAGACATCTATCCTGTGTGTGACTACTGGGGATTTAATTCCCAAGCGTGTTCAAACGGCATGGTTTTTCTGGCGGTAGTCCACTCCCTTGGAGAACTTCCTGAAAGTGAAATGAAAGAAATAAAGGTATTCGACAGCCTGCCTGCCGAACTTACATATCCACAGACTTCGCCTAAGCTGTATGCTGAAGCAGAAAAAATGTTAGTTTTATACAAGAATGCAAAATAGAAAGGTTACTTCATGAAGATTTTACTGGCAGCAGTCAATGCAAAGTACATACATTCCAATTTAGCAGTCTACTGCCTGAAGTCTTATGCGGCATCCAAGGGGCAGGAAGCAGACATTGCGGAGTACACCATCAACCAGCAGCCGGGCGAAGTGTTGCGGGATTTGTATGAGAGAAATGCCGATGTGGTGGCATTTTCCTGCTATATTTGGAATATTGAGTTTATTAAAACAGTAATCAAAGATTATAAAAAGATACGTCCACAGTGTGAAATCTGGCTTGGAGGACCGGAAGTGTCCCACCGGGCAGAAGCATTGCTTGCGGAGCTTCTGGAAGTACGTGGCGTTATGGTAGGCGAAGGGGAAGAAACCTTTGCAAGGCTGGCGGCAGCGTACAGGGAAGCGGGACTTGCAGCAAAGACGCAAGCGAGGCTTGGCGAGATACGCTGGCGGGAAATTCCCAGCATTGTAGTACGCGAAAACAGTGGCGAAATCCTTGCTACAGAGCAGGCACTTCCTTTGGATTTCTCCGCCCTTCCGTTTCCTTACGGAGACGAGAATTTAAACTTTTTTGACAACCGTATCATCTACTACGAATCCAGCCGCGGATGTCCGTTTTCGTGCGCCTATTGTTTGTCTTCCTTGGACAAGCGGGTGCGGTTCAGAAACATGGATTTGGTGAAGCGGGAACTGAAATTCTTTTTGGATAGAAGAGTTCCTCAGGTAAAGTTTATCGACCGTACCTTTAACATCAACGGACCGCGGACGGTGGAATTGTTACAGTTTATCAAAGAGAATGATAACGGAATTACCAATTTTCATTTTGAAGTGGCAGCAGAGCTGTTGACAAAAGAGCAGATAGAGTTACTGAATTCTTTGCGACCGGGGCTGGTGCAGATGGAGATTGGCGTACAGTCCACTAATGGGGAAACACTTAGCGCAGTCAATCGAAAAACGGAGTTGGCGGCATTAAAGAATACTGTGGCTGCAGTCCGTAAGAGTAACAACGTACATATTCATCTGGATTTGATTGCAGGACTTCCTAAGGAGGACTTGGAGTCCTTTAAGAATTCTTTTAATGAGGTATATCGTATGAAGCCTCATCAGTTGCAACTGGGATTTTTAAAGGTGCTCTCCGGGGCGCCGATGGAGCAGATGGCAGGCGAAAACGAAATTGTTTACCAGAGTGCGCCGCCGTATGAGGTGCTTTCTACAAGGTGGCTGTCCTATGCAGACATCATTTGTCTCAAAAAAGTGGAAGAACTGGTAGAAGTTTATTATAACAGTGGGCAGTTCGTTTATAGTATGCTGTATTTGCAGTATTATTTTAAGGAGCCTTTTGCGCTGTATGAGGAACTGGCGAAGTATTATGAAAACAAGCAATATGCCGGGTTGAAGCTTTCCCGAAATAAGCGGTATGAAATATTGTGGGAGTTTGCGAAGGAAAAATTGTTTGCAGAAGCAGGAAAAGCAGTTGAAGCTTTTAGCGAAATCCTCTTTTATGACTACTGCCTGAGAGAAAAGCCAAAGTCCCGGCCGTCCTTTGCGGTGCAGAGTCAGCTGGACAAGCAGGCCTTAAAAGAAGCTTATCTTTCCTTTGGTGTAAAGCGGGAGGAAGAAGGAATGCATGATATTGAACGGTTTTCCTTTGACCCGGTAGAAACAGCGGAGCAGGGAATGGTTGTTGGAAAACCGTGTCAGGTGTTGTTTTCTTATGAGCGCAGGGATGCAATGTATGGCGGGGCGGCAACGAAGAAAAGTCAGTAAATAGAGTTCGGCGGGGTATATAGAAAAGAATTGGTGCCTAATACCCTATGCAGGTAGTGTTTTGTATGAAATATAGGAGTTGGAGGGTATATACAAGAAAAATGTATGTTACCACCCCGGAAAAACCGAAAAGTGGGGTATGAGACAATGGTTTTTTGAAAGATACCCTGCAGGAACATTTTCTTGGAAAACAAAGGCAAGTTAGGGGTATCAAGGTGAGATTTTTTGCTATATACCCCGGCGGAGGGGACGCAAGTAATAACACAAAGAAAAGCTAGTAAACAATAGAAAGGCGGTGCCTTATGGCAAAGCGCAGAATATCAGCAAAAGAAAAAGAACGGGTAGCAGAGGTTTTAAAGCGTCTGGATACCCAGTACGGCACGGAATACCGGTGCTATCTGGACCATGAGAATCCGTGGCAGCTGTTGGTGGCAACCATTTTAAGCGCCCAGTGTACCGATGCCAGGGTGAACATTGTGACCAAGGATTTATTTGTGAAATATCCGGACGTGGAGGCCTTTGCAAGTGCAGATTTGAAGGAATTGGAGCAGGATATCCACGCCACCGGTTTTTATCATAATAAGGCAAAAAATATCATTGCATGTGCAAGAAGAGTTTTAACGGAGTTTGGCGGCGAAGTGCCAAGCAGCCTGGAGGATTTAACTTCCCTGGCTGGCGTGGGCAGAAAAACGGCCAACGTAATCCGGGGCAACATTTATAACGAACCGAGCATTGTGGTGGATACCCATGTAAAGAGAATTTCCAACAAGCTTGGATTTACCAAGGAGCAGGACCCGGAAAAAATTGAGTTTGATTTGATGGAGGTTCTGCCAAAGGACCACTGGATTTTATATAACATTCACATTATTACACTGGGCAGAACCATCTGCACTGCAAGAAGCCCAAAGTGCACCGAATGCTTTTTGGCTGATGTGTGCAAGGCAGGTGCAGCGACCGTGGAGAAGTAGCGGAAGATGTTGTATAGAAAGAAGGAAACAAGTATGAAAGGCATAATCGCCATCGACGTGGAAACCACGGGCATCAGCCCGGAAAAGGAACGTATCATAGAAATCGGTGCCTTCCGTCCGGAAACGGGGGAAGTATTCCGTACACTGATACATCCGGGACGGCCGCTGCCGGAGAGGATAACGGAACTTACGGGAATTACCGATGAGATGCTGGTGGGTGCCCCGGAGGAAGCAGAAGCAATTAAAGCGTGGCTTGAATTTATGGGAGAAGACACCATTCTTCTTGGTCACAACATCAGCTTTGACCACAGCTTTTTGGTACAGGCCATCAGACGGTGCGGGTACGTGGAACCGCAGTTTTTTGGAATTGATACTTTGAAGCTTTCCAGAGTGTTATGTCCGGAGCTGCCAAATAAAAAGCTGGAAACCATGGTGGCACATTTTGGGTTAACTAATGAGCGGGCCCACAGAGCTTTTGAGGATGCCAAGGTTACGGTGGAACTGTATCAGTGCTTAAAGGCAATGAACAAAGAGTCTGAGCTGTTTGAACCGGTGCCGATGTTCTTTAAGGCAAAGAAAACGGAACCCATGACGCAAAAACAGCGTTCATTTCTGAACGCCATTTTGAAATATCATAAGTTGGAAGATAAATATAATACGGAAGACCTGTCAAAAAGCGAGGCTTCCCGGTTGATTGACAAGCTGTTACTGGCCCACGGCAGAGTCCCGTATAGCCACTAAATTAGCAAGAAGCGCCTTCTTTGTCATGGAAGTGAGCTCTTCTGCGGCAGAAATTACGGAATTTATGCCTTCTAAATCATTTTTTTCTTTATAAATTGTGGCAAGTAAGGTATAATTAGCACTGATATCGGTTTTAATGGAAAGGGCATATTCCAAAACGGAAACTGCTTCATCGGTAAGCTGTCTGTCATAGAGAAGCTTACCGTAGCGGTAGAGGCTTCTTACCAGTTCCAGATAGTTTTTGTCGTACTCTATTAAAATGTTAATGTTTGGTGCACCGTATTCCAGTTTTAAATCGGTATTGGATTTGCCGGTAAAGTTTACGATTTTGCCGGAAGCAAGATTTAAAATATGCTTTTGGATATCGCCGATTTCTTCGGAATCCGTTTCAGGAAACGGTAACGTATTTAACGGCACATGAATGTAATCCAAATTGGAAATATCCTTTTTTCTGGTCAGGTTTGCCTGGCGCTCCCGCTCCCAGAAGGCTTCGCTGCTTTGGGAAGCAATGCGGTCGGTGCGGCGCTTTTGGTAATGGACCCAAAGCACCAGAAGAAGGGTAATTATAAAAAAAACAGGTATCATAAAACAACCTCACTTATTGTTAATTTCGAAAGGAGATATATAAAATGAACAGAAAGAAAAGACAAATGTTTGCAAGTATTATCGTAATTATTCTTGTATTTGCCATGGTTCTTCCTATGCTCGCTTACATCCTTTAGTATAAGGGCGTTGCAAAGAAAAGTCAACAAAACTCAAGGAGACATGACATGAAATCAGGAAAAGTGTCGGAGGCTGTGTTAAAGCGTTCCGTAATTAAGACAGTAAATAAGCAGCAAAAACAGAATACGGTAGCAAAGGCAGTAGTAGGCCTGGATGCAGGCTTATTTGCACAGGAGGAAATGACCGGCGTTATGGCGGTTTCTTCTGCTGCGCTTTCCGGTTGTGAGGAAGGTCTGGCAGCTGTGGCAGTAAAGCGGGCGTGTAATTCTTTGGCGGCATCAGGGGCGAAGCCGGAGGCAGTAACCCTGCAGCTGATGCTTTCGGAATCCACCGAGGAAAAAGAGTTAAAGGACATGATGAAAGAAGCTGTTTCTGCCTGCGAGGAATCCGGCGTGGCATTGGTAAACGGTCATACTCAGGTAAGCGCTTTTGTGACAGAACCGGTGATTTCCGTAACGGCCATGGGCAGTGCTTCTGCGGTTATGACTTTAGAAGAAACGGTATATGGCAGTGACCTGGTTATGACAAAGTCTGCGGGCCTTGCGGGAGCGACGCTTCTGGCAAAGTATTACAGAGAAAATCTGCATGAGCGCTACACCTATTCCTTTATTGATAAAGCAGCGGCAAGGGAGACAGAAGTTTCCGTGCTTCCGGAAATTAAGGTGCTGAAAAAGCTTGGCATCCGTCAGATGCATGACGTAGCAGAGGGCGGTGTGTTTGGTGCTGTTTGGGAACTTTGTGAGCGTCTTTCGGCAGGTGTGGAGCTTGACCTTAAGAAGATTCCGATCTGTCAGGAAACGGTGGAAATCTGCGAGTATTTTGATGTGAATCCATATCAGTTAAAGGGCGACGGTGCACTGTTATTCTTAACCCATGACAGTGCAGCAGCCATCAAAGCCTTAAAAGAAGCAGGTATTTCTGCGGCAGTCATCGGCAGAATCACTGACAGCAACGACCGCATTCTCATCAACGAGGAGGAAACCAGATTTTTAGAGCCAAACCGTGTAGATGAATACGAAAAGGCAAGAACGTTTGAGAGGAAATAACAAACGATGAATATAGTTTTATTGGAGCCGGAAATTCCGGCAAATACAGGAAATATCGGCCGTACCTGCGTGGCAACGGGCACAAAACTGCATCTGATTGAGCCTCTGGGCTTTGACATCAGCGACAAAGCGGTGCGCCGTGCAGGCATGGATTACTGGAAGGACTTGGACCTTGCGGTATATAAGAACTTTGAGGAGTTCCTGGAAAAGAATCCGGGGGCAAAGATTTATATGGCAACAACGAAGGCAGAAAAGGCCTATACCCATGTGGAATACGGTCCAAACGATTACATTATGTTTGGTAAGGAAAGTGCGGGAATTCCGGAGGAGATTTTGCTTCAGTATCCGGAAACTTCGGTGCGTATTCCGATGATTGGGGATATCCGTTCCTTAAACCTTGGAAATTCCGTGGCAATCATGCTGTACGAGGCACTTCGCCAGAATGATTTTGAGGGCATGAACATGAAGGGACAGTTACACCGTCATACCTGGGATGAGGCTAAATAACCGCGGACCTGAATTGTTTTTATGCAGGCAAAGGCCTGCTTAGAAGGAAGTATTTATGAATGAAAGAGCATTAAAAACACTGGAATATGACAAAATCATTGAACAGTTAAAAAAATATGCCGGCTCCGAAATGGGCCGTGCACTCTGCGGTAAATTGGTGCCGCAGACCGATTTGGAAGAAATCAAAAAAATGCAGCAGGAAACCAGAGACGCCCTGCTTCGCATTTACCAGAAGGGTAGCCTTTCCTTTAACGGCGTGCCGGATATCCGCGGCGCTCTGAAACTGTTGGAGGTTGGGTCTTCTTTGCTTGCAGGTGAGTTATTAAAGCTTAGCTCCGTGCTTACTGCAACCCTTCGCGTTAAGAACTACGGTGGCAAGGTAACCGAGGAACAGCCGGAGGATTCTCTTTCCGAGCGCTTTTCCATGCTGGAACCGTTGTCTGTGTTAAACAACGAGATTATGCGCTGTATTTTATCGGAGGAGGAAATTGCGGACGACGCCAGCCCAGGGTTAAAGAGCGTGCGCCGTTCCATGAAGATTACCGCCGATAAAATCCGTGAGCAGTTAAACAGCATCGTCAGCTCCCAGGAGACAAAGGGCATGCTGCAGGACAGCCTGGTTACTATGCGAAACGGCCGTTACTGTCTGCCGGTAAAGCAGGAGTACAAGGGTCAGTTTAACGGTTTGATTCACGACCAGTCCGCCAAGGGTTCCACCGTGTTTATGGAGCCTGCTGCGGTAGTAAAATTAAATAATGAGCTGAGCGAGCTGATGCTTAAGGAAGCCAAGGAAATCGAAAAGATTCTGGCAGATTTAAGTGCCCAGGCGGCAGTTCATACCGAGGATTTAAAGTACAACATTGATACCCTGATTGAGCTTGACTTCATTTTTGCAAGGGCATCCCTTGCCAAGGCAATGAAGGCTTCCGAGCCGGTGTTTAACGACAGAGGCTACATCAATATCAAGAAGGGACGCCATCCGCTTATCGACAGCAAGGTGGTAGTGCCGATTGATATTTATTTAGGCGATGAATTTAATTTATTGGTGATTACCGGTCCGAATACCGGTGGTAAAACCGTTACTTTAAAGACCGTTGGTCTGTTTACTTTAATGGGTCAGGCGGGTCTGCATATTCCGGCCTTTGACGGTTCTGAGCTGGCGGTATTTAAGGAAGTATTTGCGGATATCGGTGACGAGCAGAGTATTGAGCAGAGCCTTTCTACCTTCTCCTCCCACATGACAAACACCGTCCGGATTTTACAGCAGGCGGATGAACATTCCCTGTGCTTATTTGACGAGCTTGGTGCCGGTACCGACCCTACGGAAGGTGCTGCCCTTGCCATGTCCATTTTATCGAATTTACACCGCCGCGGTACCAGAACCGTGGCCACCACACACTATAGTGAACTTAAGATTTATGCGCTGTCTACACCGGGTGTCTCCAATGCCTGCTGTGAATTCAGCGTGGAAACCCTGCGTCCGACTTATCGTCTTCTCATCGGTATTCCGGGAAAGAGTAATGCTTTTGCCATCTCTTCCAAGCTGGGACTTTCCGATGACATTATCGAGGAGGCAAGAGAATATATCGGCAGTAACGACCAGAGCTTCGAGGATGTTATTTCCGGTCTGGAAGAAAAGCGGCTTGCCATGGAGGCAGAAAAGCGTCAGATTGACGAATACAAGGCGGAAATCGAAACCTTGAAGAAACGTCTGGCAGAAAAGTATGACCGTCTGGATAACGCCAAGGAGCGTATTTTGCGCGAGGCCAATGAAGAGGCAAGGGATATTCTCCAGAAGGCAAAGGATTATGCTGACGAAACCATTAAGAAGTTTAATAAGTGGGGCATGTCCGGAAACAACCGTGAGATGGAGCTGGAACGTTCTGCCCTTCGTGAGCAGCTTGGAGAAAAGGATAAGAAGCTGGCTGTCCGCAAGAAGATGAACCAGAATCCGGTGGACAGTAAGGAACTGCAGGTGGGCGACGTTGTTATGGTGCTCAGCTTTAACTTAGAAGGTAAAGTTGTAACCCTGCCGAATGCCAAGGGCGATTTGACCGTCCAGATGGGTGTCATGCAGACCCAGGTCAACAAAAAGGACATCCAGTGGATTGGCAGAGACAAGAAGGAAGAGCCGGAAAAGAAGAATACCCAGAGCGGTAAAATTAAGATGAGCAAGGCAATGACCATCCGCACCGATTTGAACTTAATCGGCAAGCGTGTGGACGAGGCGTTACCGGAATTAGACAAGTATTTGGATGATGCGTATTTGTCGCACCTTTCTCAGGTTACGATTATTCATGGTAGAGGTACGGGTGCGTTGAAAGACGCAGTACATGCACATCTTAAGAGAACCAAATATGTTAAGAGTTACAGACTTGGTGCGTTCGGTGAAGGCGACCAGGGTGTAACAATTGTAGAGTTCAAATAAACAGTAGGCAGGAGGGAAACGTTATGGCAGCCAAGCAGAAAATTCTTATCGTAGATGATGACACTAATATTGCTGAGCTGATTTCCTTATATCTTACCAAGGAGTGTTTTGAAACCCGTATGGTAGAGGATGGGGAAGAAGCAATTAAGGCCTTTGAAGAATTTCAGCCAAACCTGATTTTGCTGGATTTGATGCTTCCGGGTATTGACGGTTATGAGGTTTGCCGTACGGTCAGAAAGACCTCTTCTGTGCCGATTATTATGTTGTCCGCCAAGGGCGAAATTTTCGATAAGGTGCTTGGCTTGGAGCTGGGCGCCGATGATTATATGATTAAGCCCTTTGATTCCAAGGAGTTGGTGGCAAGAGTGAAGGCAGTGCTCCGCCGGTTCCAGCCGGTAAAGGAAGAAAGCACAGGCGTGGGCAGCACTGCGGCAAGCGCGGTGCCGAACGCCCAAACCGGAGAATATGTGGAATATCCGGAGTTGTTGGTGAATCTGACCAACTATTCGGTAACCTATCTGGGACACACGGTGGAAATGCCGCCAAAGGAGCTGGAGCTGTTATACTTTTTGGCGTCTCATCCGAATCAGGTATTTACCAGAGAGCAGCTGCTGGACCACATCTGGGGCTACGAATATGTGGGTGATACCAGAACAGTGGATGTACATGTAAAGCGCTTGCGCGAAAAGATTAAAGACCGTGAAAACTGGAGTATTGCAACGGTTTGGGGCATTGGTTATAAATTTGAGGTAAAGGGCCGATGAAGCATTTTTCGCTGTTGTTAAAGCTTCTTGCCCTGTTTGCAGTGGTATCGGTATCTTTGTTTGTTTTACTTAACACCGTCGGACTGAATATCATGCAGGACAAGACGCTTGCCAGAACAAAAGAGGAGCTGTACCGGGATGGCACAGCGTATGTGTCCGACTATTTGTTGGAATTCTATGAAAAGAATATTGATTATAATGAGCTGGTAATGCAATTGGATTTACTTGGTTTTTTGACGGACTCCAGAGTATGGCTGGTGAGTAAAAACGGCCTGATTGTACTGGATTCCCGGAAAACCGCCAGTGATTTTTCCTTATTGGAGGCAGATGCTTCTTTTTTGGAAGCTACCTTTAGGGAAAATGTCTATTTTAAGGGAATTATGTCGGAACCGATGCTGTGTGTGACGGTGCCGATTATCAGCGATTACATCAACAAGGGCCATCTGGTGCTTTCGGTGCCGATGAGCCGGGTGGAAGCGGAAAGTGTGTATTATCTGGATTTTGCCAACATTGCCTATTTGATTTTCCAGCCGATTCTGCTGGCGGTATTTTTATTGATCTACCGTATGACGGCGGTGCCGGTAAAACGTATGGCGGAGGCAGCAAAGAAGTTTTCCAGAGGAAATTTCAAGGAGCCATTGGATTTGAACGCTTCTGCGGAATACCGGGAACTGGGAAGCACTATCCAGTACATGGGTGATAAGCTGAAAAATGCGGATGATGCCCAGCGTAAATTTGTTTCCAACGTATCCCATGATTTCCGGTCGCCGTTAACGTCCATTAAGGGGTATGTGGAGGCGATTAAAGATGGCACCATTCCTCCGGAGATGCAGGGCAAATACCTGGATATTATTATTTTTGAAACAGAGCGTCTGACAAAGCTGACCTCCAATCTGTTGGAGTTAAACAGCTTTGATGACAATGGAATTATTCTTCACAAATCAGAATTTGACATTAATCAAATGATTAAGCAGATTGCGTTGTCTTTTGAGGGAACCTTTAAGAAAAAGAAGTTGACGTTAAATCTGGTGTTTTCCGCTAAGGAAGAATTTGTGGAGGCAGATAAGGATAAAATTGAGCAGGTGTTATATAATTTGATTGATAACGCCGGCAAATTCAGCAACCCGGAATCCTCCATTCGTATTTCCACAGAGGAAAAGGGTAATAAGGTAATGATTGCGGTAAAAGACAAGGGTATCGGTATTCCAAAGGAAAGCCAAAGCAAGATTTGGGAGCGTTTTTACAAAACAGACATTTCCAGAGGTAAGGATAAGAAGGGTACCGGTCTTGGATTGTCTATTGTAAAGGAAATTATTACGGCACATGAGGAAAACATCTCGGTAGTCAGCACAGAAGGTGTCGGAACGGAATTCATTTTTTCCCTGCCACAGGCAAAATAAACAGTGCGGCAGGGGTATGGAGAGGTGTATATGGCAGAAGAACTGAAAGAGAAACAATCAGGAAACTATCAGTTTATCAATGAAAAAATTGTTCCGAAGAGGAAGAAAAAGTGGTTAAAGAGACTGGGAACAGTACTTTTTGTGATTGTACTGGCTGTAATTTTCGGTATCGTTTCCCAGGCGGTATTTTTGCTGTCCGGAGACTATTTAAAGGAGCTGCTTGGGATAGAGGATAAGCGGCAGGAAGTAGAACTTCCAAAGCCTACATCTCCCGAAGAAAGAGTGCCTCTTACTTCAACGCCAAAGCCGACCAAGCCGGCAACGCCAACACCGGAGCCAACGGCTGAAGCTGAGCCGACAAAACCGGCAACGCCGACTCCGGAACCGACTGCAGCACCAACCATAAGTGCAGAGGCGACACCGGGTGGAGAGGTTACGCCGGAGCCAACGCCGGAAATTACGCCGGATGGTGAGGTTACACCGGAGCCAACGGCAGGCGCAGAGGTGACACCGGGCGGAGAACCAACACAGATGCCGACACCAACGCCGGAGAGCACTCCGGAACCGACACCGATAGATACTTATTTGCAGATTTACGATGCGATTCGTAAGGTGGCGGAAGATGTTTCGGATTCCTTTGTAACGGTGGAAGCCATTGAACAGGGTGTGGACTGGTTCCAGGAGGTTTATGAAAAGCGCACCAGAACTACCGGACTGGTACTTGGAAATGATGGCGTGGACCTGCTGATTTTAGTGGGAACAGAACAGTTTACGGGAGCGAATTCCATTGAGGTATACTTTGAGGAAGAAGTAATTCCGGGACGCATCTATTCTATGGACCGGGATTATGGTTTGGCGGTGATTGCGGTTCCTCTGAACCAGATTTCTGTGGAACTGTTGGAACAAATAGAAATGGGACTTTTTGCGGAAGCAGAGGATCTGGCGACAGGTACTCCGGTGATTGCTCTTGGCGCGCCAAACGGTTATGAGGGTTCCATGGAATTTGGCATGATTACGAGCCTTGGCGGTACGGTTTCCGTGACTGACGGCGAAGTGGATTATTTTACTACAAACATTTTTGATTATCCGCAAGGCTATGGTTTTGTGGTTAATCTGGAGGGTAAGATTCTCGGTATGATTACCCATACCCACAAAGCAAATCCCGGCGATGGAATTTTTACTGCAGTATCGTTGGATTCCATCCGCGGCGTGATTGTAAAGCTTCTGAATAATGCGGAACGGGCCTATTTTGGTATCAAGGGTCAGGACGTTCCGAAGAATCTGAAAAAAGAATATGAACTGGAGACCGGCGTGTATGTTAAAGAGGTGGAGAATGCTTCTCCGGCGCTGGCTGCCGGTATTAAGGCAGGAGATATTCTGGTATCCGTAGGCGGCGAGGCATTGGAAGGAATCCATGGCTTTGCGGATGTGATACTGGAGCGGAGTACAAGAGAGATTGTACAGGTAAAGCTGTTACGTAAGGCAGAAGACGGCCTGCGGGAAATGACGGTTGAAGTTTTATTGATTGATAAGAAATAAATTAAATCTTGTTTTAACTTGAAAGGAGCAACATGAGATATTTAAAAGATTTAAGAGAAGGCGACATGCTTTCGGAAACCTATTTATGTAAAAGTAAGCAGGTGATGCAGACAAAGGCAGGAAAGAGTTACTATTCTCTGATTTTACAGGATAAGACCGGTACGGTGGACGGAAAGATTTGGGATTTGGGTCCGGGAATTGACCATTTTGATTCCATGGATTATATCCGGGTGGACGCCCAGGTGGTAAGCTTCCAGAATGCCCTGCAGATGAATATCCGCCGGGTACATAAGTGTCACGAGGGCGAGTATGACCCAAGAGAATACATGCCTTGTACCGACAAAGATGTAAAGGAGATGTATCAGGAGCTGACCTGCTTTATCAAGAGCATGAAAAATGAATATCTCAGAACACTGGCAAGCAATTATTTTCTTGAGAATAAAGAGGCGGCTAAGGCATTCGTAAACCATTCCGCAGCAAAGGCGGTGCATCACGGATTTATTGGCGGTCTGCTGGAGCATACGGTAAGCGTAACCAGATTGTGCGATTACATTGCAAAGAATTATCCGGTGGTAAACCGTGACCTGCTGCTTACGGCAGCTATGTTCCATGATGTGGGTAAGCTTCAGGAATTATCCACCTTTCCGGAAAACGATTATACCGATGCGGGACAGCTGCTTGGCCACATTTATATCGGTGCAGAGCTGATTGGAAAGCTGGCGGCAGAAATTCCGGGATTTCCGGAAAAGTTAAAACACGAATTAATGCATTGTATTCTTGCCCATCACGGGGAGCTGGAGTTTGGTTCTCCAAAGAAACCTGCGTTAGTGGAAGCACTGGCGCTCAGCATGGCAGACAACCTGGATGCAAAACTGGAGACAATGACAGAACTGTTTGCCGGTACCGACGAAAAGGGATGGTTGGGCTTCCAGAAGCTGTTTGAATCCAATGTAAGAAAAACAAGTGAAAATTAAATCTTGATATAACAATATAATGTGCCTGTGGAAAAGGGCACCAGCTGAATAGTTGGAGGAAAGTATGACAAAGAATCAGATTGTAACAATTACAATAGAGGATATCGGTAACGATGGAGAGGGTATTGGCAAGTACGAGGGCTATACCCTCTTTGTCAAGGGTGCACTGCCGGGAGATGTGGCAAAGGTAAAAGTATTAAAGGCGAAAAAGACCTATGGCTATGCCAAGGTGGAAGAATTGATGATGCCTTCGCCCGACCGGGTCATTCCAAAGTGTCCGGTGGCGGGAAGATGCGGAGGCTGTCAGCTGCAACATCTGTCCTATGAGCGGCAGCTTAGCTACAAGGCAGATAAAGTAAAGAACTGCCTGCTTCGTATCGGCGGCATTCCGGAAGAACGGCTAAATGCCGTTACGGAGCCAATCATTGGCATGGAGGAGCCGTTCTATTACAGAAATAAAGCCCAGTATCCGGTGGGCTTAAATAAAGAAGGTATGCCGGTCATGGGCTTTTACGCCGGTCACAGCCATAATATTATTGACTGTACCGACTGTGCTATCCAGGAGCCGGTGAATGCAGTGATTCTTCCGGTAATTAAACAGTTCATGCAGGAGAAAAATATCTCCGCCTATAACGAAGAAACCGGCAAGGGACTGCTCCGTCACGTGTTAACCAGAGTAGGTTTCCATACCAAAGAGGTAATGGTGTGTTTGATTATCAACGGCAGAAAATTCCCGGGTGCGGAGGAACTGGCAGCGCGTGTGGCTAAGGTGGTAGAGGGTTTTCAGGATGCCTATACCTTAAAAAGCTTCTGTATTAACGTGAATACCGAAAAGACCAATGTTATTTTAGGACAGGAAATTTTACCGGTGTACGGAGAAAACCACATTACCGACTATATCGGTAATGTCAAATACCGTATTTCACCGCTGTCCTTTTATCAGGTAAACCCTAAACAAACCGTAAAGCTTTATGAAAAAGCATTGGAGTATGCAGGACTAACCGGCAATGAGGTGGTTTGGGATTTATACTGCGGTATCGGCACCATCTCCCTGTTCCTTGCAAGGAAGGCAAAGCAGGTATACGGTGTGGAAATTATTCCACAGGCTATCGAAGATGCAAAAATTAATTCTAAACTTAATAATTTAAACAATGCGGAATTTTATGTAGGCGCAGCAGAAGATGTGATGCCTGCAAAATATAAAGAATCCGGTGGCAACATGAAGGCGGATGTTATCTGCGTGGACCCACCGCGCAAGGGCTGCGAAGAAAGCTTACTTGATACAGTGGTTGCCATGGAGCCAAAACGGATTGTTTACGTGTCCTGTGATCCGGCAACCCTGGCAAGGGACATAAAGTATTTGGAAGAAAAAGGCTATGGATTACAGAAGGTTTGTCCGGTAGACCAGTTTGGACACACCGGTCACGTAGAAACCGTGGCTCTTTTAGCTCAGACAACCCCGTAGCGGGCATAAGCAACAGAAAACACCCAGGAAAGGATAACGGTTAGAAGATATGGCAGAGCAGGAAAGAGAACAGGTACCTCATAAGCGCCGGGTGCGCTATTCCGGAACTCATCCTAAGAATTATAAAGAAAAATATAAAGAACATAATCCCGAAAAATATGCGGACACCATTGCCAAGGTAATCAGCAAGGGCAGTACGCCTGCCGGAATGCATATTTCCATTATGGTGCAGGAAATTTTGGACTTTTTGCAAATCAAACCGGGACAGACCGGTCTTGACGCCACCTTAGGCTATGGTGGCCACACCAAGGCGATGCTTAACTGCTTACAGGGCGACGGCCATATTTATGCCCTGGACGTGGATCCTATCGAATCCGCCAAGACAAAAGACCGTTTACGGGCACAGGGCTTCGGAGATGAGATTCTCACCGTCCGTTTGCAGAATTTTGCTGATATTGACAAGGTATCCCGGGATACCGGAAAGAAATTCGATTTCGTGTTGGCAGACCTCGGTGTGTCTTCCATGCAGATTGATGACCCGGACCGGGGCTTTTCTTACAAGGTGGAGGGTAAGCTTGACCTTCGCATGAATCCGCACAAAGGCACCAGCGCCGCGGAGCGTTTGAAAGAAATTACGGAAGAAGAACTTGTCGGTATGTTAATAGAAAATTCCGATGAGCCTTACGCCCATGAAATTGCGGCAACCGTTACCAAGTGGAGAAAACAGGACAAGCCGATAGAAACCACCACCGATTTAAAAAACGTTATTGAGCAGGCACTATGCCGTGTGCCGAAGGACGAACGTGCAGAAGCCGTGAAGAAGTCCTGCCAGAGAACCTTTCAGGCTTTGCGCATAGATGTAAACAGTGAGTTTGAAGTATTATATGCCTTTTTGGAAAAGCTTCCGCAGGTTTTGGCACCGGGGGCAAGAGTGGCAATCCTGACGTTCCATTCCGGCGAGGACAGGCTGGTAAAGCGCTCCTTTAAGGAATTGCAAAAGGCAGGCGTTTACAGTGAGGTTTCCAAGGATGTAATCCGCCCTTCCGCAGAGGAATGTGCGCGAAATCCCCGTGCAAAATCAACAAAAATGCGTTGGGCAATTAAGTTATAAGAGGAGGATGAACAAATGAAGCTGACGAACGAACAATTAAAAGCAATCTACCATGGCGTATTATGGTATCAGGAAACAGAGGACGGCTACTTACAGGCGTTCCAGTACACCAAAGAGCAGAATGAATATTTTGAAAAGGTGTCCGACTTCTGGTTTGAGAGATGTACCGCTTCCACCGCAAAAACACTGGAGTTTACCACTGCGGCAACCTCCTGTTCCTTTGAATATAAGTTAATCTGGACCGGTTCTGCGGATTCCGTGGAGCTTTGGGTGGACAACCAGGCAACCGATATCCGTTACATCAAGGATATGGAAAAGGAAGGAACCCTTTCCTTTGAACTGCCGGAAGGTCAAAAAAACGTAACCATCTATCTGCCTGCAGACGCTACTATGGTGCTCCGCAACTTTGAAATGAACGGTGAATACGAAGTTGTAACAAAGAAGACAAAGGTTCTTTGGATGGGCGACTCCATTACCCAGGGCTTTGGACCGCTGCGTTCTGCCCACACCTATGTCAGCGTAGCAAACCGTCTCTTAAATTACGAAGTACTGAATCAGGGTATCGGCGGCTATGTATACGACAAGAACGTGCTGATGCAGATG
Source organism: Lachnospiraceae bacterium (assembly GCA_045593825.1). Taxonomy (GTDB): domain Bacteria; phylum Bacillota; class Clostridia; order Lachnospirales; family Lachnospiraceae; genus SIG299. Next base: position 17,617 of record JAZNXI010000155.1, read on the forward strand.
TATGATTATAAGCCGGATAAGATTATTATTTCCATGGGAACCAACCAGTTTGGTACGGAGAGTATGGAAGGTATTGAGGAATATTACGGGCTTTTAAAAGAAATCTATGGAGATACTCCGGTGCTTTGTATTCTTCCGCTCTGGCGCGACGACGTTCCAAATGGTCTGCCAACTTTAATTAAGTTCTGTAATAACTTAAAGAAAATTGCAGAAAAATATGATAATGTAACTATTGTTGACGGTTTCAAACTGGTTCCTCATCTGCCGGAATATTTCCTGGACAAGCTGCATCCAAACTGCTTAGGCTCCGAGGTTTACGGCAGAAATCTGGTACTGGAAATCGAAAAGGCAGGATTTTAGGAGAACGTATCAAGTATGAATCTTCGGAAAAAATTAGCAATACAACTTATAACAGCCGCAGTTATCGTTTTTGCGGCGGCATGCGGAACGCCTGATGCAAATAAAAGCAGCGGAGAGGATATCAGCCAAAACGCCATCCTCTGCAACATCGATACGGACCGCCTTCCATACAACGAGGAGTCCATTTATCAGCAATTGTTCGATATCAACAATAAAATTGAAGTGGAGCTGGACGTTTCCGACGAAACCTTAAAGCAGCTGCAAAAAGACTATGAAACCTATGAAAAGAAGGGCTCCAAGTCCCCGATTTACCGGGAAGCAAACCTTCAAATTACCATTACCACAGAAACAGACAGCGTAACCTATGCCATCGATAAGGTAGGTGTCCGCATGAAGGGTAATACTTCCCGAACCGACTTTTATGACAAAAAGGATGGGCAGTATAATCTGATTCACTTTAAAGTGGATTTTGGCGAGAGGACCTTTGCTACTTTAAATAAGCTGGAGCTTCGGTGGAACAAAAACGACGACAGCACTTATATCCGGGAATATTATGCCTATGAAATGTACCGGGATTTTGGTGTGCTGGCACCCCATATCAATCTGGCTGTTATGAAAGTGGCAGGAGAACATCAGGGTGTATTTACTATCTGTGAGCCGGTGGACAATGCTTTTATTGAAAAGTATGTGGCAAAGGTAGACCAGGGCGGTAATCTGTATAAGTGCAACTGGGCCGGCATCGGTGCAAATCTTACCTCTAAGTGCACCATTGGTGTGGAAAATGAGGAAGAGGGCAGATTTTATAACTACGATTTAAAGACAAATAAGACCGCAGGGGATCATACGAAAATGAAAAATCTGATTGCGGTTTTAAACCGTAAGGGCGCTAATAAGGATGATATTGCCAGAGTGGTAGATATGGACAATTTCCTTGCCTTTGAAGCGGTTACTTACTTTACCGGCAATCCGGATGATATCCGTAATGACTATAACAATTACTACATTTACTTTTTAAAGAGCTCCGGCAAGGCGGTGTTTATTCCGTATGATGTGGACCGCGTCTTTGGTCTTACCAAGGACTGGAATCCTACCGGAGATGCTTTAACCAACGTGGACCCGTTCAGTACCATGGCAGAAAGCATGGGAATCCCGCAGGAAAATCCGCTGTATATCCATACGGTAAACCGTGGCGGTTTTTATACCGAAGAGTTTAAAGCGGTGCTGGAAACCGTGGCAGCAAGCAAATGGCTGACGGCGGAGCACTTTAACGGAATTTACGAAACAGTGCATGCCATTTATTCCGGCGACACCAAACCTGCCAAAACCTACGGCAATGCAGCACATCACAGCTTTAGTATGAGCAATACGTTGTCCAAAGGTCTGGGCAGCACAGAGGGAAACGCCTCCTTTGAAGAGTATGTAAACGCAAAGCTGGCAAGCTATAAAAAATACGTAAAATAGCTACCAATGGGTCCGGAAAAAAGTATCCCGGTAGACTTTCGGGGTATATCCGGTAAACTTTTTAAATACCTTGATAAAATGGCTTTCCGAGCTGAATCCTAAATAGTTGGAAATATCAACAAAGGAATATTCCGAATACTTCAACAGGTTTTCGGCAGCATTTACTTTTTTTCTTGCAATATAGCAGGAGATAGTTGTTCCCACCTCCTTGTGGAACAGCCTGGAAAGATAAGAAGGGCTCAAGTTTGCAACAACGGCAAGCTCCTCTAAGTTGATTCCGGTGTGCAGATTGTCATAAATGTAATCCATACATGCAGTAACCGGTTTGGAATACAGGCTGGTTTTGTGTAATAACTGCATACGCCGTGTGAATTCTTCCACCACTTCCCAATGGAGGTGGTGGATTTTTTCTTCCGTTTGGCAAAGGTCTGCATTGCGGATATAAATGTCACTTAGGTTGTAGGCCGTTTCCATTTCTAAACCACCTTCAATGCAATAGCGGGTCAAAAAGGCAATGGTAACAATAAAATGATATTTCAAATTGCGCAGCGGGTCGGTGCTTAATACGCCCATTTCAGAAGCATTCAGGGGCTTGAACAGACGCTTTGCTTCTGCAATATTACCTGCCTTGACGCTTTGGAAAAACAAAATTTCCCGGTCGTAGGATAAGTGGGAAATCTGCTGTTCCCTGTTTACAAATTCTATGTGAGAGAGACTTTTTTCAATATTCATATAACTTCTCCGGTATTTTTTTCTGATTATAACATGTTTCATGGAAGTTTGCACGAAGAAAAGACAAAAAAGTATAATATAAGGCAAAAATGTGATATGAATAACGGGGAAAGAGTGTTATATTGACAAAAGAGCAGTTGGATTTTGCAATTTGGAAAGGCGGAGCGTGTGATGTTAAGAGAGAGAGGATTTTACAAGGGAGTCAACCTGGGCGGCTGGTTATCCCAGTGTGACTACAGCGAAGACAGATTAAACAATTTTATTACGGAAGAAGATATTGCGAAGATTTCTTCCTGGGATTTGGACCATGTGAGAATTCCGGTAGATTATAATATTTTGGAAAATGAAGATGGTACGTACAAGGCAGAAGGCTTTGCAAGAATTGATAAGGCACTGGAATGGTGCAAAAAGTACAATTTAAATGTGGTACTGGATTTACATAAGACAGCCGGCTTCTCCTTTGACAAGGGCGAGCAGGAAACCGGATTTTTCGACAGCCTCCGTCTTCAGGAGCGTTTTTGCCGCCTGTGGGAAGAGATTGCAAGACACTACGGTAAATATTCCGACTGTGTAGCCTTCGAGCTTTTAAACGAGGTTACCGCAAAGGAATTTATCACCATATGGAATAAAATATCGTATGAGTGCATTAAGCGCATCCGTAAAATTGCTCCGGACACCATAATTTTAGTAGGCAGCTATTATAATAACAGCGTTGTGGCTGTGCCGGATTTGGCTGCACCGTATGATGATAAGGTAGTTTATAACTTCCACTGCTACGACCCGTTAAAATTTACCCATCAGGGTGCTACCTGGACCGATGCCATCGATCCGGCTGAGAGAGTTTCTTTTGAAGAAAGCGGTGTGAATTGCTGCTATTTTATTGAACTGTTCGAAGCGGCGATAGAGTATGCAAGAAAGCATAATACAGAGTTATACTGCGGAGAATATGGCGTGATTGACGTGGTGGCTCCGGAAGAAATGTTAAAATGGTACAAGGCGATTCATCGCGTGTTTGACAACTACGGTATTGCCAGAAGTGCATGGAGCTACAAGCAAATGGACTTCGGTTTGTCGGATGCAAGATTAGATGATGTAAGAGACGAGTTACTTTGGTATTTATAATCCCCTTTCTATAAAACAGAACGTTGACGGCAAAATGCTTGTCAGCGTTCTGTTTTTTGTGCTATAATGAAAAGAAGTTTATGAACAAAAGGAGAAGTGTAATGAATAAATTGAAAAAACTACTATGGGTTGTCCTGATGGCCGTGTTTTTTGCGGCTTGTGGGAATGCAGATACGCAAAATACTCCGGTAGCAACATCTACGCCTACGCCGACCCCGGAACCGGTATTACAGGAGCAGTCTTTTTTACCGACGGAAGAATTTGTACGCACCATGGGACGTACCATGACTGCGAAGGACTCTTTGTGGCTGGTACATTCCGGTACAGGTTGTGAGTTTACCTTTACGGGAACCAAGGCTTCCGTAAAACTGAAGCCGGACAGCAGCTTCATGACCCGCAGCAATCAGGCCAGGGTTGCCATCTACGTCAACGGAGAGCGTGTAGTAGATGATATGATAGATAAAATGGAAAAGGTGTATACCGTATGGGAGAGTGAAACTCCTGCAGAGTGTACCGTAAAAGTTGTTAAATTATCCGAGGCACCGTATTCTACCATTGGCATCAGTGCGATTGATGCCACCTGTTATGGAACAATTAAACCAACAGCAAACAGCGATAAGCTCATTGAATTTGTAGGTGATTCCATCACCTGCGGCTACGGTGTGGACGATTTGGATGCCAGTCATCACTTCTCCACAACCACCGAGGATGCCACCAAAACCTATGCTTATAAAACCGCAGAAAAACTGGGCGCAGATTACAGTCTGGTTTCCTTTAGCGGTTATGGTATTATTTCCGGCTATTCCGGCGACGGAAACAAGAAGCCGGAGCAGTTGGTTCCAAATTTTTATGACAAGATGGGCAATTCCGGCGGTACCTTTATGGGTAGTTTTGTGGCTCAGGAAACCGCATGGGATTTTGCAAAACGTCAGCCGGATGCGGTAGTCATTAATCTGGGCACCAACGACAACAGCTATGTTAAAAGCAATGCGGCAAAGAAGGAAGAATTCACCACTGCTTATGTGGAATTTTTGAAGCAGGTAAGAGCAAAGAATCCGGATGCTTCCATCTTCTGCACCCTTGGTATTATGGGCGCAGAATTATATCCATGTATTGAGGATGCGGTGGAACGCTACACCGGCGAAACAGGAGATGCCAAGGTATATACCATGAAGTTTGATACCCAGAGCCAGGCAGACGGCATTGCGGCAGACTGGCATCCGTCGGAAAAAACACATGAGAAGGCGGCAGAAAAGCTGGCAGCAAAAATAAAAGAGGTTATGGGCTGGTAATGGCCGGAAAGAGGAAAAACATGAGTAAAACCTATCTTTATGAAACCCATCTTCATACCAAAGAGGCCAGTGCCTGCTCCCAAAACACGGCAGAAGAACTGGTACAGGCTTATAAGGCGGCAGGATACACCGGCATTATGGTAACGGACCATTTCTTCCGGGGCAACTGCGCCATTCCAAGAGAGCTTCCATGGGAAGAATGGGTAGATGCTTTTTGCAAGGGTTATGAAAATGCAAAGGAGGCAGGCGACAAAATCGGGCTGCAGGTATTCTTTGGCTGGGAGGAATCGTATCAGGGTACGGATTTCCTGATTTACGGTTTGGATAAAGAATGGATGAAAAAGCATCCGGAACTGCGGGAAATTTCTGTAGAGGAGCAGTATGCCCTGGTGCATAATGCAGGCGGTATGGTCATTCATGCCCATCCGTACCGGGAAGCCTGGTATATTCCGGAAGCGCGCCTCTATCCGGAATTTGTGGACGGTGTAGAGATTTTTAACGGCGGCCATTACGGAAAGAAGCTGATGGAAGACGGCCGTTCCCTGTATGATAAGCAGGCGGCGGAATATGCGGAAGAATACAATTTTCCGTGTACCGGAGGCTCCGATTGTCATAGCGTGAATTTACCGTACGGCGGCATGGCCTTTGAGAGAAAACTGGAAGACGTGCAGGATTATAGGAAAGCAGTATTGAATCGGGAAGGTACACCAATCGATTATTTTGAAATCCGCAAGGCAAAGGAGTCTGAAAATGAAAAACAGTAAATTAATAAAATTGTGTTGTGGATGTATGCTTGCGGCTATGGTAATTTGCAATGTACCGACAACCGTGGGTTTGGCAGATGAGGTGGAAACCACACAAACCGAAGAAAAGAAAATCACCCACGGCACCGCCACAGAGTGGATTACGGAGGATATGTTAAACAATACTCCTCCGGCGGACTATGCAGTGAATGATGCCACCCAGGGCAAGGCGGAAAAGGGGGACTACTCCGCGTATTTCCTTGCGGATGAAATTCAGGAAGTACATATTACCATTGATGATAATAATTTAAATTACCTGCTGCAGAATGCGGCGGATGAGCCTTATGTTATGGCGGAGAGTGTTACCATCGGTGATGCCACCTTAGGATACTGCGGACTCAGAACCAAGGGCAGCTACACCCTGGAGCATTCCTACACCGAAAACGAAGGCAGTGACCGTTTTTCTTTTACTATCAATTTTGGAAAATATATCAAGAAAAAGGATTACGGCAAAAAGCAGAATTTCTTTGGCTGCGACAAAATCAGCTTTAACAATTTCTTCTTTGATAAAACCATGATGAAGGAATTCTTTGCTTTAAAGCTCATGGATGAAATGGGGCTTCCAACGCCGGAATACGGTATTGCCAAGCTCTATATTAACGGCAATTATTATGGCGTGTATGCCATGGTGGAGGCCATGGACCATTCCATTTTGGAACGCTACTACGGCGTGGATAAGGATGAACTCTCCAGCTACCTTTGCAAGCCGGAGGGCACAAGATTTTTATATGAGGAAATCGAAGCCGATCCTTCTCTTTTGTGGGAGCGGGACGAAGATACTTTAAAGGATGTGGAGGACATGATTCCTACCGTTACCGAGTGGGTGCGCCGCATCAATTTCCTGTCCAACGGTATGGATTTTAACGGACAGCCGGTGGATTTTAACAGCGAAGAATACCTGAATCTTGTGAATCAGGTAATTGATACCGACGAGGTAGTAAAATACTTTGCGGTACACAGCTGGCTGTGTCAGATGGATAACATGTTTGACGGCCAGAAAAACTTTGGCCTTTATGTGGATAAAAACGGCCGTGCGGTGCTGGTTCCTTGGGATTACGATTTAAGCTTTGGCTGCTTTTTCCCAAGCAGTGCGGAAAATACCGCTAACTTCCCGTTGGATGTTATGTACCGTATGGATTACTGGCGTATCGATGAAATCGATAAAATGTCTGCAGAGACTTATGCACAGTTTCCGCTGTTTAACATCATTTATCAAAATGATACTTTGATGGAGCGGTTCCATGCCCATATGGAGGAGTGCTCCAAGGTAGCGGCTCTTGGCGGCACCGTGGCATCTACCGGTAAAATTTACGACCCGGGATATTTTAATTCCTTTGTGGAAAACATGCAGGAGAAAGTGATTGCGGCTGCTACAGAAAAAACAGCAGATAATGTGTATTACATGAATAATATCCGCCAGCCGAACGGCGTAAAGAAGGGTATTCCGAATCTGGCAAAGATTATTGCCATGCGTTCCATCGGTGTTTGGAATCAGGTAAATGATGTGTATTCTACAGTATGTACCTATGGTTGCGATTTGTCTACCCTGGGCAATGCTATCAAGGGCGAATACAGAAAGAGCGGTACCCTTACCTCTATTGATACCGCAACCGGCATTTTTGTAACCGCAGATTACGCCGGTGGAAAAAATGCTTCCGCACCGGTGCTTTCTGTGGAAAGTTTGGAGGCTGCCGATGTGATTTACGACATGTTTAAATCGGAGCTTGGCTGCAACGAGGATGACCGGATGACGGTTTATAAAATCTCCAACAAGGGCAAAGCAGAAAGCAGCTTTATGCTGACGATTCCAATGACACAGGAAATGCTTGCTGCGTCCGGAGAATTTAAATTCTTTACCCATGTAAACGGTGCATTGGAAGAATTTGAAATGCTTGCAGAAGATAATCTGTACACCGGTGAGGTGGATGCCATCGACTATATTGTTGTGGCAAAGGGCACGGATATCGGCGTGAAGGAAAGCGCCGGAGCAGAAGTTCCGGAAACTGACGGAGAAACTACGGATGATACAAAGGACGATGGTTCTTCTGTGGTACAAAACCGTATTTTTGGGCTGGATATGAAATTGATGGTTCCGGTTATTGCGGCAGCGGCTGTGCTTGTACTTGCCGTGGTAATTGTAATCGTTGTGATAAAGAAAAAGAAAGAGAAGAAATAAAGAGGTTTGACATCATGAAAAAAGCAAATGGTAAGGCACTGCTGCCGATTGGCGTATTTTTGGTGCTGTACTTAGGGCTCGGCATTTTATTCGAGTATGTATTAAAGATTGGTATGGGATTTTATAACATCCCGATTGTAGTTATTTTTGTTATTGCCCTTTTGGTGGCATGTTTACAAAACCGCAGCGTAAAATTTGACGAAAAGTTGGAAATCATGGGCCGGGGTGTGGGCGATAAGAATATTATCACCATGGTGCTTATTTTCCTGCTTGCCGGTATGTTTGTAGGTGTAGTGGGCAGAAGCAGTGCGGAAAGTGTGGCATATTTTGTGCTTTCCTTTATTCCGGCACAGTTTTCCGTGTTGGTACTGTTTGTGGTAAGTGCTTTTGTTTCCCTGGCCATGGGTACTTCCGTAGGAACCATTACCTTACTGACACCGATTGCTGTGGCAATTGCAAACAGTTCCGGCTTTGGTGCTCCAATTTGTCTTGGTACCGTAGTCGGCGGTGCTATGTTTGGTGATAACCTTTCCTTTATTTCCGACACGACCATTGCTGCCTGCAACGGTCAGGGATGTGCCATGAAGGATAAATTTAAAGAAAATTTCGGCATTGCCCTTCCGGCAGCTTTGGCAAGTCTTGTGGTAATTGCACTGCTGACCTTGGGTGTCGATGTGGGCGAGCCTGTTATCGGTGATTATAACCTGGTACAGATTATTCCGTATTTACTGGTGTTAATCGGCGGTATTGTTGGCATTAATGTATTTATTGTATTAATTATCGGCATTGTCAGCGGTTCCGTAATCATGCTGGCCACCGGAGCAACCGCTGCAACGGACCTGCTTTCCGGCATGGGTTCCGGCGTAAACGGTATGTTTGAAACCTCTATGGTAGCAATTTTGGTATCCGCCATCTGTGCACTTATCAGTGAGTACGGAGGCTTTGAAGCCCTGCTTCAGCTGATAAAAAAAGTGTTCAAGGGCAAAAAAGGCGGCATGTTGGGTATGGGTCTTTTGGTTGGTGCCATGGACATTGCCACAGCAAATAATACGGTGGCTATTGTTATGGCAAACCCAATTGCAAAGGAAATGAGCCAGACCTACGGCATTTCACCAAGAAAGGCTGCCTCGATTTTGGATACCTTCTCCTGCATTTTCCAGGGCATTATTCCTTACGGTGCCCAGATGCTGGTGGCAGTTTCCGTGGCGGCAAATCTTGGTTGTACCGTCAGTGCCTTTGACGTGATTCCAAACCTGATTTATCCGTATATGCTTTTGCTTAGTTCTTTAGTTTTTATTTTTATTATTCCGGAAAAGAAAAATAAATAATTTTTTCGGTGATGTGGCATACTGTGAAAAAAGAAAGAAGGTAATTAGTTATGGCACATCCGGATACAATTAAATTATTGCAGGAATGCGACGCAGGTACAAAAATGGGAGTAAGCTCCATTGATGAAGTGCTGGAAAAGGTTCAGGACGAGAAGTTAAAGAAGCTTCTTTCCGAGAGCAAGTCCCATCACGAAAAGCTGGAGGAAGATATCGAGCATCTGTTGGAACAGATGGGTGCGGAAGAAAAGGACCCAAATCCAATGGCAAAGGGTATGTCCTGGATGAAAACCAATATGAAAATGAGCTGGGACGGAAGTGATGCCACCGTGGCAGACTTGCTTACCGACGGCTGCGACATGGGTATCAAGTCTTTATACCGCTATTTAAACCAGTACGAAAATGCAGAACAGGAGGCAACCTCCATTGCAAAGCGTCTTATCGATATCGAAGCAAAGCTGGAGGCGGAGCTTAGAAAATACTTATAGGGGAGAAAATAATTATGAAACTAAAAGATAAAGCCATCAATTTTGTTATGCGCACCTTTGGTGTGCTGGCACAGGATTCCGGTCACCATAGTGATGAAAAGAAAATCACCCCGGGCATGCCGGAACTCATCCGTGAAGTGGCATCGGAGGGTGCTGTCATGCTGGAAAACCGGATTCTTCCTCTTGCGGAAGGAACCAGGGTTTCCGTATTTGGCAGAGTACAGATTGACTATTTCTGCACCGGTTATGGTTCCGGCGGTGATGTAAATGCTCCGTATAAAGTGAATTTGTTGGAGGGCTTAAGAAATTGTCCTGACCTTGCGGTAAACGAAACCCTTGCCAAGGTATACGAGGAATGGATCGCATCCAATCCGGTGGACCACGGTGCCTGGGGAACCTGGCCAAGCCACTATCCGGAAATGCCTTTGGAGAAATCCGTGGCAGAACAGGCGGCAAAGGATTCCGATGTGGCAGTGCTGGTTATCGGCCGGGCCTCCGGTGAAGACCGGGATGTAGTACAGGAGCCGGGCAGTTATTACCTGACAGCGGAAGAAACAAAGCTTCTGGATACCGTTACCGCTGCCTTTGAAAACACTATTCTGTTGTTTAATATCGGCGGCATTATGGACTTCTCCTTCCTCGAAAAGTACAAGGAAAAGCTTGGGGCGGCAATTATTGTATGGCAGGGCGGCATGGAAGCAGGCAACGGTGTGGCAGACCTGCTTTGCGGTGCGGTAACGCCATCCGGCAGACTCACCGACACTGTTGCATGGAAGTACGAGGATTATCCTTCCGCAGCATACTTTGGCGGCAAAGAATATAACGAATACAAAGAAGATATTTTCGTTGGTTACCGTTATTTTGAAACCTTTGCTAAGGATAAGGTACAGTATCCGTTTGGCTTTGGACGTTCCTATACGGATTTTTCCATGGAAGTAGCGGAAATTACACCTTTCTTAAATATTCTGGTGCGGGTAACCAACATAGGAACAGAGCATGCGGGCAGGGAAACCCTCATGCTGTACATAGAAAAGCCACAGGGAAAGCTTGCAAAGCCTGCCAGAGAGTTAGTCTGCTTTGCCAAGACCCACCTGCTTGACCCGGGCGAAAACGAAGTCCGCATTCTAAACGTGACAAAGGAGAGGATGGCCTCCTACGACGCAGAAGGTGTTACCGGCCATAAGTCCTGCTATGTCATGGAAGCAGGTACCTACAACTTTTACCTTGGCGGCGACGTACGCAGTGCAAAGCTGATTTACTCCTTTGACCAGGCAGAAACCGAAGTGGTGGAACAGTGCTCCGAGTGGGCAGCACCGGCAGAAAGTTTTGAATTGTTATACGGAGAAACTTCCGGTAAAGTGCCTGCAAGAGAACGCAACATCCGTCAAACCATTTTGGATAATCTTCCGGGTGCAGTGGAGATGACCGGCGATAGGGGTTACAAGCTGAAAGACGTTAAGGATGGCAAGGTAAGTCTGGACGAATTTGTGGCACAGCTTTCTTTAGAAGAGTTAGAGGCAATTTCCCGGGGGGCCTATAAGATGAACCATCCGTTGGGACCAAAGGGCAACACCGGTATTTTCGGCGGCGTTACCGAATCCTTAAGGGAAAAGGGCGTGGCACCGGTGGTTACCACCGACGGTCCGTCCGGTATCCGTCTGTACGAGTCCTGTTCCCTGCTGCCTATGGGAACCTTACTGGCCTGTACCTTCAACCAGCGTCTCATGAACCGTCTGTTTATGGGCGTGGCAGCAGAAATGAAGGAACGGGGCACTGATGTGCTTTTGGCACCTGGCCTGAATATACACAGAAATCCGCTGTGCGGACGTAACTTTGAATATTTCTCCGAGGACCCGTTTGTGTCCGGTAAAATTGCGGCGGCTATCGTAAAGGGCTTGCAGAGTGTCACAGGAATTTCGGCCTGCCCGAAGCATTTTGCCTGCAACAACCAGGAGTTCAAGCGTAATCGTAATGACTCCCGTGTGTCCGAGCGTGCCCTTCGTGAGATTTACATTAAGGGCTTTGAAATCTGCGTAAAGGAAGCGAAGCCAATTAACCTTATGACCTCTTACAACAAGATTAACGGTGTCTGGGGCCATTATCACTACGAACTGGTACAGGGAATTCTGCGCGGTGAGTGGAAGTATGAGGGCAACGTGATGACCGACTGGTGGATGCGCTCCTCAAAGAGTCCGGAGTTCCCTGAGATGAAGGACAACGCTTATCGTGTCCGTGCCGGTGTGGATGTGCTGATGCCGGGCGGAAAGTTAATCAATTTCTTCAGTCACAAGCCGGACGGCACCTTGCTGGCTACCTACGGAAAGCCGGATGGTATCACATTAGGTGAACTGCAGCGTACCGCAAAGAATGTACTGCGCTGTGTGATGGAGCTGAAGCTGTAAAAATAATATGAGTTCACAGAAAGTCCGGGAGGGAACATCCTCCCGGACTTTCTTTAAGTGAAAACTGAAACATATAAGCCCTTTAAGGCTTGATTAAAGCGTAGAAAGGGGGTATAATGTTTTTTGTGAACATGTTCACAAAAAAGGGGAAAAGGAAGTGCAGTCTATGCCAAAGATTATTGAAGGAGCCAGAGAAAAGATTCTGGCAAATGCAAAGAGACGGTTATTTGAAAACGGATATCAGCATTTGTCTCTTCGTGAGGTTGCAAAGGAAAGCGGAATTGCAACAGGAACCATTTATAACTATTTTGCAAACAAGGATTACCTGATTGCCAACATTATGCTGGAGGACTGGATGGTTGCCGTGGAAAAAATGGAAGAACGGGTAACAAAGGCGTCTTCCGTAAAAGACGGGGTGTTCGGTATTTGTCAGGCCATTGACGATTTCTGTGACATTTATGCATCTATCTGGCAGCAGCCTTCGGTGGCAGCCGCAGCAACACCTGATTTGGAGCACCGTCATGCATTCCTGGCAAATCAGATAGGTGAAAAGGTAAACCGTCTGTTTGAGGAAAAAGGGTACGGTGATCAGAAGAACTTTACTGCCCTTATTGTAGAACTGATTCTTACTTCCAATGGCAAGGAAGAAGTCAGAGAACAACTTGGAACATTAATGGAGCAGTTATATCCATAAAAAGTAAAAGAAAAGAGGTAACAAAAACATGAGCAGCTTTAAGAATTTGCGAATTGTGGACAATTTTTACCAGACGTCCTCCTTCTTTCCAATGCCAACCGTGTTAATCGGTACACTGACAGAGGACGGAAAGACCAATCTGGGACCATATTCTTTGGTACAGCCGTACTACATTGCAGGTAAGGACTATTACGCAATGCTTTTGTGCTGCAGAAATTCCTCCAACACGGCACAGAATATTTTAAGAAACAAGAAGTGTACCTTAAACTTCATTCCGGATGACCGCAAGCTTTTCAAAGAAGCAGTGCGTCTCGGCTTCCCGGGCGACACCACGGAAGAAAAAATGAAGAACTGTATTTATACGTTGGAAGAGGGCTTACGTGCGGCAGAGGACCCACAGGGCAAGTATCCTCAGGTGGTGGCAGAAAGCTTCCAGGTCATGGAATGTACCTGGGTAGACACCTTAGACAACGCCCAGGATGACAAGCCGGGTATGCTAAACGGTTATCCTGCACCATACCACGATTTTAACGGTATTACATCGGAGTTTGGTGCCCACTTCATCTTAAAGGTAGATAAGATTCTCATGAAGGAGAAGTACTACAATGCCATTGTCAACGGTGTAAAAGCAAAGGACTTCCCAAGAGTTCCGGTAGACTACGGTTACCGTGATTCCAAGAACTTCTGGTTCACCAAGTTTAAGAAGCCGATTCCGGAGCTGCTTCCGGTGCGTGAAACCACCGTGGCATCCGTAAAGTATGCAGCAGACCGTATCGACGACAAAATCAAATTTACCGATGAAGCTTGTGCAAAGCTGGTTAAGGTACCCCGCATTTTCCTGCCAACCGCATTAAAGGGCTGTGTTGCCTGGGCAAGAGAAAATAACGTTACCTTAATTACCGCAGAACATATGGATATTATTAACGACAAGCGTGCAAAGGAGAAGAACAAATAATGAAAGTTGTACTTGCAGGAGCTTTTGGTAAGCTCGGAACCGACATTTTAATTGAATTATGCAAGCTGGGTCATGAGGTTGTGGCTTTGGACCTGGTTACCAAGGAGTTAGAGGGTTATACATATACCGCAAAGAAAATTGATGTAACCAAGCCGGAAACACTCGCCGGCACCATGGAGGGCGCAGAAACCGTTATCAGCACCGTTGGTCTTACCGGTACCAGCGCAACCATCACCAACTATGACATCGACTTAAACGGAAACATCAATCTCCTTACCGAGGCAAAGAAGGCCGGAGTTAAGAACTTTGTGTATATTTCCGTAATCAAGGCAGAGAGCGCACCGGATGTACCGATGCTTCACGCCAAGTACTTATTTGAAGAAGAATTAAAGAAGAGTGGTTTAAATTACGTGATTCACCGTCCGACCGGTTATTTCTACGACATCGCCAAGGTATTCATGCCGATGATTGAAAAGGGTGAAGTAACCTTGCTTGGCAAGAAGGCAGTATCCGCCAACGTGATTGATACTCCTGACTTTGCAGAATTTATCGTAGCTCACATGACTGACGAAAAGAAGATGTACAACATCGGCGGTAAGGAAACCTACACCTACGAAGAACTGGCAAACCTGTTCTTTAAGGCAGCGGGCAAGGAGCCTGTAATTAAGCGTGCGCCGGAATTTTTATTCAGCGTGCTGGCGTTTGTTAACAAGCTGAAAAAGAACGGTAAGGAAGCCATTCTTAAGTTCTCCAAGTGGACATTGACCAACGACCTGGTGGGCGACACCGTGGTTGGTGAGGCAAGCTTTAAGGAATACATTGAAAGCCGTTATAACGAAGGAAAGTAGGTAAAATGACATGACATTAGGACTTGGATTATTGATTTTATTCCTGGTTTCCCTGGTATGTGCGGCCATGGGATTCTGGAAGTTTGTATATTTCTTATCCGTAGGTTACGGTTTTTCCGTAGCGGGCTGCGGTATTGCCATTTTGGCGATGGGCGGCTATAAAGATATTCTGATTGTTTTACTTGCATTGTGCCTGGTGGCGTACGGCATCCGTCTCGGCGGGTTTTTGCTGTACCGCGAATTAAAAGCGGCGTCCTTTAAAAAACTGTTTAAGGAAATCTCCGGCAATGACAAGCCAATGCCAATCTTTGTAAAAGCGACTATCTGGATTTGCGTGGCAGCCATGTACATGACCCAGGTTTCTCCTGTATTCTTCCGCATGTTAAGCGGTGCAGATGCTGCGGTTACCGGTTATGTGGGCCTTGTAATTATGGTTGTGGCCCTCATTATCGAGAGCGTTTCCGACAGCCAGAAGTCTGCGGCAAAGGCAAAGAATCCGAAGCGTTTCTGCGACAGCGGTTTATTTAAAATTGTACGTTGCCCGAACTACTTTGGTGAAATGCTGTTTTGGACCGGCGTTTTGGTTTCCGGTATCGGTGCCATGAGCGGCTGGCTGCAGTGGACCATTGCCATTATCGGTTATGTACTGATTATCTACGTAATGCTTAGTGGTGCAAAGCGTCTGGAAAAGCGCCAGAACAAGAACTATGGTGCGGACCCTGAGTATCAGGCTTATGTGGCAAAGACACCGATTGTATTCCCACTGATTCCGTTAAAGCATTTAGAAAACGTTAAGTGGATTGTATAAGTACAAAAGCATAGGCTGCTGCTTTTTGCGGCAGCCTGTTTACAAATGGGGGTATAGTTATGGAAGGTATTTCTGTAGTAATGGCACTGGTGGATTTTATTCCGGTTTTGTTGTTTTTTGCAGCGGCAGTGCTTTTATTAAAAGACTTGTATAATAAAATGGTAAAGGGCGCCTATGCGCTGCTCGCAGCAGGTTCTATTATGGTACTGATTGGTGGCATATATAAGGTGCTTTGGAAGACCCTGGTGGCTCTTGCCATTTGTGATTATCCGGCACTGGATACCAGCCTGTTTACTTTCCAAGGCCCGGGATTTTTATTGGTGTTTGCAGCGTTGGTGGGAATGTTTACAAGTAAAAACAAAAACCACGTGGCATTGCATTCTACCGCTATTCCTGTGATTGTCAGCAACATGCCGTTTATCATTTTGCAGATTATCGGTTGTACCGGAGTGCAGGGCAGTCTCATTGCGGTTTCCGTAAAGATGAAAAAGAAGCTTCCGGTTGTATGCTTCATTCTTGCCTTCATTTTTATGATGGGTATGGGATATCTGGGGGCAAGGTTTGATGATAGTTCTTCCATGCACTGGCTTGCCCAGTGTACCAATATTATTTCCCAGGGCGCTTTGTTTGTGGGAGTATGGTTGCTTCATAAAGCGGGTCTCGGTAAGGCAGACAGTCTTTGGAAGGTAATAGAATAAAAGAATCTTGTGCGGGTGAGAAATCATCCGCACTTTTTTTACTCGAAACAGTTTATTTTATGAACAATTAGTCCTATTTTTGTCAGAAAACTATTGTAAACTCTTACATATAGTGATAAAATAGCAATCGTATAGGGTTTTTAGTGTACTAAATTACTAAAGCAGAAAACGAGGTAGAGTTATGGAGAAGAAAAAGGCAAAACTTCCTGCGTCACCGGAACGAATATTAAAGGTTATGATGATTATGACTTTTAGTGTGGCTTCGGTATTCTTTCTGAAGAATTTGCTGGAAGCAAATGTGAAGGGTGCAATTGTAATCGGTATTTGTTTAACAGTGTTTGGCGGATTCATTTTCCTGTCAAACAAAATGAGAATGCCTGCGGCTACCAGACAGCTGGTTATCAGCGTGGGGTTGATGTTGGTTGTCTTTATGATTTCCTGTAGCAGCGGTGATTTCTTAAGTGATGACTTTATTTTACTGTTAGCGGTTATTGGACTGGGCGGTTTATATTTGGAGCCTTTATACCCGATTGTACAGGGAGTGGTAGGTCTTATCCTGTTAATCCTGCTTCGTGTGTTATTCCCGCATAAGGCAGACCCGAACGGTCAGTTTATCATGTGTCTTGCAATTTTTGCCGTGGGTTCCTTTGTTATGTACATGCTGGTTAAGCGTGGTAAGGCTTATATTGAACTGGGTAACGAACGTGCAGAAGAAGCGGAGCATCTCCTTGCTTCTATCCAGCAGGTTGGTGCAGAACTGGAAGCAAACTGCGAACAGTCCTCTGTCCGTGTTGCCGGCATTTCCGAAATTAACGATAATTTAAAGGCAAATGTAGCAGAGCTTCGTAAGGGTTCCGAATCCGTAACCGAAGGAACCAGGGAAGTAGGCGAGGCTTGTATCGAGGCTATGACCCAGATTACCGTAACCGGTGAGCATATTGCTTCCTTAAACGAAGCAATCCAAAGGGTAGAAACCGCTCTGGCGGAAAACAGCGAGAATATGCGTGCCATGTCCGCACAGATGCAGAATGTAAGAAAAGAAATTGCAGAAGAAAACGAAGTGTTTGCCATCCTGCAGGGTCAGATTAATGATATTGCGGCAGTGGCAGACCAGATTACCAGCATCGCAGCCAGCACAAAGATGCTTGCGTTAAATGCCTCCATCGAAGCGGCAAGAGCAGGTGCTTCCGGTGCCGGCTTTGCGGTAGTTGCTTCCAAGGTACAGGATCTGGCAATAGACAGTAACCGTTGCTCCGACCAGGTAGTTGCCATTGTGGAACAGATGAAGGAGCAGATTGAAAGAACTGCCCAGGAATTACAGGATAGTGTAGTGGCAATTGAAGAGTCCGTAGGTACACTGGCTGGCTTAGAAGAGGCAAACCAGGGTCTCACAACCCAGTTCATCGGCCTGTACGAAAACATCGAAGAGCAGAACTACAACATTCAGGGTATTGATTCCATCTTTGGCAATCTTCGTGACCGTGTTCTGGAAATGGGTGCCTATGCAGAAGAAAACCAGGCCATGGTTGACTCCATCGCAACCGCAACCAAGTCCTACCGTCACTATGTAAACGACATCGTAGAAGATACCAAGCATATCCACAACTTATCTGCGGCTATGTTGGAAACTTCTGCGGAAATCAGATAACAGCATTATATTTTCATAAGCGAAGTTTTTGCCCGGCGCCTGCTTGATTTTATCAAGCGGTGCCGGGCTTTTTGCGTGTTTCCGCACTGATTTTCCCTGCCGGCTCCGCTGCTTTCCACGGGGGCTTGCCGGTCCGGTTTTCGGAACGAGGACTATGTCTGCTTACGGCCGTTTTGCCAAAACTCGCAGACAGAGTGAAGCATTGATGGGTTATGAAGATTTGGCTTGTTCAAAACATCCTGCGGATGTACTCTCAAGAAAAAGTTTGAGTCTGCCTGACACATGAAGTGTCCGCAGACCCAAAAACTTTTTCTTAAAAGTGCTTGCGCACTTTTTGAACAATCCAAATCGCCGGGGCATCATCACTCCGTCCGCTCAAACAGTTGGCCAAAACGGCCGGCGCATCCATATCATTCTGAAATGCCAAACCGGAGCCGCCGGGCAAGCACGGAACGCCGATGCGGGAAAATAGTGCGGAAAGAACAGCGGAAACCTCTGATTGAGGAATGGACGCAGGTGGGGAAATATGGTATAATTAGTTCGATAAATTTGAATTTGTGGGGCTGATATAACAGGATGAATTCCAACTAATCATGGAATTTGCATATTTAGTTGGATATGATTTTTTTCAAAAAACCAACTATTTTAGAAAGGTATATCAAAAATTGGTTTTCATTTTTTTTAAAGAACCAACTTCGCATGAGAAATCAGCAA
>JAZNXI010000156.1:0-14571 GCA_045593825.1 Lachnospiraceae bacterium
GGACTTCTTCTCGATGGTCTGTCTACCTTTTCTAACTAACTGGTTAAATGTAGGCATTAATCTTCACCTCCTGAATTATTTCCTTTCTGCCGTATTTTATACGACATCCTGGTTACATAAATAGGCCGCGCAACTATTAAACTAGTCACTTTTGCGTTTCATATTTGGGCGCACAAAAAGAACACGCCAAACACACGCAAAGTATATTATATCTTGAACTAATGCAAGTGTCAAGCAAAAGTTTTAAGAAAAAAAGCAGGAAAACAAATTCCTGCTTTTCTGCTTTATTTTACTCTAATTCAATTCCAAAAAAATCTTCCATATACTCAGTGACATAGTCACCGCGGATTTTTGCAAATTCCTTTATCTTTTTGATGCTTGCATTGGTATTTCCGGTGCTTGCCCAAATCTCTGCGCCTTCTTTTTTCAATTCTTTCAAATGCTCCAGAAAATAAGGAAGCTCTGTATCCCGTTCTGCACACATGGCATCCAGAGTCTCACATACGCTTTCGTAGGAAAGGGCACCGTCCCTGTATTCCAGCATTTTATTGATAAAGTAGGTTCTGCAGTCTTCACGTTTTAACAGGCCTGCCAACAAGGCGGAATACCTTTTTCCGGAAGGAGACAACACCTGATAAATATCGTTTCTGTCGGCGGCATCCTCCGGGTTTGTATAGGTAGCAAATCCCGTGTCCGCATCATGCATCAGAAAACGCCAACGGCCATCCTTTTCGCCGGTACCATATTCCTCGCCTTCTGCCGCATAATAACGGAAGCAGCGGTAGTTACCGCCCGGCCAGTCATAATTGGAAATATACATATTAAAGGACATGTAATCCAAATAATTCTCCACATCAATCCAGTCGCAAACCTGAGCATAAATCTCATCATCGGTCAAATCAGCCTTGGAAAACTTGGCATAAGTACGGTTGTATTCTCTCGCCGCCTCGTACTCTTCCTCATCAGTTTTCAAGGACTTATAAGTATCGGAGCCTTCCAATACAATATATTCTCCGGCACTGTCTCCGTTACGCTTCTGGAAGTATTTATCACAATAAGACTCATGCAGCCAGAACAAGCCGTAATATTCCCCGTTTAAATATGCCACTGCAGGAACCACAGCTTCATAGGCCGCAAAGCCCGCATTCCCTGCAAGCCGCTGGGCCAATTCATCCCGCAAAAAGCCCCGTTGGAAATCATCACCGGAATTTCTGAGTACCAGCTTGTCATATTTCTTAATCAGTTTTTTCCCATCTACCGTAGTGGAACCAAACACAGAAATTCCAAAGGTTCCCTTTCCTTCCTGGTATTCCTTGCGGGCATGGAATTTCAACGATTTCACAGGAAATTCCCTGGATGCATTACCAAACACACGCACGCCGGCATATTGTGCAAACAAAGGCTTTCCGTCTGCAGTAAGTGCCTCCACCGAAACCATCCGTTCCGATTCTCTTCCCCGCTGCTTATAATTTTCCCCATACAAAATACCGTCCGGTTCCCCGGTTAATTCTGCCGGTTCTCCGCTAATAGAGAAAATAACGGTAGAATAGCGTTCCTCCACATGGGCTCCCACAAAATACGTGTGCACATAGGTTTCAGAGCTGCTGCCATCCGTATACCATGCCTTTGCCCTGATGGTGTATACCAGTGGCGAAGCCTCTTCCGTTCCTTCCAGCAATAACGCTGTTTCATACCGGGTTCCCTCTTCCAAAGGTTCACTGCCGTCCATGGTGTAAGTAATATATCCCTCTCTGGCTTCTGCTATTTCCAGCTCCACCAAAAGATTTTCAGCAAAGAAGTAGCCTGCCTCCGAAAACGTAACCTCGCCCTTTGTTCCTCTCCACACCGGTGTTGGCGATGGTGTCGGCGTCGGAGTACTGGTTGGTGTCGGCGTCAGCGTTGGTGTCGGACTTTCCGTTGGAGGCAGTGTTTCCGCCGGTGTCGGTGTTGTATACTCCGGTTCCTCCGTCGGTGCCGGTATTTCCGTATTAGTTGGTACAATAATCGGCGTAGGAGTAGAAGCCGCAATTATGGTCGGTTTTATTTCCTGTATCTGCGGCGGATTCTCATTACATGCCGCCAAGCCCAGCAAAATACCTGATATAATTCCTAATAAACCCAGATTTTTTCTCTTGTATTTCACGTCTTTTCTCCTTACCTTATAACAATTACTGCTTAACTTCTTCTATATAATAGATTGCCGCATCATAATCCTGATACAACCCGGTGCCCGCATTATAACCGGTGCCTGCAAAGGTCTCAGCCAAATGCATACCGGCTTTATTAAGAAGAGAACCGCTGACGGTTACATCTTCTTTCGCCCCATCCATTTTAACAAACTTTGCAATGGTGTCATGAAGCAGGGAATCCTGTTTGATATGAATCGGCGCAATCATGTTAATCAGTTCGCCAAACCGGTGCAAATCATGCTTTACCGGAATGTTATAAAAATGATAGGTTGCTTCATTCTTTAAGCCTCTGGTTTTTAATACATGGTGACCGGAATGCGGAGTTACCTGACCCTGCACCGTAACTGCCACCGCCTGTTCTCCATCCTCAGAAACTGCCATCCATTTTACCAGGTCTTTGTCGAAGTTCTTCTGATATGCCCGGTCACGCTCCTGCACGCTGCCGCCCAACCGGTACCACCGGCCAAACTGCAGTATTTTTCTCCACTGCTTGTACAGGGCAATCTGTGCCTTCATCTCTGCCAGTTCTTCTTTGGATGCATCACTGATATTGGTTTCATAACCAAGTACACCAAAGGACGCCACCGCATAACGTGTGGATAACGGAGTGTTTCTCAGTGTCTGATGGTTTGGACATCCGGACACATGGGCTCCGATAACCGACTGTGGATAACCGTAGCTGTAACCGTTCTGGATGCCGATTCTTGCAATGGCATCGGAATCATCACTGGCCCAAATTTGTGGGAAATAGCTTAATATACCCAAGTCAAACCGGTTACCGCCGGAGGCACAGCCTTCAAACAATATATTCGGAAACTTTTGCACCAGTGTTCCCATCAACCGGTACAACCCCTGCATGTAGCGGTATAAAAACTCACCCTGCCGCTCTTTCGGAAGGGTTTGGGAATAAATATCCGTAAAATTACGGTTCATATCCCATTTTACATAGTCCGCGGCTGACTGCTCAAACACATTGCTCATACTCTCAATGAGATAATCTACCACTTCACCGTTGGATAAGTCAAGCAGCATTTGGTTTCTGCCCTCAGCGTGAGCCTTTTCCGGAATCCGGACTGCCCACTCCGGATGTGCCCGGTACAAGTCGGAATTTTCATTCACCATCTCCGGTTCCACCCAGATACCAAACAGTAGTCCCCGTTGCTTTACCTTCTTGGCAATGCCCTTCAGACCGTTTGGAAGCTTCTTTTCATCAGCGGTCCAGTCGCCCAGGGAACTGGTATCGTCATTTCTTCCCTTAAACCAGCCGTCATCCAGCACCAAAAGCTCAATGCCGATGTCTGCCGCCGCGGAAGCCAGCTTGGAAATCTTCGCTTCATTTACGTGGAAATACAATGCCTCCCAGGAATTAAGAAGCACCGGACGCTCCTTCTTTTTCCACTCGCCCCGCACAATATGCTCCCTGACAAACCGGTGCATGGACATACTGATTCCCTCGTAACCCGTATCGGAATACGTCATCACCGCCTCCGGCGCATACAGTTCCTCTCCTTCTTTTAACAGGAACCAATTGTCTTCCGGACGCATACCGGTTACGATATGTGTCTTGCCATGGGAAGTCAGTTCTACCACTTCCTTATGACCACCGGAATAAATCAGATTAAATCCATACACTTCGCCGCTGTATTCTCCCGCCCCGGGTTCACTGACCATAAAGAACGGATTTTGCCGGTTGGAAGAAAATCCGGTGCCGGAATCAATAACATATTTACCTCCGGCAAAACACATTTCCTCTGCTCTCATTTCTCTTGCCCAATCGCCGTGGAAGGAGGTTACCTTGGCCCGCTCCCACTCTAAATCCAGCTGCAGACTCATCAGGCGGCGCACAATAATATCCTCCTCACCGGAGTTGATGAGTCTGGCGGAACGGGTAATGCAATCGCAATCTTCAAAGGCAGTGTATACCAGTTCTAAAACCGCATCACTGTTGTTGTCTTTACATTTGATAACCAGGGATTTTGCAATGGCATCCGGATTAGCTGCCGGCGCAATGCTTCCTGCACTTTCTTCAAAATAAGATGCCGGAAGCCCTTCCGGAGAAACCTTCTCTGTACGGATGACATGCTGCCAGTAGCGGAAATCAGAAGTTCTGCTGCCATCAGCAAGCTCTAATTCTGCAAAAGCCTCTCTCATGTCACCCTTGCCCCGGGTGGAAAATTCCAGACTTGTATCATCTAATGCCAAGGTCGGCACCTCTTTACTAAGTACCGTGGAACAGCCGTTTGGATTCGGGCACTTCTGCACCAATGCCGTCCATGCATCTCCGGAGAGGTCGATTTTTGCTCCGTAATATAAATGCTGCAACAACCCTAAGTCATCCACGAAAAAAACATAACTTGTATTGTTGGTTTCCAGAACAAATAACTTGTCTTTTTCTCTTATCATTGTTTTTCTCCCCATTTTTTCTCTACAAACTCTGCTTCCTCTATTTCCGGATCCCTATCCTGCGCTTCCTGGCCCGCCAATTCCTTTTCCCATAAAACGCGGTATTTCTCTGCTTCTTCCGGTTGTTTATCAATATATTTAAAATACAGATACAGGCTTCTGTAATCCTCGCTTGCCCTGGCAAATCCTAAGATTTCCTTTTCGTTTTCATAATATTGCCTTATCATTTCTACGTCATCATATAATGCCATTTTAATAAAAAGCAGACGTACGGCTACAGCAAGTCTGACCTTATTCAAACGCATTCCCGGAAGCAAAACCGACTCTGCGAATCTTTCCGCTTCCTCATACTGCCTATGGTAGTATAAATATTGAAAATGGTAGCAGGCCAGCCATTCGGTATTTTGATCCACAATGGCATACCACGGCTCCCACGCAAACCACTCCTTTGGCATTTCCTGAAACCTCTCGCCCATCGACGAGGAATAAGTAATTTGAAGCATGATACGACGTACTCTTTTGTTCCATGGTTGGAATCCCAGTACCAAAGTATCCCATTCCACAAGAAGTTGTTCCAACACCCAGGCTGCAGGGTCAATCAAGGTTAACACGCAGGCAAACAGTAAAACTGCCATCCCGGCTGTTGCCTTCTTTGGTGAAACATAGAAAATTGCCAATCCCAAAATTGCAACAAGCATTAAGCCAATACTGCCGCCAAACCAATAGGAAAGTAGGGAATAACGCTCTCCTTCCACCATCGGAGGAAGCATTATTAACCTTCCGCTTTTATTATAATTCTTTGCTTTACTTATTTTCAGCTTTCCTTTTTTCCGCTTTATTAATACCCAATGATACCAAAAGGAACTAAAGCGGTAACCTGCCAGTTTACTGAATAAAAATTTGAAAAGAAACGCCAGCCAGCCGGTAATCCATTCCGTCAAAAAATATACCGCAGCCATTACTGCAACACTGACTACGATATTCCACCAGCCCCAGGATGTTTTTGTGTTCAGCCACTTGGCAAGTAACCCCATGGATACGCCTGCGCAAAGCATCCGGAGCATCCATAAAATGCCCCATACATAGGGCCAAAGATACGCATAGCTCCTCTTTTGAAAATTCATATTTGTATTCTCCCTTAAAATCCTACTTTGTCCACAGTATACCGCAAAACACATCATTGTTCAATAGAGTAACACGATAAAGCATCAACAACTCCGCAAAAGAAAACTGCCCGGCAGCCACCGGACAGTTTTTGTTTTATCAATTATTATATGTTACGCTAAAATTTCCTTTACAACCTCAGCTAACTTCTCGCACTTGCAATTTGCAAAGAAATATTCCCGGAACTTAGCACCTGCTAAAGCACCCTTCACTAAATCTCTGTCGATTTCCTTTAAGATATCGCAAAGGTCACGGTATGTTACACCCTTTACCGCATTTAAGATTTCACGGTTCTTCTTCATGATGGCAGCACGCTCTCTTGGGTAGCCCTGACCGCTTTCTTCGCAGTAAAGCTTCTCAAAGATATACTCTAAGTTCTTTTCGCCGCCCCAGCCGAAGCCTTTTGCAAACGGAAGAGCAATAGCGTTACCGTCGTTAATCTGAGAGAAGGTATAAGCGTCCAGCGCATCCTCTACATGACCGCAGATAACACCCGGGAAGGAGTTGCAGGCAAGCATTGCGCCCTCGCCGGTACCGCAGCCGGTAATTACATAATCTGCTGCGCCGGAATTAAGAAGCACTGCAGTTAAAATACCAACCTGAACGTAGGTTAACTGCTCCTTATCTTCTGCACTGTACATACCATAATTGAACACTTCATGGCCCATTGGCTCTACAACACTTCTTAATGCCTTTTCTACAATCGGATTTTTTGCCGCCTGGCTGTTTTCCATAACTAATGCAATTTTCATTTCAATTTCCTCATTTCTAAATAATCAGAAAGCCTGCCGCAGCAGACTTTCTGTTGTAATGCAAAATTATCTTGTAACAATAATGTGCTGCGGACATTTCTCAGCACACTTGCCGCATCCGTTACACTTGGAGTAATCAATCTTTGCCAGATTGTCTTCCACGGTAATGGCACCGGCTTCACACTGCTTTACACAAATAGAACAGCCGATACAGCCGGTCTTGCAGGCAACACGTACATCTTTGCCCTTATCCTTAGAGTTGCAGGCAACCGCCTTTGGTGCTGCATAAGGAACCAGTTCAATAAGGTTCTTTGGACATGCGCTGACACACTTACCACAAGCAACGCAGGTCTCTTTATCTACTACAGCCACACCGTCTACTACGTGGATGGCGTCAAACTGGCAGGCATCCACACAGCTGCCGAAGCCCATACATCCGTAGCTGCAAAGCTTGTCGCCGGCGCCCGGTGCTACGATTGCCTTACGGCAGTCGTTTAAGCCATAGTAATTATATTTTCTTTCGGTTTTATCACAGGTACCGGAGCACTTAACAAAGGCAACCTTTTTATCGTCAGCACCTACTGCCTGACCCATGATTTCACCAATCTTAGCTTTTGCTTCTGCGTTGGCAACCGGACATCCGTTTACCGGAGCCTCACCCTTTGCAATAGCTGCTGCCAGACCGTCACAGCCTGCATAACCACAGCCGCCGCAGTTGTTACCCGGCAAGCATTCTCTTACCTGGATTTCTCTTTCGTCAACTTTTACGAAGAACACCTTGCCGATGATACCAAGCGCTACACCAAGTACCAGGCCAAGCACACCAACAAAGGCGCCGCCAATGAGAACATTCTGAATATTAAATGCTAATATCATTGCCCGCTACCTCCTTAAATAATTCCGGCAAAACCGCAGAATGCGATTGCCATGAGACCGGAAGTAATGAGAACAATCGGCATGCCCTGAAACGCCTTAGGAATATCGTTACCCTCTAAGCGTTCACGAATGCCCGCCATAATAACAATGGCAATCAGGAAGCCCACGCTGGTACCTAAGCTGTTCATCATACTTTCCGCAAATGTGGAACCGTTCTGGATGTTGGTAATTGCAACACCGAGTACGGCACAGTTTGTAGTAATCAGCGGAAGGTAAACACCGAGAGCGGAATAAATCGCCGGACTTACCTTCTTTAACATCATTTCAATCATCTGAACCAGAGCAGCAATAACCAGAATAAATACGATGGTCTGCATGTATTCCATATGAAGCGGCACTAAAACCATGTAGTGTACCGCAAAGGTTACCGCACTGGCAATCATAATTACGAAAATAACCGCAGCACCCATGCTGGCTGCTGTTTTCGTCTTCTTGGATACACCAAGGAACGGACACAGACCGAGGAACTGGCTTAATACAACGTTATTAACAAGAGCAGATCCGATTAAGATAAGAATTAACTCTTTCATTACTCAGTTACCTCCTTTTCTGTGTTTTCTGTTGCAGGAGCTTCTGCCTTAGCTGCCTCTTCAGCTGCCTTTTTAGCCTCAGCTGCCTTCTTGGCTTCGGCTGCCTTTCTGGCTGCTTCCGCCTTAGCTGCTACTGCTTCGGCTTCTTTGATGCCGTTGATACGGGAAATTTCTTCTCTGTTTGCTACACAAGTGCCGTCCATGCATGCCGCACAGTTTCCGCCGCAAGCCACCTTTGCACCCGGTACATTGGTTGCAGACTTTGCCTTGAATACATTCTGCAATGCAGTGAGCAGGGCAAGTACGAAGAACGCACCCGGAGCCAGGGTAAAGATTGCTGCAGGTTCATAAGCATCCGGCATAATCTGTGCACCAAAAATCTTGCCTGCACCGATTAACTCACGGACAATACCGATAGAGGTAAGGCCAAAGGTAAAACCAAGGCCCATGCCAAGACCATCAAATAAAGATACTACCGGACCGTTAACATAAGCAAAAGCTTCCGCACGGCCTAAAATAATACAGTTTACAACAATTAAAGGAATGTAGAGACCCAGGCTCTCATTCAACGCCGGCAGATATGCTTTCAGAAGCATTTCTACAATAGTAACGAAGGTTGCTACTACTACAATAAACGCCGGAATACGGACCTTATCCGGAATAACCTTGCGGATAAGGGAAATAAACAGATTGGACAGCGCTAAAACCGCTGTGGTTGTCAGACCCATGCCAAGACCGTTACTTGCGGAGGAAGTTACCGCAAGGGTTGGACACATACCAAGCATCAGCACGAAAGTCGGGTTTTCTTTGAAGAGTCCGTTAAAGAACTGCTTAAAACATTTTCCCATTAGTTCGCACCTCCTAATCTGGTCTGAAGTTCTTTCATAAAGCAGATACCTGCGTTGACACCCTTGATAACACCGTCGGTGGTGAAGGTAGCACCACTGATGGCATTGATTTCGCCGTCACCGGCACCGCTCTTTACGGAAACAAGCTGGTCTGCCTTGTTGCCCGCAAACTGATCTTTAAATGCAGGTTCATCTGCTTTCATACCGATACCCGGAGTTTCCTTAATGGAGAGGAACGCAAGGCCGGTAACTACGCCTTCTGTGTTATAACCGAAAGTAAGAGTCATAACGTCATATGCCTTTAAGGTAACGGATGCCACATAACCGATATGATTACCGGAGGCATCATTTACCAGACATACTTCATCTAAGGTCACATTGGAGAAACCGCCATTTGTTAAAATGGTCTCTGTTTCTTCCATTGCTTTTGCTAAAACTTCATTACCGGATGCCTCAATAATCTGCTCTGCCTCAGGGAATACTTCTCTATAGGCTTCTGCCTTTGCTTCTGCTGCCAGCTGGGCGATTCTGTCTTTGGTAAGCTCATTGACAAAACCAAGGGCCAGCGCAGCAATCAGGGAAATTGCGCAAAGAATAAGGGCATCCTTAATCATGCTTTGTTTCTTTTTCTTAGCCATTACTTGAGACCTCCTTTCCCAAACGGTCTAGGCATGGTCATCTTTTCAATTAACGGTACCAACAGGTTTGCAATAATGATGGCATAGGAAACGCCCTCTGCATTGTTGCCGTAGAAACGGAAAATACCGGTAAGAATACCAAGTAAAATACCAAAAACAATCTGACCGCCCTTGGTAATAGGGGAAGTAACATAGTCCGTTGCCATGAAGAATGCACCGAGCATTAAACCGCCGGTACAAAGCTGGCAGGCAAGAAAGTAAAAGTCAAAGCCATGTCCGCCCAGTAAAAGTACAAATACGGAGAAGGTTAACAGGTACGTAAACGGAATACGCAGGGAAATTACTTTGCGGTATACCATGTAAGCCGCACCCAGTAAAATCATGGCAGCACTTGTTTCACCGATAACGCCGCCGGTAAAACCAAAGAATGCATCAAACAGGCTGATGGTTTCGCCTGCCTTTAATGCAGCCAGAGGAGTGGCACCGGAGATACCGTCTACGGAAGCCGCACCATAATTTAAAATGGCATTGCCTACCTTCTGCGGAATAGCAAAGGTGTTCATGCGCTCTGCATAACATAAGAACAGGAAGCATCTGGCACCGAGAGCCGGATTCATAAAGTTCTGGCCAAGACCGCCAAATACCTGCTTTACAACTAAAATTGCAAATACACTGCCCACTACAGGAATCCAAAGCGGAACTGTAGGCGGCATATTCATACCGATTAACATACCGGTAACAATGGCGCTGCACTCATAAGGGCCCTGCTGTTTCTTCATAAGGCGCAGGTAAATATATTCTGTTGCAGCACAGGTTAATGTGGAAACCAGTAAAATCAGCAGGGCACGAAGACCGAACTGATATACACCAAGGGCGCAGGCCGGCATTAAAGCAATGGCTACGTCACGCATAATGGTGGAAGTTGTAGCTCCGCTTCTGATATGTGGAGAAGCAGATACATTATACATTTTTGACATAATCCCTTCTCCTTTCTATTTCTTTCTGCGGGCATCTAATACAGCACGTCTGGTCTGCTTAAACGCCTGGGTCAGACGTCTGCCTGCCGGACAAACATAGGTACAGCTGCCGCATTCATAGCATTCCATACCCCCCAGCTTTTCATATGCTTCGTTATCAAACAATCTTGCCGCAATTTCCATTTTCTGCGGAACCAGATGGCTAGGACATGCTGCCACGCAACGGCCGCAACGGATACATGGGGAAGACTCTGTAAGTTCTACCTCATCCTCAGCAAAAGCAAGGATAGCGGAGGAAGTCTTCTGCACCGGCACATCTAACGTATACATGGCAGTTCCCATCATAGGACCGCCGGAAATAATCTTCTTTGGTTCGCCTACCAGACCGCCGGCAGCTTCTACCACTTCAGCGTGGCTGGTACCGATTGGCACATTGAAGTTCTGCGGTTCCTTTACGGAATCTCCGCTGACGGTAACAATACGGCGTACCAGCGGAATGTTTTCTGCCACCGCACGGTAAATGGCACAAATGGTATCTACATTCTGTACAATGCATCCCACATCTGCCGGAAGCATGGTGGAGTTAAACTGTCTACCTACCGCTGCATAAACCAGATTACGCTCCGCACCCTGCGGATATTTTGCCTTTAATACCTTAATGCTGATATTCTTATCATTTTTAATAAGCTCATTTAACACAGCAACTGCTGCCGGCTTATTGTTCTCGATGCAGATAAGACCTTCTGCATCCGGGAACAGGGAAAGCGCAATACGCAAACCGCCCACCAGCTTTTCCGGCTCCTCTAACATTTCACGGTAGTCGGAGGTAAGGTATGGTTCACACTCTGCCGCATTTACCAAAATATACTCAATATCGTTAGGATTCTTTGGAGTCAGTTTTACATGGGTTGGGAAACCTGCGCCACCCATACCTACAATACCTGCCTCCTTGATGATGTCACGGATTTCCTGTGGAGTCAGATTTTTATAATCTCTCTTTTCACCGAAGCCCGGTACTGTCTTGTATTCCCCGTCATTATCAATTACTACAGACAACACCTTGGCACCGGATACGGTTTGTCTTGGCTCGATGGCCTTTACCGTACCGGAAACAGAGCTGATAATGTTGGCGGATACAAAGCCGCCTGCCTCACCAATACACTGGCCCACCAGCACCGCATCCCCTACTGCCACCACCGGGTTTGCAGGAGCACCGATGTGCTGTGCCATTGGGAACACCATTTCGCTCTTAGGCTCAAGCCTTACTATCGGCTTGTCTTTGGACAGCCCTTTTCCATCCCACGGATGAACGCCGCCGGAAAATGTTCCTCTTCCCATTTGCTATACCTTCTTTCTCTATTTTTCATTTCCTTTATAAAACTTTTCTTACTACGTCTTCCTAATTGTATCATAAACCGACAATTTATGAAAGTGCTTTCTTACACATTTTTTTAGGAATCTACTGGCTTTTTTTACTTATTTGGCTTTCTTTTTCTTGTTAAATAATAGTCAAGCTCTTCCTTCATTTTTTCCGGAATTTCACGGTCCACCGGACAGCGTTTTGCGTTAGCCATAACGTCCACAAATTTTGCAATAAATTCAATGTCCTTTTCCATATGTTCCATCTTCATAACCTTCATGGTGTCATAGCTGTTGTGGATGGTGGCGGTGTTGTTTGGTGCAATTCTTGCAAAGGAAACCGCAGGAACGCCCTTGTCCGCAAACGGAGTGGAGTCACTGGAATATACATCCTGACGGGCTGTGATGCCAAAGCCTTCCACACTGCCAAAATACTGGATATAATGCACCAGCTTTTCTTCGGAGGTACAGCAGGCAATAAACTTACCCATGATACAGCCAATCATATCCAGATTAACATTTAATACAACCTTCTTTAATTCCTCTTCATGAGCCGCACAATACGCCTTGGAACCAAGAAGACCACGTTCTTCGGAGCCGCACCAGATAAAGCGGAGACCATAGCGGTGTTTTGTATTGATAAATTTTTCAACAAGGCCCAATAAGCCCACACTTCCGGACATATTGTCGTAAGCCCCCTGGGAAAGGGAAGTAGAATCATAATGGGCAGTCAGTACAATATATTCGTCAGTCTCACCCGGCAGGTCTAATACCACATTGGTGGACTTACCCTTCTTTTCCTTCTGCTTTAATACAATCTTAGCTGTTTTTGCTTCGCTGTTGATAATTTCTATTGCACTCTTCGCATTAATATTCACACCAAGAAGCTTGTTGCCGTTGCTTACATGAGGGCGCAGCTCTCTCTGGTCAATATCCTCGTCCACATAATTGGCATTGCCGTCGTAGGTAATAAAACCAACCGCGCCGTTTTCTAAAATATCCTGATAAATCCAGTAACCGAGATATCCGTCAATCATGACGATTTTGCCCTTGCAATCAGCAAGAGAACACTTATCGGTACTCGGAAGATAGTAAAGCGGAGCCTCCACTTCGCCGGAGCCCGCCAGCTTGTAACCCTTACAGGTAATTTCCTTTCCGTCTACGAAAAGCTTTGCTTCTTCTATATCGGCCACCTGTACTTCAAAGCTTTCCAAGGTTGCCTTTCCGCCCAGCTTTTTACACTGCTCCTTTAAGTATTTGGCACACTGAAGCTCCTCCTTGCTGCCGCCGGTACGGATGTAAGCGGTATCAATAAAATACTGTTCCAACTGTTTTGTGTTCATGATTGTAAATCCCTTTCTTAATGTTTTATTTGATAAATGATTCACCTTTATATTTCTCGTCCAAATTGTCTACAAAGCGCTTTTTAATCAGCAAGAAGTCCTCCATATCCATGAGGACATGATACAAAATCGCTCTGCTTTCAAATTCATCCCTGGATTTTGGAAGCTCCTGCTCTTTCATATGGGCAAGAATGCTGTACAGCCGCTCCAGCTGCATATCCAAAACCATCATTTTTCCGATACTTTCCGTAACAAAGTCCATGAATTCCGCAATAATTTCTGCCTGCTCCGGCATGGACTGCATTTTTCTCATTTCGTAATGCAGACTGTGCAGCTCATCAATCTGCAGCAGGCGCATTTCAAAATAATCGATATAATATTCCGGATGCTTGGAAAAGGAATTATTGTTGTACTCGTAGGCATCTTCAATACAGTCCTTAATCTTTGCCTCCAACTGATTAATGTCATCCCAAACGCTGTGCTTCAGCGGTTCTTTCCGAAGATAATCTGCCATATGGGCAAGAATTTCCCTCAACCGGTCTTCCACATACTGCATGTCCTGCAGCACCTTCTTCTGCGTGCCGGTGTTGTTACTGTAAAGGCTTAATACCACTGCAATGGTAATACCGATTAAAAGCAGTGCAAACTCGTTGAGAATAAACTGCGGGCTAAAATCCGCTTCCGTAAAAAAGTGGGCTCCGATAACCGCATTGACGGAAATGGTTGCGCCCCAGCCCATGGCTTCACAAAAGAACACCATAATAAGAACAAACACGCCGTATTCCAGCCAGCCGCCGCCCAAGTGATTAAACACCAGAAAACAGACAACCACCGTAAACAAAAAGGTCACCACCCGGTACAACGACAATCGGATAGTTTCCCATTTGGTTGTCAGAATTGTCAGCAAGGTAATAGTTCCCGCAAAAATATCATATTTCAAGTTCAGAAGATTCGCCAGAATAATGGCCAGACCGCTTCCGATAGCGATTTTTAAAGACTTACTGCAAATGCGTTTGAAACGCTTTTTATCTTTTATAAATTTCATGGAGCCTCCCTATTGTCATGCTTTGCTCCTATTTTATCATTTTTTGCCCATTTCTTCAATAGCACAAAAATGGCCGACACGCACTTACGCATCGACCATTTTTTTAACCTACTGTTTTATGCAAATATTTCTCTTTTGTTGCCATTCCCCCGCGAAGGTGTCTCTCCTGCTTATTTAAATCAAGCACCTTTCTGGCTTCCTCTGCCAGGGCAGGGTTGATTTTCAAGAGTCGTTCCGCTACGTCTTTATGTATTGTGGACTTAGAAATTCCAAACGCCTTCGCCGCCTGGCGCACCGTGGCATTGTTGTCCACAATGTAACGAGCCACCTCCGCCGCCCTTTCCTCAATTTGTCTATACTTCACTGCACTTAGGTTATTCACAAGCG
>JAZNXI010000157.1:0-11131 GCA_045593825.1 Lachnospiraceae bacterium
GGCAGATGCTACAGATTTAGAAAAAAAGGTTTACGGCTATTACGAGAAAAAACGTGATACTGTAATAAAAGGTCTTTCTGAGCATCTGGAATACGGAAGCACCCGTTTAAAGAGTAAACTCAGTGAATCCATGCAGGGATATTTATCTTATTTTATGTCCCAAATGATTGACTTAGGGCTTCTTTCTGACCAACGGATGGATTCTTCCGACAGTACTTATCAGTCTTATGTCAACGGAAGAATCAGTGCCGCAGAATTTTTAGCTTACAGTATAAATAAACAGTGGGTAGACTTAGATGCGTTGGGAATTACGGGAGAATATCTCAGCACGGATGAAATCTATCATATTTTGCTGGAAGAAACCTTTCAGTCTTTATATAATAACAGGGAATTTGATTTAAAGATTTACCGTGAACTGATTTTTAATGATAAATTACCGGGAAAAGAAATTTGTCTTTTATTATTCGAACAAAATGTGATAGAATATAATGAGCAGGATTATAACGACGTAAGACGAAGCAGAGTATCTGCCTATGAGTTTATGATGCAGAAGATTGCTAATGTTGAAATTACGCCGCAACAGCTTGCATTGGAACCATGCAGCGGTACAATTACCCAAACAGATGTAAAAACCGGTGCGGTTACCGCATTAGTTTCTTACCCGAGTTATGATACCAATCAGCTTGCAAACAAAATTTCCTGGGAATATTATTCCACCTTGCTGGATGACCGGTCAAATCCATTATATAACCGTGCTACGCAGCAAAGAACAACTACAGGTTCCACAATTAAAATGATGACATCTGTTTCCGGTTTGTTAAATGGAGTAATAAAAATCAATGAGACCATTTATGATAATGTTATTTTTGATAAAATTGTTCCATCTCCAAGCTGTCACTCCAAGAAGGGACATAAGGAGCAGGATTTCTCCGATGCAATTATGAATTCCTGTAACTATTTCTTCTATGAAGTAGGTTTTCGCTTGGCAACAGACAAAAACGGAAAGTATTCCGATAGTCTTGGTTTGTCCAAGCTTTCAGAAACCGCAAAATTATTTGGTTTTAACAGCACATCCGGAATAGAACTCGGTGAAGCAGAGCCTTCTTTTGCACAAACCGACGCAGTACGTTCTTCCATCGGTTACGGACATTCCTTTACTCCGTTACAGATTTCCAGATATGCAACCACACTTGCAACTAAGGGAACTTTATACAAGTACACCTTAATTGATAAAATTACCGATAAGGACGGAAAAGTAATCAAATCCTTATCCCCTGTGGTAGAAAATAAGATTACAGACTTAAGTAACAAAGCCTGGAACAAAATTACAACAGGTATGGAAAATGTAATTCTTAAAAATTCTTCCACATTAAGAAAAGCATATGCAAATATTCCGGTTACGGTAGCAGGCAAAACAGGTACAGCCCAGCAGGGTGCCAATATGCCGCCACATTCCGTGTTTGTTTCTTATGCACCATCCACTGAGCCTGAAATCAGTGTTGTGGCAGTAATTGCCAATGGTTATTCCGGTAATTATTCCGGATTGCTTTGCCGTGATGTTTACGGCTATTACTATAACGGAGAATTTCGTGAATTTTTAAATAAATCCGATAAGGAGGGAGAAGTTCAGTGAGTTCATCTGTCAAAATCAGAGGAAGTAAACATGGAATCAGTGTCAAACTGGATTCCGCAGCCTCTTATGAAGACATTAAAAATGATGTGGCCTCAGAATTTATGGCCGCAGGTAAATTTTTAGGGGAAGAAAAACTGGCTGTTTGTTTTGAAGGCCGGTACCTGACAGAACAGCAGCAGGAAGAACTGGTGGATATTATTCATCAAAACTGCAATGTTCATATTGTCTGCATCATAGACCAGAATCCGGAACAGGAAAAAAAGTTCCAAAGAACAGTAGAACAAACCATGATGGAATTTGATGCATCCACAGGCCAGTTTTACAAAGGACATTTACGTTCCGGACAAGTATTAGAGTTCGAGCAAAGTGTCATTGTTATTGGTGATGTGAATCCGGGAGCAAGCATTATTTCCAAAGGAAACATAATCATTCTTGGTTCCCTTCGCGGCACCGCATATGCAGGGGCTTCCGGCAAAAAAAACTGTTTTATTGTAGCAATGGACATGCATCCGATTCAGCTTCGGATTGCAGATGTGTTTGCAAGAGCATCCGACAACGGAAAATCCACAGTTTCCGAACCTCGAATTGCTTTTGTGGCAGACGAAAATATTTATATAGAACCACTTACCAAGTCGGTTCTTAATGATATTACACTTTAATTTATTTTGGAGGATTTCAAAGAATGGGTGAAGTAATTGTAGTTACATCAGGTAAAGGCGGCGTTGGTAAAACCACCACAACCGCAAATGTAGGTACCGGCCTTGCAAAGCTCGGTATGAAAGTTGTTTTAATCGATACAGATATCGGTCTTCGTAACTTAGACGTTGTAATGGGTCTTGAAAACCGTATCGTATACAATCTGGTTGATGTTATTGAAGGAAATTGTAAGATTAACCAGGCATTCATTAAGGTAAAGGGTTATGAAAATTTCTATCTGCTTCCATCCGCACAGACAAGAGATAAGACTTCCGTAACACCGGAGCAGATGAAGGAATTAACCGACCGCTTAAAGGAAAGCTTCGATTACGTATTAATCGACTGTCCTGCCGGTATTGAGCAAGGTTTCAAAAATGCGATTGCCGGTGCAACAAGAGCGTTGGTAGTAACCACACCTGAAGTTTCCGCGGTACGTGACGCCGACAGAATTATCGGTTTATTGGAAGCAAATGAAATTACCAAGACAGAGCTTGTAGTAAACAGACTCCGTATCGACATGGTGAAACGTGGTGACATGTTATCCTGTGAGGATGTCCTTGAAATTTTATCCATCAATCTCATTGGTGTGGTTCCTGATGATGAAAATATTATTGTATCTACAAACAACGGTGTTCCGCTTGTAGGCGATAATTCCATGGCAGGTAAGGCATACATGAATATTTGTCACAGAATTTTAGGCGAAGAAGTTCCATACCTTGACTTAAACAAAAAGGGTGGCTTATTCAGCAAACTGTTCAAAAAGTAAGAGATGAGGAGAAGATAAAATGGCATTCGCTGATTTTTTTAAGAAAAAACAATCCAGCAGTACAGCAAAAGACCGTTTAAAGCTGGTTTTAGTTTCTGACCGTGCCGGATGTTCCCCGGAAGTAATGGAAAAAATCAAAAATGATATTATTGCGGTTATTTCCAAGTACATAGAAATTGATTTGGATGGACTTGATATTAACATCAACTATAAGCCTGATCCGGAAACCGGTGTAGAAGGTCCTGCATTATTTGCAAACATCCCAATCAAGGATATGAAATCCAAGAAATAAGGACTGTTTTACATGTTCAAAAAATTACGAGAATATGATTTTAGAAAATTCGACCTGGGGCTGTTGATTACAGCAATAATATTAGGTTCTATCGGAGCCTTTTTGCTGTTGAAGATTCCCGGAGTAATGAATCCGGAAGCAGCATCGTTAAAACAGCTTTTTGGCGTATTTTTCGGAGTTTGCCTGGCAATTTTTGTTTCCCTTTTTGATTATCATTTTGTGGCAAAATTTTTTGTTCCGTTATATCTTATCAATTTTGTATTTTTGTTTCTTGTAAAATTTACAAAGTTCGGTATTGATGTTTACGGTGCAAAACGTTGGTTGGGAATTAAAGATTTTTTTCAATTTCAGCCTTCCGAAGTTACAAAAGTAATTATGCTGATTGTCATCGCAAAACTATTTGATTTATTAAAGGAGCGTCTTCACAAATTCACTACATTACTGATTGTAGGCATTGTAATGGCAATTCCTACCTTCCTTGTATTGATTCAGACAGACCTTTCTACTGCAATTGTTCTGTTCGGAAGCTTTGTAGTTATGGTGTTTGCATCCGGTTATTCTATGAAAATACTGGGTGTTGTTACCGCAGTAGCTGTTCCGGTAGTTTACGGCTTGTTCTGGTATATTTTGCAGCCAAATAACCTGCTGATAGAATATGAAATTATGAAGCCTTATCAGCAGAACAGAATTTTATCGTTATTAAATCCTGATAATGCGGAATATACAGATTTGCTGTATCAGCAGGAAAATGCAGTGCAGGCTATGAGTTCCGGCGGTTTATTGGGAAAAACCTTCACCGGTGATACCGGAGTCCGCGGCACAGCCTATGTTCCGGTCGTGGAAAGTGATTTTATTTTCACCGGCATCGGAGAAGAATTTGGGTTTGTTGGCGCAGCTGTTGTAATTATTTTATTTACATTTCTTGTTTTTCGCATTATGCTTGTTGCAAAACACGCATCCGATATTATGGGAAAGGTAATTGCATCCGGTGCGGCGGCAATCTTTATGTTTCAAACATTTATCAATATTGGAGTTGTCTCCATGATTTTACCGAATACGGGTATCCCGCTTCCGTTTGTCAGTAGTGGTTTGAGTTCCGTTGTCGGTTGTTATTCAATGTTGGGGTTAGTATTAAATATTGCGATTAATACCGGCAAAAAACAGGTCCCGGAAAAAAGCCTGTTTTAATGCCTAAAAAAGTAACTTAGGGGGTATTACAAATGAATATTGGATTAGTTGCCCATGATGCCAAGAAAAAACTGATGCAGAATTTCTGTGTAGCATACCGTGGAATTTTATGCAAACATGATTTATATGCTACCGGCACAACGGGACGCCTGATTGAAGAGGTAACCAATCTTTCTATCCACAAATATTTAGCCGGACATCTTGGAGGACAGCAGCAGATGGGTGCGCAGATTGAAAATAACGAAATGGATCTTGTAATTTATTTACGCGACCCGCTTTCTCCCCAAAAGCACGAGCCGGATGTAAATAACATTATCAGCTTATGTGACGTGCACAATATTCCGTTTGCAACTAATTTAGCGTCTGCCGAGCTGATGATTAAGGCTTTGGATCGTGGAGATCTCGACTGGCGTGAATTATACAAAAGATAATATCATATGATACAAAAGAATGGATTAATACACAAAATAATATGGAGTTGTTTTGTTACCGGATGGTTATGCTTAACCGGTTGTGCAGCATCTGTTCCTACAAACGGACCTGTATCGCTATCTATAACTCCGGCTATCAGCAGAACGCCTACCGAAGCTATAATGCCAAGCGATGGTTCAAAGGAAATTACCGTTACACCGGCTGTTACAGCAACCTCAACACCAACACCGGTTGCAACCAATACGCCATCACCTACGCCAACATCAACACCGACGCCTTCTCCAACACCAACAGAAGTGCCGGTGTATGATAAAATTATTACGTGGGAAATCAGTAATACAACAGATCCGGATATTCCCGTAAAGGCAGCATTATTAGTTAATATTACAGATAATACGGTAATATATTCCGATAATGCAACTAAGGTAATTTATCCTGCCAGTATTACAAAGCTTATGACAGCCTATGTGGCTTTATCAGAAAATATTGATTTAACCCAAACGGTAGTAATCAGTAAAACTGCAGTCACACCGGTAATACCAAGCGCAAAAATGTGTGGTTTTAAAGCAGGTGACCGGATTTTACTTAAGGATTTGTTAGGGTGTATGTTGGTTTATTCCGGAAACGATACTTCCGTAGCATTAGCTGAACATATTTCCGGTTCTGAGGCGGATTATGTTGCGTTAATGAATCAAAAAGCAGAAGAGTTGGGCATGTTTTCTTCGTATTTTTGCAATTCCCACGGACTTCCGGACGATAATCATGTAACTTCTGCCTATGATATTTATTTAATTATGCAAAAACTCTTTCATTTTGAAGAATTTCTTGGTATAATAGAGTTAGGTTCCATAAATGCAGATGTTTTAAGAGGAGATTCTTTAAAAACATTAAGTTTTACCTCTACCAACCAGTTCCTTTGGGGTACATATCAGTTACCGGAAGGAATCAAGTTGCTTGGAGGAAAAACCGGTACCACAAATAAAGCAGGTTGTTGTTTAACCTTATATGTACAGGACAAAAACGATAACTGCTATATTGCTGAAATATTTGGTGCGGCAGATTATGAAGCATTATATACTTCCATGATTCAGCTGCTTACCCATATTTCAGATTAATAAAACATACTTTTAAGGAGGACGGCTATGATTCAGATTATTGCGGGTGAAAAAGGAAAAGGAAAAACAAAAATTCTTTTGGATAAGGCAAATGCAGAGGTTTTAACAACTACAGGCACATTGGCGTTCATCGACAAGAACAATCGCCATATGTATGAGTTAAACAACAAGATTCGTCTTATCAGTGCAAAGGACTATTTCGTAAATGATGCAAAGGAATTTGCAGGATTTATTGCCGGACTGATTTCCCAGGATAATGACCTTGCAAAGGTATATCTTGACGGTTTTCTTTCCATCGCACCAATGGACAATGATGAGTTTGCTCTTTTTATTGAAAAGCTTAACGCATTATCCAATGCTTATGATGTTGATTTCGTTATCAGCATTTCCAGAGATGAATGTAACTTACCGGAAATTGCTAAGCCTTGCGTAATAGTTTCTCTTTAAAATTAATTACATAGGAACAAATGGCGGAAACTTCAAAATAAGAAGTTTCCGCCAATTTTTTTACATTTCGTTTTTTAAACGTCCAAAGTAGGAAAGTGCATAAAGACCGGAAACACCAACCAGTGCATATACAATTCTTGAAAGAAGGCTCATGTCTCCAAACAACACTCTAACAAGATCAAAACCAAAGAAACCAATTAATCCCCAGTTAATTGCACCGATAATTACCAATGCTAATGCAGCATAATCTAATATTTTCATAAGAACAGCTCCTTTCTTAGATTCTTATAGACAGTATTTACATTTTTTGTTTGATATATTCAGAAAAAAAAGGTATAATCAATTAGATAGAAAAAAAGGAAGGAACGGACAACCTTGGCAGACAATATTATACGTGTAAAACAAAAGAAGGATGTAAATATAGGTATTGTTATTTTTCTTGTGATTATGGTGTATGTATTGTTTCATGTATATACCTTTTTTACAAAATCCGAAATTCCATTATATGAGGTTCAGCCCGGCGAAATGTATGTAACATCGCGATGTGACGGACTGATTTTACGGGAAGAAGAACTGGTTAATACAGAAATTGCAGGGTATTTAAATTATTATTACAGGGAAGGTTCCCGTGTGTCCAAAAACAGTACCGTATATTCCATCGACAGTAACAGGGATATGTATGATTTATTATCCGGCAGCGCAACGGAAATTAAACTTTCCGGCAACGATCTTGCAGATTTAAAACAGTTATTACATGAAAATCTTGTATTTCCGGATGCTTCCGGTTCAATTTCTGAAAGAAAGGCTGCAATTACTACCGGATACCAGCGTCTCATTGATACCATGTTAATGGAAGAATTAAATCAAATTGTTACTTCCACCGGTATTATTTCCAATTTTCATGTAGTTTCTACTGAAAAAAGCGGAATTATATCCTACATGATGGATGAATACACGGATTTTACCATTCAGGATGTAACTGCATCCTGCTTTGAAAACAAAGATTCTGCAGTGTCTCTCTATAGTGTTGAATTAATTTCAGCAAATTCACCGGTTTATAAAATTATCACCGGTGATACCTGGCGCATTGTTGTTTTATTAAACGATATTCTTTATGGTCAGTTGCTTGGCAAGGAATCTGCAACTTTTTATTTGGATAATAAAATTAAAATAACGGCACCAATTACTTGTTACCGTAAGGATGATGATTTTTTTGCTGAGATTACATTGGATAAATACATCTCCAATTATACATCCAAACGTTTTATTGATGTAAATTTTGAGTTGGAGTATGTAGACGGTTTAAAAATTCCGGAAACCGCCATTACTTTCAAGGATTATTATCGTATTCCGGAGGAATATTTGGTACTGGGCGGAAATGAAACAGAAAAAACAAAAGGTTTACTTATAGAAGAGTTTAACAAGGAAACCGGAACTACCCAATATACCTTTAAAGAAGCAGAAATTTTTTATTCTGTAGACGGATTTGCTTATATAGATTGTCTTGATTTTGCAAAAGAAACCTATATTTCTACGCCGGATATGAGTTCGAGAGTGATGTTGTATACGTTTGTAAATA
Organism: Lachnospiraceae bacterium; assembly: GCA_045593825.1. Lineage (GTDB taxonomy): Bacteria > Bacillota > Clostridia > Lachnospirales > Lachnospiraceae > SIG299. The sequence continues at coordinate 8,149 of JAZNXI010000157.1, forward strand.
AATTGGAGGGTGCTTATAACATCAATAAAGGTTATGCCGTTTTTAAGCGTGTAGAACGTTTGAAAACAGAAAACGAATATGTAATTGTAAAGAAAAACTCCGCTTCTGGTTTATCTGCATATGATCATATTGCATTGGATGCAGCTTCCGTTGTGGAAGGTTCGGTAATATATTAAAGGATGGAACTTTATATGATACAAAAAAATATAAATGTAGTACTGGAAAATATAAAAAGAGCATGCGAACGTGCAGGCAGATGTCAATCAGAAGTTACATTGATTGCTGTCAGCAAAACAAAACCACTTTCTATGATAGAAGAGGCATATGCTGCAGGTATGCGTGAATTCGGCGAGAACAAACCACAGGAGCTGCGCGATAAAGCAAAGCTTTGGGACGCTCCTGTCAACTGGCATATGATTGGTTCCTTACAATCCAATAAGATTAAATACGTAGTTGGAACCGCCTGTATGATTCATTCCGTAGACTCTGTTGTACTTGCTATGTCCATCGAAAAAGAAGCTGCCAAAAGAGACATTATTATGGATATTTTATTAGAAGTTAATATGGCAGAAGAAGAGTCAAAGCACGGTTTTTCCGTGACAGAAATCTATTCCGCAATAAATGAAGTAGCCCAATTACCGCATCTTCGCTTAAGGGGATTGATGACGGTTGCTCCTTATACGGAAAATGCCGAAGAAAATCGAATTTATTTTAGAAAAATGAAAGAATTACTGGTTGACATAAATAGTAAAAACATTGATAATATTACTATGGATTGTTTGTCCATGGGCATGTCTTCCGACTACGAAGTCGCCATCGAAGAGGGTGCCACAATGGTCCGTGTAGGAACAGGAATATTTGGTGAAAGGGACTATTCGCATTAAGCGAAAGAATTAGGTGAATAATGATGGGTAAATTAATTCAGGGCATTTTAGATTCCTTAAAATTAACAGATGAAGATGATTTTGATGATGATTTCGAAGATGATGAACCGGTGGTACGCCGTCGTGAAGTAGCTAGAAGTGAACGTATAGAGCGTGAGTCGGTTGCGGCAGCAAGAGAACAGGCTGTTCCACAGCCGCCAAAGCGTTTCGAAACAAGAACACAAATGCGTTCTGCCCAATTAAGAAGCTATGAAGAGCCGACAGATGTCCAGGAGCAGCCAAGACGTGTTACATCCCGCCCGGAACGCCAGCCGGTACCAATGCGTTCTGCATCTGCATCCGGATTAGAGCTTATTATCCGGCAGCCGTCCCGCTTTGAAGATTCACAGGAAATTTGTGATTTATTAAAGCAGGATCGTGCTATTATTGTAAACTTAGAAAAGGTTGAACCTGAGCTTGGACAAAAAATGATGGATTTTATTTCCGGTGCTATTTATGCCCTGGATGCAAAGATTCATCAGATTTCCGGAGCAATTTTCTGCATTTCCCCGGCTAAGGTTGACATCAGCGGAGATTATTTTGCCATGATTTCCGAAACAACCGGATTTAAAATTCCGGACTTATTAAACAGATAGTATGAACACAGAAAAAGAAGAATTATTTACGAAAAAAAGACTTTTGGAATCCGCTCAGTTGGCGTATCAAAAAGAGATTGTGGTTTACACAGATTTCCTTGGGCTGGCTGAGCAGAATTTATTTTATACTTCCCTTAAAGAATTTCCGGCTGTAACCTATTCCTGTTATGGAGGAACAAGCGGTGCGGAACGTTTTTGTATTTCCTTTGACGGAAGAGAAACAGTCAATGGCATAAAGCAGGTTCCTGCGGAGGAGTTATATCTGTTTCCTATTGTCTGCATCAGTATTACACCATCTTCCTTAAAATACAGCGAACCCTTATCCCATAGAGATTATTTGGGTGCATTGCTGCATTTAGGAATTACCAGAGCAAAAATCGGTGATATTTACATAAAAGAAAAGCAGGCGTATGTATTTTGTACAGAATCCATTGCTGATTTTATCTGTAAAGAGCTTTGTACAGTAAAGCATACTCTGGTTCATTGTGAAATTACCGTACCATCCGAAGAAGAATTGAAGCCGGAATTTAAAGAAATCAGCAGTACTGTTGCTTCCTTACGCCTGGACGCATTTTTATCGGTAGCGTTTAACAGTTCCCGCAGCTCCTTAACTGCATTTATTGATGGAGGCAAAACCTTCGTAAATGGTCGTCTTGCCACCAAGGCCGGAATGCAGCTTGAGGAAGGAGATATTGTTTCTGTCCGTGGAAAGGGCCGTTTTATCGTTTCAGAAGTAAAAAATATGACGAAAAAAGGACGTATCGTCGTAACAATAAACAAATATGTATCATAAACGGAGGATTAAAGTATGTTAACACCTGTAGAAATTCAAAACAGAGTCTTCAAGTCCGGAGGGCTGGGCTACGACAAAAAAGATGTAGATTCTTTTATGAAAGAAATTGTTGACAGCTACGAGCTTATTTATCGTGAAAAAATGGAGCTGGCAGATAAGGTAAACGTATTAAATGATGCCCTCCAAAACTATAAAACCATTGAAAAGACTATGCAGAAGGCATTGATGCTTGCACAGAAAACTGCGGAAGAAACCCAGGAAACAGCACTTCGCAATGCTCATGCCATTGAAAAAGAGGCACTTACAAAGTCTGAAATTATTGTAAGTGATGCAAAACGTGAGTTGGAACGTATCCATCAAAAAACAGTGCAGCTTTGCCAGCAGTATGAAAAGTATAAGCTTCAGTTTAAAAACCTGGCTGCTGCCCAGATTGAATTATTGGAAACCGAGAGCTTCCAAATTCATATGATGGACCTTCCAACCGTAGAACTGGATTCGTTAAAAGAAGCGGAAGTCCGTGAGGATGAACCGGAATTTAATGAAGATGATTTACCAAAAATCGATATCAGCTTTACCAATGTTGCATCCGATGCAGAATAAAACTAACAACAAACGGGGATAAAACATGAAACCATTAAAAACTTTACCAATCAATTATAACGGAACACCTT
>JAZNXI010000158.1:0-8580 GCA_045593825.1 Lachnospiraceae bacterium
AACTCCTTGGCTCACAGAACGACATGGCTACGATCCGACTTTGTTGTTGTGTACGTGTAGCTCAGCTGGATAGAGCACTTGGCTACGGACCAAGGTGTCGGGAGTTCGAATCTTCTCACGCACGTTTACCTCAAAACAGAAATTGTTTTGAGGTTTTTTTATTTTTCTGTAACTTTTTTGACATATAATGCGTCTAATATAATTGAAAAGAAAATTTATGAAAGGGGAAGACATTATGAAAAAATTCATAGCACTTGTCATGGCGGCTTGTTTTTTGATTTCTATGTCTGCCTGCGCAGCGCAGGAAAATGTAAATTTACCGACACAGGAAGGAGAGAAAACAGAACTGATGGATGAAGAAAAAAATAAGAATACTATAGAATTAAAAGGAATTGCTACAAAGCTGTTTGAGGCAGAATATCCGGAAATGGTACAGTATCCGGTGAAAGAGGATCATACATATACCTATGAGGATTACGAAGCCTGGATGAAATGTAAAAGGGAGCGGCAGCCGGATAATAAAGAGTATCAGAATGGTATTCGTGAATTTTATGAAATTACCATGCAGGAGTTTTTGAAAGATACCGAAGGAATGAATAAAGTATATTCGCCGTTAAATGTTTATATGGCGCTGGCTATGCTGGCTGAGACCACAGATGGAGACAGCAGACAGCAGATTCTTGATTTACTGCATACAGATTCCATTGAGACATTACGGAATAATGCAGGAATTCTTTGGAATGCCAATTATTGTGATGATGGTACGGTAAACAGTCTTCTGGCAAGTTCTGTTTGGTTAAGCGATAAGCTAAAGTATAATGAGAATACTTTAAAAACTTTGGCAGATAACTATTATGCATCTTCCTTTAGCGGAAGCATGGGCTCTGCGGAATACAATAAAATGTTGCAGAACTGGTTAAACGAACAAACAGGAGGTTTACTGAAAGAACAGGCCGGAAATGTGCAAATGGATCCTTTGACAGTATTTGGACTTGCAACTACGGTTTATTTCAGGGCTAAGTGGCAAAACGAGTTCTATGCGCCAAATAATACGGAGGATGTGTTTCATACAGCAACCGGAGATATTACCACGGAGTTTATGCATCAGTCCGGTACAGGAACCTATTATTGGGGCGAAAATTTCGGAGCAATTGTCAGAGGCTTAAAGAATAGTGGAAACATGCTTCTTATTTTACCGGATGAAGATGTTGCGGTAGAAGAGTTGCTTGCTGATAAGGAAGTTCAGAATTTTATTTTTGACCATTATGAATGGGAAAATCAGAAATTCCTGATTGTAAACCAATCTGTACCAAAATTTGATGTTGTTTCCGACTTCAGTTTAATTTCCGGGTTACAGAATTTGGGCGTGAAGGATGTGTTCAGCTTTGCAGAAGCGAATTTTACCCCTTTATTAGGAGATACAGAACTGCCGTTGGCTGTAAACGAAGCTAAGCATGCAGCCAGAGTAATGATTGATGAAGAAGGTTGTACTGCGGCAGCTTTTACGGTAATGCTTGCGGCAGGAGCGGCAAGACCGCCGGAAGAAAAGGTGGACTTTGTGCTGGATAGACCGTTTTTATTTGTAATTAACGGTCAGGACGGACAACCGTTGTTTATTGGTGTTGTAAATCAACCAAAATAGAGATATAAGTATAAGGACCTAAAAAAGGCTGCGCTACAGATTTCCGGGTGATTCTCGGAGCTGTAGCGCAGTTTTTTTGCAAGTCATTTTAAAAATGATTTATAGTTTGGTGGACCAATTAGAGCAATCAATAACCTTTGTTGCAAATCCTTCGTAAAAGTCCGGTTCATGGCATATTAAGACGATACTACCCTTGTAGACTGAAAGCGCACGTTTTAATTCTTCTTTGGCATCCACATCTAAATGGTTGGTCGGTTCGTCTAAGAGCAGTACGTTGGTCTCTTTATTTATGAGCTTGCACAGACGTACCTTTGCCTGTTCGCCACCGGAAAGAACACGTACCTGGCTTTCGATATGTTTTGTGGTAAGACCGCACTTTGCAAGAGCAGAGCGGACTTCATACTGGGTGTACGCAGGAAATTCCTGCCACAGTTCTTCGATACAGGTGTTATTCTGGCTTCCGCTCATTTCCTGTTCAAAGTAGCCGGTATATAAATAATCACCCAGGGTTACCTTGCCGGAAATGGCAGGAATGAGACCAAGGATACTTTTAAGCAGGGTGGTTTTTCCGATACCGTTGGCACCGGTAAGAACCAGCTTGTCGCCACGTTCCATGGAAAAGTTGATTGGCGTGGATAATGGGTCATCATAACCGATAACCAAATCCTCTGTCTGGAAGATATAACGGCCGGCAGCGCGGGCTTCTTTGAAATTAAATTCCGGCTTTACACGTTCCGGAGCCAGTTCAATAATATCCATTTTGTCCAGTTTTTTCTGACGGGACATGGCCATGTTTCTGGTGGCAACCCTTGCTTTGTTTCTGGCAACAAAATCTTTTAATTCACTGATTTCCTGCTGCTGGCGCTTGTAAGCAGCCTCCAACTGGGATTTTTTCATTTCATAAACTTCCATGAATTTATCGTAGTCGCCCACATAACGGGTGATTTCGCCGTTTTCCACATGGTAGATTAAATTAACAACGCTGTTTAAGAATGGAATGTCATGGGAAATTAATATAAACGCATTGTCATAATTCTGTAAATATCTTTTTAACCATTCGATGTGCTGGACATCCAGATAGTTGGTCGGCTCGTCTAAAAGGAGGATATCCGGTTTTTCCAAAAGAAGCTTGCCGAGCAGAACCTTAGTACGCTGACCGCCGGATAATTCAGTAACATCTTTGTCAAGACCGATATCTTCTAAACCAAGGGCACGGCCAACTTCTTCTACCTTTGGATCAATATTATAGAAGTCGTGGGATTCCAGTAAATCCTGCAGGGTGCCCACTTCTTCCATAAGCTCAGCCATTTTATCTTCATCTACATCGCCCATGGAGCAGTAGATTTCGTTAATTTTTTCTTCGATTTCAAATAAGAAGTTGAAAGCGGATTTTAAGGCGTCACGGATGGTCATACCGGCAGTGAGAACAGAGTGCTGGTCCAGATAACCGACACGGACATTTTTATTCCATTCGATGGTTCCTTCATCCGGCATCAGCTTGCCGGTAATGATATTAAAAAAGGTAGACTTTCCTTCGCCGTTGGCACCGATAAGACCGATGTGCTCGCCCTTCAACAGACGGAAGGTTACATCGTGATAAATCATGCGGTCGCCAAAACCGTGGGAAAGATGGGAAACGTTTAAAATACTCATAAATATGATCTCTCCTTTGTATGGGAAATTCATTTTTTCACAACGTATCCATTATAATGGATAAACGTCGGAAATACAAGAAAAACTAATGAATTCATAAGGTGGCACCGGAAAAAATGAGCGGAATATAATATACTGACAATGTTTTTAGGAGGATATAGTATGGGTTTTGAAAACATTCGTCCGGAAGAAGTATTCAGACATCGGGGAAACGGAACCGGAATGCTTATTGACCTGCGCGGGCGCGAGGACTATGCAAGAAGCCATATCCCGGGTGCGGTTTGTATTCCATATGAGGAGTTAAGCAGGTGGATTCCGCAATTAAGACATTGGAGTATGCAGTCCAAACAAAAATATGGTCATTCTTCCTTGCTTTTATATTGTGAGCGTGGTAATACCAGTCTGCGGGCAGCAAGGGATTTATATAACCGGGGATTTGATGTAAAAAATGTCTACGGAGGAATTTCATCGTACAAGGGTCCGAAATCTTTTGTTGACGGAAAGCAAAAAAGCCGATAAAATAGTACGAGAGAGTTAGTTTAAAGCAACATAAGAATGGAGTAAAATATGGATCGGTATGAGTTTGTCTGTCCTTGTCATTTTGGACTGGAATCAGTGTTAAAACAGGAAATTTTAGATTTAGGCTATGAAATAGTTCAGGTGGAAGACGGTAAGGTAACCTTTGCCGGTGATGCCACTGCCTTTGCAAGAGCAAATGTGTTTTTGCGTACCACAGAGCGTGTGCTTTGGAAGGTAGGCAGCTTCCATGCAGAAACCTTTGAAGAATTGTTTCAGGGTACCAAAGCAATTCCTTGGGAGACCATTATCCCGGTAGACGGTAAGTTCTGGGTTACCAAGGCGAATTCCGTAAAGAGCAAGCTGTTTAGCCCGTCAGATATTCAGTCTATCATGAAAAAAGCCATGGTAGAGCGCATGAAGCAGCATTATCAGGTAAGTTGGTTTGAGGAAACAGGAGCCCATTATCCGGTGCGCGTTTCTATTTTAAAGGATGAAGTAACCGTAGGAATTGATACATCCGGCGAATCTTTGCATAAGCGTGGTTATCGTAAGCTTACCAGTAAGGCTCCGATTACAGAAACTTTGGCAGCTGCACTTATTTTGCTGTCTCCTTGGAACAAAGACCGTATTTTGGTAGACCCGTTCTGCGGCAGCGGAACCATTCCGATTGAAGCGGCTATGATTGGTGCTAACATTGCACCAGGTATGAACCGCGAATTTTTGGCCCAGACCTGGAATAACATTCCTAAAAAAATGTGGCCGGCAGCAGTGGAAGAGGCAAAGTCCAAAATCCGTACCGATGTGGAATTAAACATCCAGGGCTATGACTTAGACGGAGAAATTGTAAAGGCGGCCAGACAAAATGCCAGAATGGCAGGAGTAGACCAGTATATTCATTTCCAGCAGCGTCCGGTAAACCAGTTGAATCATCCCAAGAAGTATGGTTTTGTTATTACCAATCCGCCATACGGTGAACGTCTGGAAGAAAAGGCTGCCATGCCGGCGTTGTATAAGGAAATCGGCGAGGCATTTGCCAGACTTGATACCTGGTCTTTCTATGTGATTACCAGCTATGAGGATGCTCAGAAGTATATCGGAAGAAAGGCAGAAAAGAACCGTAAAATTTATAACGGTATGTTAAAAACATATTTGTATCAGTTTATGGGGCCAAAGCCACCCAAAAAGCCGTTTGTGAAAAAAGAAGAAGCATAAAGCTAATGCCTGCGGACAATTGTCTGCAGGCATTTTTATGTGGAAAGTTATTGTAAATGTGTATGCAGGAAGTTAATAATATCCTGATAAACTTCGGCCGCATTTAATTCGTTCAGGAGTTCATGACGGTCTTCTTCATAGATGGTAAGGGAGGTATTGGTAAAGCCCAAATGATTGTAAATTTTCTGTAAGGAAATTAATTGGGAGCCATATCCGCTTACCGGGTCCTTTTCTCCGGTGAGAAGAAGGAGAGGAAAGTCTTTTCTTGTTTTTGCAATATTACGCTTTGTGGCGGAACGCTTGCTTAACACAGCTAAATCTCTGTAAAAGCTGGTAGCGCAGGTGAAGCCGCAATAAGGATCGTCAATATATTTGCCGACAATTGAATTGTTTCTGGTGAGCCAGTCATAGGTAGTGCGGGTACACAGGGAAGTATATTTCTTGCCGCCAAACATGATTTTTTGTAAAAACTCAGATTTTTTTTCAGGTCCCTGTATAAGGGAAATAACGCTTCCAAGGATTGCGCCGATAGCGGAAACAGCCACCGGAGGCATGGTACTGGAACTTGCAACAGCACAGGCAAAATCGTCTTCTTTTTGCAGCAGGCAGCGTAAAACCAGGGAGCCCATGCTGTGACCGAAAACAGCCAGTTGTTTATTGCGGGCATTTTCTTTTATATAGGTGCAGATATTCAAAGCATCCTCTACAATGAGGGAGGCACCATGCTTTCTTGCAATAAATCCTAATTCGGAGAGTTTTTTATCAGTGCCGTGACCACGGTGGTTGTAGATGCATACGTCAAAGCCCTGTGTGTTCAGTGTCTGTATAAAGTCGAGATAGCGTCCATAGTGTTCGGCCATACCATGCATAATCAAAACAGTACCAAGGGGTGCTTCTCCGGAAGTTTCAAAAGAAAAAAGGGTTGTTTTATATCCATCATTCTGGGTGATTTGAATTTGTGTTGGTTCCATATGATTACTCCTTTATCCGGGATAATATAAAATCCCACTGGGAATAGTATATTTAATTCTTGAGAAAATTGCAAGCATCGTATATACTGAATATGCAATAATAAAAAAGAAATAAAGCGGGGACAGGTTTTGTGAACGAAGAACAGTTTTTACGCCGGGTTGCAGGCTATGGCTTTGCAGTAATGCTGCTGGTTATTTGCCTTGCCTTTGCACTGCGCTATAAAGAAGAATATAATGTTGTCGAACAGGAACGGGATGCAACCAATCAGGAAGAACTTTTGTATGTAGAGGCAACTCCTACCATGATGCCGGAGGTTACCATGTATCCCGTGGAATCCCTTGTGCAGGAGCGTCATGATATTGAAGGGGAAGTATGGGCTGTATGGCAGATGATTTCCCAGGAAAGTATGGTAAAACTGCTGGAGCATGTCAGCGACCAGTGCATTTTAATCGAAAAGCCGCAGGGAAGCAATGCGGGTTGGAGCATAAAAGAAAATTTACCATATTATCAGATTACGTTTACTTTACATGATGCGAAAGAAAATTTGCAAGCCACATCAGTCCTGCGTATGTGGGAAAACAGGCTGTTATTCGGTATGCCGGAAGAAGATGAAATTTTAAAGGATTTTTCCGTGCTTTCTTATGAAGGGGAGGCTGGGGTTACTTCTGAAGTTATGATGACTTTTGACCGGTGTTACTATCCGGAGGTAACAGAGCAGGAAGAGTATTATATTATTCATTTGAAGAAATACCGGGAAGTATATGATAAGATTGTAGTACTGGATGCAGGCCATGGAGGAAAGGATCCGGGAGCCGGTGCTGAAAATTACCGTGTGGCAGAGTCAGATATTACGTTAAAGCTGTTATTATACTTGAAAGATTTGTTGGAAACAAATACTGATATAAAAGTTTTTTGTACAAGAACAGAGGATGTATATCCAACTTTACAGGAAAGAGCTGATTTGGCTCTTGGTATGGAGGCGGATTTGTTTATCAGTTGGCATTGTAATGCTTCCGAGTCTTCCAAACGGAGTGGCACAGAGGTGATTTACAACGCTGAACAGGGCAAAGAGGAAGCCTTTAATTCGAAGGCTTTTGCACAGCTCTGCCTTGAAAAATTAACCGAATCACTGGGAACAAAGAGCCGTGGTCTGTCAAACCGTCAGGATTTGCACATCGTGCGTAGGGCAACCATGCCGGTGGTTTTAATTGAAACGGCATATTTGTCCAATTCTAAAGACCTGGCAATATTAAAGGATGACGAAAAACTACAGGCAGCAGCCAATGCAGTTTATGAGGCTGTGCTTATTGCTTATGAACGCATGGAGGAGAACAATTAAAATGAAGCGTATTATTTTTGCAACATCAAATGAAGGTAAAATGAAGGAAATCAAACTGATTATGGCTGATTCCGGATATGAAGTGGTTTCTTTAAAAGAAGCGGGAATTTCTGCGGATATCGAAGAAAACGGAACAACCTTTGAGGAAAATGCTATAATTAAGGCATCTGCGATTGCAAAGCTTACAGGGGAAATTGCCATGGCGGACGATTCCGGCCTGGAAGTGGATTATATGGATAAAGCACCGGGTATTTATTCTGCCAGATTTTTAGGTGAAGATACAAGCTATGATATCAAGAACAATTATATTCTTGAAAAATTAAAGGACGTTCCGGTAGAACAACGCTCTGCGCGATTTGTATGTGCGATTGCATTGGCATATCCGGATGGAAGATCTGTCACAAAAAGGGCAACCATTGAAGGATATATCGGATACGAAATCCGTGGAGAGAACGGTTTTGGCTATGACCCTATTTTTATGGTGCCGGAATTTGATAAAACTACCGCAGAACTTTCTATTGAAGAAAAAAATAAAATCAGTCATCGTGCCAAGGCACTTATGGCTATGAAAGAGGAGCTGCTTCATGCCTGAGAAAAAAGTACTGGTTATCAGTGATACCCATGGACGCACTGAGAATCTGGATAAGATTCTTCCTTTGGTTAAGCCTTTGGATCAGCTGATTCATTTGGGAGATGTCAGCCGGGATATAGATTATATTGAAGTGATTGCAGAATGTCCCTGTTGCTTTGTGTCGGGAAACAATGATTTTTACTCTACGCTTCCAAGGGAGCGTTTGATTAAATTAAACAGTGTACCGATTTTTCTGACCCACGGACACTACTATTATGTCAATTCCAGAAAAGATTTTATCCGCGGTGCGGCGGTGCAGCGCGGGGCAAGAATTGCTTTGTTTGGACATACGCATGTTCCTTACTTAGAGGAGGATGAAACTATTTTAGTGGCGAATCCCGGTAGTTTGTCCTTGCCGAGGCAGGCAGACCATTGTCCTACCTATATGCTTTTATATATTGCGGAAGACGGCAGTTTCCGGGTAGAACAGCATCGGATAGAGGGCTAGAAAAGGGCTGAATTAGTTGAATTACATATGCTTTTAGAATAATTCAAAAAAATAATTAAAAAAAGTTTAAAAAAAGTGTTGACATTTTTTAGAACGTGATATATAATCTATCTTGCGTTCGAGAGAATGGCATAAGAAACCGGGGTGTGGCTCAGTTTGGCTAG
>JAZNXI010000159.1:0-4520 GCA_045593825.1 Lachnospiraceae bacterium
ATCCTCTTTTTCATAGATTACACGGTCTGCTTCCACTCGTTCTTCCATACGCTGTATTGCCAGTCTGGCTGCCGTTATATCTGCCTCACTTACATTAATATGTACCTTCACCACCGGTTCACCGGCTTCCACATAAGCCCCCTCTATTACCGCATACTTATCAAACAACATTGTTCCGTATTCGTAATCCGCATAAGCCGCTACCGAATCCTGAATATGAAACTCTGCATTCTCCTTGGCTACTACACAAAATGTACCGGTTACCACATCTTCTATAATATACGAACTGTATTGCCGTTCTTCTCCGCCTTCCAGTGCCTGCTCATTCAAGTAATCGGAAACATCAACTTCCTCTTTAACTTCTTCCTCTTTGCAACCTGCAAGCATCAATGCAGGAATCACCGTCAGAAGGAGACTGAATTGTTTTATTCTGCTAATATGACGCATAAATCATGTCTCCTTCCTGAAGTCCCGAAAGAACTTCCGTATTTACATCATCTTCCAACCCGGTCTCTATGAAAGTTAATTCCTTCTTACCGTTGTTATCCAGATATACAGCCGGTTTTCCATCTCTGACCTTAATGCAGTCAGAAGGTATAATTAAAACATCTTCCCTATGTTCTTCTACTGTAATAATCTTAATATCTTCACCAAACTGAATACTCTCGTCCGGATTCATGATCTCGAAATATGTATAAACGCCTTCTCCTTTTGCTTTCTTACGTTCATATTCCCCATCTTCGTAAGGAACATACTGTAACTCATAACGTTTCCCGTCTTTTACGGCATAAGAAAAATCCATTTTATCCATCTCGTCTGTTTTTATGTATTCACACTGCACGACATATTTCCCGGTATTGGCAAGAACAATCGGATAACTGGTCACGCCCACCATGTCACCAACCTGCAAATCCGCCAATGAGGTAATTACTCCCTCTTCCGGGGCTGTAATGATATTAGACTCATTCTTTTCCTTCAGTCTTTCCAGTTTCGCTTCCCTGAAAGCAATTTCTTTCTCAGCCTTTTCCATATACTGTCTTTTTTGGACTTTCAGTTTTTCACCTTCCGACAAAATCAATTCAAAGGAAATGCAAATATCATCAAAGCCTTCCATCTCAGAATCCATCACTTCAATAACTTCCCTAAGCTGACCCGCTCTCCAAGAAGTTGTGGTGAGATCCAAATCATAATTGGTTATCGTATTGTTATAATCTGTTCTAAGGCTCTCAATCTGCTCTTCCAAATCTTCAATCTGCTGTTCATATTCCGGTTGCGTGGTTGCTAACACCTGACCTTTTTCCACCGTACTTCCCAACGATACCTGATACTCCAGAAAGATACCCGCTCTGGGAAATTGGAGAACCTGCATGGACGGATTGATTTCTCCGTCATAATATTCACTTTCGTTGATATCTCCCTTTACCACCGTCACCATCTGCGGCTTATCCGTTGTTGCTTCCACAAGTTCTTTGGCCGGTGCCGGTTCTTCCTGCCCCGAAGGCGCACATCCCGCACCCAGAATCAGAGTCACGGAAACGGTTGTTATAAGTAATTGTTTAATTCTATTACTGCAATACATATTGTCCTTCTTCCAGTCCTTTAATAATCTCGGTCTTTTCCCTGTCACTCGCACCGGTTGTTATATAAATAATGTTTCGGATTCCGTTCTCAGACATCGTATATACATAAGTTTTGTCTCCACTGGTATGTATTACATGATTCGGCAAATACAAAACATCTTTTTTCTCTTCCAGCGGAATCCAGATGGTTCCGGGTGCACCTGTATTTAATTTCATATCCGGGGTCAGAACCGAAAAACATATTTCCGTAACAGGCTGTTCATCCTGTTTTTCATTTTCGAGCAATGTCACCTCAACCGTTCTGCTCGCCTCTCCTTTTCCGACATTCACTGAGTATGTTTTTCCATATTCCAGATATTGTTCTTTGTCCACTTCCTCAGATACAAAAATAAGCGCCTCATTGGCAACCATGGTAATCACTTCCTCTGAAGGCTGGGAAATAGTTCCTATTAAATCTGCCTCACTGGCGGTAATAATTCCCGAAGCCGGGGCACGCATCGTACCCTCCTCTACATTATTCTTATATTCCTCCAATTTCAGAGTATGTACTAAAATAGAATCCTGACAATCCTCTATCTGCTCTTTATATCTCTGCTCCGTCTTTTCTTTGTTTAAGCGGTATGCTTCACCATCCCTGGTCTCTTCATCCTGAAAATTATAAGACTTTTCCATCAGGCCTAAATCCAGCGCCTTCATCTCTTCAAGCTGGGTTAATGTAAGCTGCTGCATCTCAATAGCATGCTGCTCTTCCAAAATCAACTCTTCAAACTCTTCTACATCCTGACGGGCAAGAACATCTCCTTTTGTAACAAAGTCACCCTTTTCCACAAGAACTTCAGTAATAATTCTCTGCTGTCCCTCAAACGCAATCAGTATTCTTTCCTTGGGCATATACTTGCAGCTTATGCTTATCTCGCTGGTTATATCTCCCCTTTTTACTGCAACCTGATCATAGGCGGTTTGCTGCTCGCCGTTTTCAATCATGATATTCATTTCTTCCTCTCCGGTGCCCGCACATCCCGTAAGCAGACACAACCCGAGTAACAATACTGCTATTCTTTTCATTATGCTATCCTCATGCATTCTCTTATTAATGCGTAATCGTTTTCATTATATTTCTTTTAAAATGGAAAGTAAATAATGGATATATTTTTCATCCCTCTGTATATTATTACAACACATTAAAAATAAAAACCCGAAGAATTCTAGAAATTCTTCGGGTTTTCTCTACATATCTTATGCATAATTATTTATGAGAAAAACTTTTTCTTCTTTTTGGTTTCGGTCTTTTCTTCGTTACCGCTATCTTTATCACTTGTCACACGTTTAGCCGCATTCAAAGAATCGTCGGTTGCCTCATCAAATTTCTTAAGCAGGTCTTTTGCTTCCTTTGATAATTTATCAGGCACCTGAACCACCAATGTAACATAATGATCACCGCGCACATCTTTATTACGAAGAGAAGGTACACCTTTTCCTTTCAGACGTACTCTTGTGTCGGTCTGTGTTCCGGCCTTTACTTCATAAATAACCTTACCGTCCACGGTATCAATAACAACATCTCCACCGAGTGCTGCCACTGCAAATGAAACCGGTACGGTTGAGAAAATATTGGTCTCCTGACGCTGGAAAATCGGATGACGTCCAACAATTACTTCTACCAATACATCTCCTCTTGGTCCGCCGTTTACGCCCGGTTCACCCTGACCGGAAAGACGCTTGCACTGTCCGTTATCAATACCTGCCGGAATAGAAACCGCAAAGCGCTTCTTCATCGGCACGAAACCGGTTCCGTGGCAGTCCGTACATTTATCTTTGATAACTTTTCCTTTACCCTGGCAATCCGGACAGGCCTGCACGTTACGTACAGTTCCAAAGAACGACTGCTGTGTAAATACTACCTGACCCTTACCGCCACATTTACTACATGTCTGTGGTGTGGTTCCCGGCTTTGCACCGCTTCCGTGACAGGTCTTACATTCTTCTTTTACTGTCAGCTCAATTTCTTTTTCAGTACCAAACACTGCCTCTTCAAAGGTAATTCTTACACTGGTACGGATATTGCTTCCTTTTGCAGGACCGCTGTTATCACGTGCCGTTCTTCTTCCCCCGAAGAAATCACCAAAGATATCTCCGAAAATATCACTAAAGTCTGTACCACTAAAATCAAATCCGCCAAATCCGTTGCCGCCGGCACCCTGATCAAATGCCGCATGACCAAACTGATCATACTGTCTTCTCTTCTCAGGGTCGCTTAAAATGGCGTATGCTTCCGAAGCTTCTTTGAACTTCTTCTCCGCTTCCGCATCTCCCGGATTCATATCGGGATGATATTTTTTGGCAAGTGCTCTGTATGCTTTTTTAATAGCAGCCTCATCTGCGCTTTTCTCAACGCCTAAGACCTCGTAATAGTCTCTTTTCTGCTCTGCCATAGTTTTCACCTTTCTGTCAAATCTAAAACATGGCACTAGGGGACATTACAATGCCCCCTATAGCCATTTGTATTTTAGACTTCTCTGAAGTCTCCGTCGATGATGTCATCCTCCGGTGCGCTCTGTGCACCCATATCAGCTGCGCCGCCCATGTTGCTCATGTCAGGGCCTGCACCGTTTGCACCCTGCATCTGCTCATACATCTTTGTGAAAAGTGCTTGTGCACCTGTCATTAATTTCTCCTGAGCTGCTTTAATTTCTGCAACCTGGTCAGATGTTAATTCTACATCTTTTGTCTTTTCTAAGATTTCTTTTAATGCAGCTACATCTGCTTCTACAGAAGCCTTTTCGTCTGCGCTAATCTTATCACCAACATCATTTAACGCTTTTTCTGTCTGGAATACAAAGGATTCTGCTTCGTTTCTTGTATCAATTGCTTCTTTTTTTGCCTTATCCTGTGCTTCGAATTCAGCTGCTTCCTTAACTGCCTTTTCGATATCTGCATCAG
>JAZNXI010000160.1:0-32196 GCA_045593825.1 Lachnospiraceae bacterium
CCTTTGGGATATCAAGTTCGAGTTCGGTTACAACAACAACGAAGTTATCCTCATCGACGAAATTGCTTCCGGTAACATGCGTGTTTACAAGGATGGCAAGATTGTAGATCCTGTAGAGTTAACAAAGCTTATTAACAATAGATAGTTTTTACGAATTTACATAAAGGGGCTTCCGCTGAGATATACTTTGTGTATTTGTATCTGTGTTCGCCTGACTCTTCTGACAGGTGCACGTTCAGTTCAGAACAAACATATTTGTTTGTCTGCCCTGACCGTACACCTATCAGCCGAGATGTCGGACACTTAGATACAAATACACAAAGTATAAGCATTCAGCGGAAGCCCCTTTTGCGTAGATTACGAAAATCTATCATAAAATAAGCTTTGTCATTCTCTACAGGATTACAAGGTGCCATCCGGTACGATGTAAAACCCTAAATATTATTTTTCTTTAAAGAAGAAAACTTCTTCCACCGTTTTTTCAAACACGGCGGCGATGTCCATGGCAAGCTTGAGGGATGGGTTATACATGCCTTTTTCCAGGCGGGCGATGGTTTCGCGACGGACATTTACCATGAGGGCTAAGTCTTCCTGGCTTAGGTTTTTGGAGGCCCGGAGTTCTTTAATTTTTGTTTCTAAGCTAAAATCTTCCATTATGCTTCCCTCTTTTCCAGGCAAATGAAATAAGTGGAAATAGCCAGCTGAAGTGCTTCAAACACAAGCATAAAGTGCCAGAAGCTGATTGTAGCATGCAATTTTTCTGCAACTTCAAAGCCCATTGCCTCCACAACCATAGTTGCGAGCACGCCTCCACCTCCAAGTCCTAAACATAATCCCCACACGAAATTAAATATCTCTCTTTTCGCCTTATTATAGTGTTCCAATGCTGCCTCATCCTCTATATCAAACTTCATAAAAGCCCTAAGCACTGAAGATAAGAAGAAAATTGCAATAAAGCTCCACGCCAAAACAGTGATTGCCAATTGACCGGCAGGGTTTTGCGGATTAATCAGCTTTAAAATTCCCAACACCACAAATAACGAACTGGTTATTACATTGAACCACTCCTTTGTAACCAACGAATACACTTTCTTTTCCTTTTTCATAATTTGCTACCCTCCATGTGATTTATTTGTACTTTTTTGTGATATATTTGTATCACTTGTGATAAATATATCACATTGAATTTGATATGTCAACGGGAAAAATAAAAATTTTTATCAACCAAAAACGACAAAAAACTCCCGCAGGCAGAGCTATCAAATCTGACCTACGGGAGTTTGAAACTTACAATATTTATTTTACTTTAATTACTTCTTCTTTTTCTTAAGTACCAGTACTACAGCACCTGCCGCTGCAATTAATCCTGCACCGATACCTGCAAGTACACCGCCGTTAACCCCCGGTGCTCTGTTATCATCCTGGCAGAGAACCAGTGCGGAAATAGGAGCAACCTTTACGGTACCCTTTGCGCTTCTGAGAACTTCTGTACCTGCTTTTTCAGCATCGATGTAAACATTCCACTTGCCTTCCGGAAGCTCGATTTCGGTTTCGGTTTCATTTGCATTAAATACAACAAACAGGTTGTCAGCCACTTCACCGTTTACACCACCATTAATCTTGAACGCCATTACATTGTCATCAAGACCGGTGATAGTGGTGATATTTGTCTTAACATCCTGTGCAGTAGTCATACGGAGAGCCGCATGCTCCTTACGGAATTCGATAAGACCCTTATAGTAGTTATAAACATCCTGATATTCCTTGCTGTTTAAATCGTCCCACTTTAACTTGTTGACAGAGTCCGGAGACTGATAACTGTTGTGATCAAAGCTACCATCCTTCAAAGGCTTGGAACGGAGCATTTCTTCACCGGCATGTACAAACGGAATACCCTGGGAAGTCATGTAAATTGCCGCCGCCAGGTTGTTCATCTTAATCTGGTCTTCTCTGGATGCATCCGGTGTGGAATTAACAATACGGTCAAACAGTGTCATGTTATCGTGACAGGATGCATAGTTAATGCTCTGTGTCGGAGAAGAACACCATGGATATGCAAGACCCATGAAACAGCTTTCCAGTGTGGTTTCCTTGCCGGAAGCACCGCTGACAAAGCCCTGCTCTGTATTGTTAAACACACTACCCTTCAGGGCATCACGGATGGTATCGCTGAAGTAAGCGAAATCAGGAGTCATCTTGGAGTTAACCTGGGTTGCCATCTGGTAACCAAATTTAGTAATATTGGTGCTCATGGTCCAGCCTTCGCCGTAGAATACAACGTCAGGACGAACTGCATGAACGGTTTCTACGATTTCGTTAATGGTTTCTGTATCAAGAAGACCTACCAGGTCGAAACGGAAACCATCGATATGATATTCTTCTGTCCAGTACAGAACGGACTCTACAATATACTTCTTAACCATGCTGCGCTCGGAAGCAGTATCGTTACCGCAGCCGGAACCGTTGGAGTACTTACCGTTCTCATCGATACGGGAGAAATACTGAGGAACAATCTTGTTGAAGCAGAATTCACTTGCATTGTAAACGTGGTTATATACAACGTCCATAACAACGCTGATACCGTTGTTATGCATTGCCTGTACCATCTGCTTAAATTCCTTAACTCTTACTTCACCGTTGTATGCATCGGTGGAGTAGGAACCTTCCGGAACATTGTAGTTCACCGGATCATAACCCCAGTTGAACTGAGGAACGGTGGACTTGGTTTCGTCTACAGAACCGTAGTCATAAACCGGAAGAAGGTGAACATGGGTAACACCTAAGTTCTTGATGTGGTCGATACCGGTTGGTACACCCTGTTCATTTGTTGTTCCGGTTTCTGTAAATGCTAAATACTTACCTCTGTTCTTAATGCCGGATGCCTTATCGATGGAAAGGTCACGAACATGTAATTCGTAAAGAACCGCATCGTTGAAGGTCTTGTCTGCATTTGGATTCTTGTCGTTTTCCCAGCCTTCCGGGTCGGTGGAATCCAAATCGATGACCATGGCACGCTTACCGTTCACGCCGGTAGTTCTCGCATAAGGGTCACATGCTTCGTTCTGTACATCGCCAAGAGTTACGAAATAAGTGTAGTAGGTTCCGTGTAAATCACCGGACTTTTCAGCCACCCAGGTACCGTTTACATCTGCAGTCATAGGAAGTTCTTCGATTAAATCGTCCTTGCCTTCCTGGCCACCCTTGTATAATCTTACGGATACTGCATCTGCGGTAGGAGCCCACACACGGAAGGATGTCTTGTCCTTTGTATAGGTAGCACCTAAATCTTTGCCTGTATATGTATATTCTTCTTCAAATTTTTCTGTAGAGAAAATAATTGGCATAACTACTTTATACTCCGTTCCTTCACAAATTACTTTATAACTTCTGCTGCCGTTTAATTCTTCTGCCATTACCAGATGATACTCATTATTTGCTTCTGCCTTTACTTCTTTAATGGCAACTTCGCCGTTTGGTCCCATGACAGTAAAGTAAGTATTTAAGTCCTTACCGACAAGTTCGCCGGTGAACTTTGTTACGATAGTGCCTTCGCCGTCGTAGCGAGCCTTAGACATTCTTACTGCTACTACCGCATCTTCACTGAATTCTTTGGTATAACCCTTAACACCAGATTCTACATAAATGTGTACGGTACCGGAAACCAGCTCCGGAATGTCAATAAACTGATCTTCCGCCACGTCCTTTGCCCAGTCATTGGTGCGGACGATGAAGCCTTCTCTGGATACGTCGGCAGCAATTACCTTAGTTGCTACCATTTCGCCATTTTCCTGTGCAAACTCATAAACTGCACCTTCTCCTCCATCATCCCAGAACCATACATTCCAGCCGGTGTACTGACCGTCCGGTCTGTGATAATGAAGCTTGATTACTCGTTCTTCCTCTTCTGCCTTTGCTGTAATTACGCTGCCCACCGGCACGTAGGATAACAACATTACAAGGGCTGCAAGGAACGCCATCATACGTTTCTTCATACTTTTAAAACCCCTCTCATTGCGTTTTTTATGTATTTGGGCATTTTGTTGCCTCTTATGACTTTATTATATCTCGTTCTTGTCTATTTTTCAAGAGGAAATTTTCGATTATTTTCGAAAATATTTACTTTTTCGCTTTACCACAAAAAATTATTAATTTTCATAAAAAATTGCTTGCGTCAAAAGGCACTTCCATGTATAATGTTACTGTATTTTTTGGGACATGCCAAAATAATACAAATCTTATAAAGAATGAAGGTATAACAATGGAAAGAAAAGTTGGTACTATTTCAAGAGGAATCCGTGGACCAATCATCAGAGAAGGTGACAATCTCGTTGATATCACCGTAAACTGCGTTTTAGAAGCAGCAGAAAGTGAAGGCTTCTCCTTAAGAGACAGAGACGTTATCGCCCTGACAGAGTCCATCGTAGCCAGAGCACAGGGAAATTATGCATCCGTAGAAGATATTGCGGCTGACGTAAAAGCAAAATTAGGCGGTGGCACCGTAGGTGTTATCTTCCCAATTTTATCCCGTAACCGTTTTGCCATCTGCTTAAAGGGTATTGCAATGGGTGCAAAGAAGGTAGTGTTAATGCTCAGCTACCCAAGCGACGAAGTTGGTAATGCTCTTTTAACTTACGACCAGTTAGACGAAGCAGGTATCAATCCTTACTCCGACGTTTTAACCTTAGAAAAATATAGAGAACTGTTTGGTGAAAATGTTCACGAGTTCACCGGTGTTGACTATGTAGCATACTACTCCGATATCATCCGTGAAGCAGGCGCAGAGGTTGAAGTTGTTTTCGCAAACAATCCAAGAACCATCTTAAAGTACACCGACTGCATCATCAACTGTGACATACATACACGTAAGAGAACCAAGCGCATCTTACTTGAGAACGGTGCCAAGGTTGTTTGCGGCTTAGACGATATTTTAAATGCTTCCGTAAACGGCAGTGGCTTTAACTCTAAGTACGGTTTACTTGGTTCCAACAAGTCCACAGAGGATAAGATTAAGCTCTTCCCTGAAGAATGCCAGGACTTAGTAGAAAGCATCCAGGCAGAAATCCTTACAAAGACCGGCAAGCATGTAGAAGTAATGGTTTACGGCGACGGTGCTTTCAAGGACCCACAGGGTAAGATTTGGGAATTAGCTGACCCGGTTGTTTCCCCTGCTTTCACCAGCGGTCTCGTTGGTACTCCAAACGAATTAAAGTTAAAGTATCTTGCAGATAACGACTTCAAGAGCTTAAGCGGTGCCGAATTAAAGGACGCTATCTCCAAGAGCATCAAGGAAAAAGGCTCCAACCTGGTTGGTAACATGGCTTCCCAGGGTACTACCCCAAGACAGCTCACCGACCTCATCGGTTCCTTATGCGACTTAACCAGTGGTTCCGGCGATAAGGGTACACCAATTATCTTAATTCAGGGTTACTTTGACAACTTCACAGATTAAGAGTTATTGTTCATAAAGCGAAAATAAAAAATTACGTCTAGGTTGCATGCTCGCATGTAAACCTAGACGTTTTTTATTTTTGATTTGAGAGCGTCACCAAAGTGGGATGAATAAAACATAAGTCGCAAAGCGACGACTGACGGCATAGCCGGCAGGTTTTATGAATCTCACTTTCGGGACGTGTGAACAATAACTCGCTCTTTACTTCACCGGCACATATCCTGCCGCTTCAATAATTCTGCTTCCTCTCTCAGACAGTACCGCATTTACCCACTTCATTACGGATCCGTCTTCCGGTTCATCACTTCTATACACGATAAACCCATTCGTATAAATCGGATAAGCCCCGCTCTTAATCGTCTCGATGGATGGTTCCACCCCGTCCACTGCCAGCATTTTGATGGTGTCCCGCTTATACATGGTGTTTACATAATAAAAATAAGAATAACCAATAGCATTTTCTGCATTGTCATACTCAGCGATGGCATCAATAAGTTCTCCCATTTCACCCCGGATTTGATTTACCGGAGGCACCATAATTTCTTTCTCCTTCATAACCAGGGAAAGCATAGCTGTCTGGCTTCCGGAACCGGTAGGACGCTGATAAGCAATGATGTTCTCGTTGTTACCCCCAATCTCGGACCAATTGGTAATTTCTCCGGTGTAAATCTTTTGAATTTGCTCAAAGGATAAACCATTAACCGGATTATTCGTATTAACAATAAACACAAAGGCAGAACTTGTGGTTGGAACAATGGTAAGTTTCACGCCCTGCTGCTTTGCATATTCTTTATCTTCTTCAGAAATTTCTGCCGCAAAGATTACATCTACCTTACCGTCAATCAAATTCCGGTATACCTCACTGGAACGTGTGGTAGTATAAGTAAAGTCAAGTTCACTTTCCTTCATTCCTAAAAAATCAGCAGCAATACTGTCCACCAGCGGATGAATTGCCAGAGACGCATCCACCTTTGGATATTCCTTTAAAGTAAAGATTGGCTCTTCTTTTACCGGCGGAGCGGTTGCCTCCGGTGCCGGATTTACCATCGGTTCTTCTGTCTTAGTCGGCTGTACTGTTGGCGTTACAGAAGGCGTTTGCTTCTCATCCAGTCCTTCTGTTGCAGATTTATACCAGTTTACACATCCAAAAACAACGCCGACCGCTGCAAGCAGTGCTACTAAGATGATCATTATTTTTTTCATTCTGCCACCTCCGTTAGTCAAAAACTTTTAGCATAGATTCATCAAATTCCCCAAAATATACTCTAAAATAAAAATCTTCTATGGACGGTATCGTTACATACACACTGATTCCATCCAGCCTGCATTGAATGGTTTCTGCCAAACTTGCGATTTTCGACCAGGAATACTCCGTTCTCCAAGTTAACGTATCCCTTGTTCTGCTTTTTATCACATCCATATACCCGCTATCCTTGTGAAAGACATCTTCTAACTCCGTCACTTCTTCCCCGGTAATGTAATTATACGTTTTACTGCTTTCAAACGTCTGTTTTGTAGCACCATCGCCTTCTTCCCACTCAAGATAAGCACCACCTGCCATAGCAAAATAAACGTAACGGTAGGTGGCAATCAGCTTATCCCGATAAGTTGCTTCATACACCTCCATCGGCATTTCATAAACCATTACCAGCTCATTAAATTCCACCACATTGGAATATTTTCCTGACTGATAATACAAAGAGGCACTTGGTTTCAAAAATAACATATAAAATGTATCCGGATTATTCTTCGCAAGTTCTCTGTACTCTTCTATTTTCTGTTCCGTCGAAGCAAAAAATTTTTCTTCCGCAGTCAGGTATTTCTCCAACTTCTCACCGGCGAAATCATTTTCCGTGTAAGTATTCCAAATGGTGATATCATACCAGAAATTAGGTTCCAAATAACCGTATTCAATTTTTTGGAACGGTTCATATTGGGTATCTGCACATGTAAAGATATTGTCATAACCAATATCGTCTCTTACAAAAATACTTTCCTCTGTTGCAAACCGGGAATATACCGCAATCTGTTCTGCTACCTCTAACATACTCAGCGTAGCAACATAATCTTCATAGTAGAAAAAGATTTCTGCCGGAGAGAACGCAAATTCCTGCTCCTCACTATTCATATAACCCTTTACCAGCTTATACACTTCATTTTCATCCGGAGAAACCATTTCATTGAAATTCCCCTCCATATCATATGTATTGCGCAAAGCCAACATATCATAAAAAGCACTTCGCACACACTGGATAATATCAGCATCTTTTAAGAATAAATCTTCCAGATTCAGTCGTTCTCCGGTTACCAGATTGTAGTTGAGATATACCTGGTCATACCTTTCTCCGTCTCCGGTGTAAAAACAGATGGAAACGACATTGGCAAAATTTCCTCTGACATAATATTCACCGTAACCCGCCAACGGATATTCTCTCAGTAATTTCCCAATTCTATTAAAAATATCCTGATTGATTTTTTCCTGTATTTCCGTGTTCTTCAATCCATCAAGCTGCGGAATTTTTATTTCCACATCGTCTTCTCTAAAAGCAAGCTGCGTCCGAATTAATAAGTCGTTTTCATCATAAGTTCCGTATAAATCAATTCCCTGTTCCACAGGAGTCGGTGTCGGACTTGGCATTGCTGTAACCGGCACCTCAGTTGGCGTTTCTGTAGACATGGTCTCTTGTAAAGAGTTTTCTTCCCGTGCCTGCCTTGCTTTTCTGATGCCGGCATACGTTACCGCCACTGCGCAAACCGTAAATAAACATAAAATCAACGAAACTGTTACAACAAATTTTTTCAAATTTATCACTCCCGAACTTTTATAGAAGCATATCCATAATTAACATTAAAGTAAATCCCACCAAAAGCGAATAGGTGGATGTTCTCTCATAACCATGACTGTGGGTTTCCGGAATCATTTCATCACTAATAATATACAACATGGTTCCTCCCGCAAATGCCAGGGCAAACGGTAAAATTGCCACAGATATATTTGCTACAAAGTAGCCAAGCAATGTACCTGCCACTTCGATGAAACCGGTGGCCGTTGCCAGTAAAAACGCTCTTCCCCTGCTCACTCCGGACATGACTAAAGGAGATACCGTTACAATACCCTCCGGAATGTTCTGCAGAGCAATACCTACAGCAACCGTAATCGCTGCACTCACATCGTCATTACCAAAACCCACACCGGCTGCCATACCCTCCGGCAGATTATGAATAGCAACCGCCATTACAAACAACAACGCCCTGCTTAAATTTTTATTATTGGCATGCGCTTCACTATCCGTTCCTGCTATTTTATGCAGATGGGGTGTTACCTTATCCATCAAATTAAGAAACAGCGCACCGGCAAAAATGCCTACCACCGGAATTATCATCTGTATCCCGCTTACCAGTTCAAAGGAAGGCGCAATCAGCCCGTTTACCGCTGCTGCCAGCATAATTCCTGCAGCAAAGCTTAAAATCATATCATTTACTTTATGGGAAACATTTTTTACACAGAACCCAATGGCCGCACCGATGATGGTAGCACCGCCAATGCCAAGGGCTGTCAGTAAAACCATTTGCATATTCTTCAACCTCCTACAATTTTACCACTGTATACTCATGATGAACCGCTTCTAAAAACTTGCCAAATACATCCGCCGTTTTTAAACGAAGGCTCGACGTATTAATGCACGGATGACAACCAAAATATTCTGCTGCCAAAACATCCTCGTCCACCAGAAGTGTCACATTATTTTCCTTATCATTCATAAGTCCCAACACGCTTACCGAACCCGGTGTAATATCCAAAAACTGCTCCATATATTCCGCCGGACCAAAGGAAAGTCTGGCACTGTTTATCTGCTTGGAAATATCCTTGGTAAGAAACTTTTTATCCTCGCGAATCATCAGCAGATAAAACTTTGTTTTCTGGGCATTGCACAAAAACAAGTTTTTGCAAATCACCGCCGGAGCCAGTACCTCATCAATGGCTAGACATGCCTCCATAGTATTTGCCTCTTCGTGGTCTACACGTTCATATTCTATGCCAAGGGAATCCAGTAAATCGTAGGTGCGGATTTCCTTTTCTAAGCGGCCGTCGTTGGTTACCGGGCGGCCTTTTACCAGTTTTAATTCCATAATATACTTATCCTTTCAGAATCACATCTACTAATTCTCCAACACTGCCGCCAGAAACGCCAGCATAAGTCCCTGGCCCCAGCCCTGCATCCAGTCCTTGGAGATGCTTCGGTAGGCTTCCTTGTCTTTCATGACTGCGGTTCCACCGGACACATTCAACACTCTTCCGTCTTCGCTGACATTAGCAAGCAGACCTTCGAGCGCCCGCTGTACATGTTTTGTGTGTAATGGATTATTACGCTCCAACATCGCCGCCGCGATTCCCGCAGAAGCAGAGATTTCCTCGTAAGCCTCTTCATCATCCAGCACGGTACGCCAAAGTCCGGCTTCTGTCTGCACATTCTTAAGCGCTGCCAGCTGTTCGTTTAAAGAACCCTGGATGTCCATAAACTTCGGATATAAATACCATTCCGGAAGCACCTTACCGGCCTTTGCCATGGTGTAGGCTGCCCAGGCGTTTGCCCTGCCCCAATAGATACCGGACATGTTATCCTTGGTGGTATTGTTATAGCCATGGTAATAAAGCCCGCTCTCTTTGTTCTGCAAATAGCGGATATGCCAATACCACTGATTCAGTGCATCATTGATAAGCTCCTCATCCTTAAGGAGCACACCTGCCCGAAGCATGAATAACGCCGCCATAAACAGAGTATCTGCCCAGGCCTGCTCCGGAAAATCATTTTTAGAGGATACGGTATGCTGCAGTACACTGTCTCCAAACCGCAGTGCCTCGTTTTGCAAATAAGCCAGCTTGCTCTTTATCAGTTCTAAATATTTTTCTTCACCGGTGGCCTGATACAGAGTAATCAGGCAGTGTCCCATGGCACAGGCGTTCACCGTCCATGGCATCGGAAGCTCCAACTCGATGAGCTCATCTACTCTGTTCTTTAATAACTTCAAATATTCTTTCTTTCCGGTTGCTTCATATGCTGCGCTGATTCCGTAATATGCCACACCGCACGGCCACTCCCAGGTCAGGTCCATGTTCATGGTCTTGCGGACGATGTTATCGATAACTCCTTCGATTTTTGTTTTATCAAAATTAAGCTTCATCTCTACACCTCAACAATCAAAACGTTTTCTTCTCCCGACGGCACTTCTTTCACAATACATCCACTCTCGAAAAGAGCTGCACCGCCTCTGGCAATTTCCTCTTCCTCTTTATCTAGGCAAACAGAATTCACATACAGCACCTTGCAAGGAAGCTTCCCCGCCTGTTCGGCGTATTCTAATTTAACCACTGTGTTCCATTCCTCGTAGTTAAAATCGGTGTACACCGGCCAGAGTACCACATCCGGCTTTAAGGCACCTATTGCCTCGATATTTTCATCAAACCATAAGTCACCGCAAAGTCCGATTACAACTTTCCTTCCCATGAAGTCAAAGGTATGAAACTCTTTGCCTTCGCAGTATCTTTCTCCCGCGAATTTTTCTTTCCAGCCAGGCGATACTCTTCTGTATAAATCAAGCACCTTGCCCTCTGCATCAATCGTAATCTGACTGCTATAAAAAAAGTTTTCTTCCTTTTCAATAAATCCAAAGGAAACCGCTATGGAATGTTGTTTTGCCACGGAACAAATCTCTTGGATTATCGAATCATCGTTAGTAATAGCCAAGGTTTCATCCTGCTCCGGATCAAACTTAGCCCCGTAAAAGCCTTGCAAAAACGCCTCTCCAAATAGGATGATATCAGCCTTTCCGGCATATTTTATCATGGTATCTGTAATTACTTTTTTGTTATATGAAATATTCTCATCGATAAAGCCTACAGCTGCTAATGCACATTTCATTTTCTAAACCTCCAAGCATATCCTTTCCCTTATTCATTATATCACTTAAAGTTACAATTTCAAATAACTCATTTTTGTTTTATTTCTATTTACTTATTCCTTCTTGAGTGATACAATGTGTATGTTACCGTTCCTATACTGGCAACAGAAGGGAGGTGTTTTGAATGCTGGAAATAATACTCTCTTTTATGCTCTCCGTCTTGGCAGGTGTAGTTGCCTACTACATATGCAAATGGTTCGACGATAAGAGTGAACGGTAATGAGCCTGATGGTCCGGTCAGCCATCCAAATCAAACAGACAAGAAAAACCCACGAGCTGCCACTCGTGGGTTTTTCTGTGTTTTGAATGCGATAATACTCTCTTTTGCCTATGTATAGAATAACATACTCTATTAAAAATTTCAATAATATTTTTCCTCAGCATACTCCCTAATCTTCGCCTTCACCGCCTCAAACTTCTCGGCATCATATTCATATGCCTTGCGTGGCTTCACAAAGTTGCCGCTGCCCCGCTTCTCATGGGCATAGCGCGGAATCAGTTGGATGTGATAATGGTTGTTCGGGCCATCGCACATAGTGCATAGATAAACCCTTTCGCATCCATAGACTTCCCGGATAATCAGCATAAACTGCTTAGCATACCGAATGATTTTCTCGTTGACAGCATCCGGTGCCTCACTCATGTCATGGTAATGCTCCATGGTGGAAATTACCATATGTCCATCACTTCAGGGATTACCAACAAAGAAGCATTCAATATCCTCATAAAGCAATGTATTGCTATTATCACCATACAACGCCCCGCCATGCGCTCTGTTAAAACAGGTCGGGCAAATGCCCAGGTCAGTTAACTCCCCGGGAGATAATTTTAACAATTCTTCTTCCGTCATAATCTCCTACCCCTGTAACCCTCTGGACTGTCTATCCATATCTTCGATTACAATATCATAAATCTCGCCAAGAGAAGCGCAGTACTCCAGCACTTTCCAAGGCTCATTGGTATGATAATGAATTTTGATTAATTCCTCATCACCCACTGCCAGCAGGCAGTCACCCTTGAAATTGTTGGTGAAATACTCTGTAATTACATCCTCGTCTAAATCCGTTCCTTCAATCAAAAGCTGGGTATCATATTTGAATTCTAACATACTTTTTCTCCTTTTCTTGCCTAGTTGATAACAGTAATTGCAACCTTCTCCTTCCACGCTTCCGGCACTTCCAATTTCTGCTCTTTATCGTTCCACTTTAGCGTCACGCATTCGTACTCACCCTTTTCATATCCGTAACCATCCCCTGCATCGGTATAGTAGACAAACTCCCCATCGGCACCCGGATATACGCGGATTTCACTAATACCGTTCTGGGCTACCGTAGACTCTGCAAACTCTGCCATCGGAAGAATTGCCCCCGCCTTTACAAACAGAGGAATTCTTGAAATATCCGCCTCTGTTTCTATCCACTGACCACCGGTATAAGGTTGATTGGTATAAAAATCATACCACATTCCCTCCGGCAAGTAAACCTTCCGTGTTTTTGCCACGCCGTCCAAAACAGTGGAATTTACGCTGTAATACATTGGCTCCGTTACCGGGCAAACCATCAGGCTGTCGCCAAACAGATACTGGTCCTTTATGTTGCAGACAACCTCGTCGGTTGGGTAGTCGAATGCCAGATAACGCATCATGGATTCATCCTTCAGCCAGGTTCTGCCTGCCAAAGAATAAATGTATGGCATCAGCTCATAACGCAGGCGGTTTGCCGCAAGCAGCGCCTCATAAAACGGTGTATGCTCAAACATCCAGAGTTCTCTGCGGCAGTCGGTGCCGTGACCGCGGAATATCGGCAGGAAAGCGCCCCACTGATACCAACGGGTAAAGAGTTCCGCATAACCCAAATCTTCGGTTGTTTTATCATAATCGCCCTTCCAGTACCACATGTTGCCGTTCTTTACAAAGAAGGCTCCAATATCTACGGTCCAGTACGGCATACCGCTGGCACACAGACCAAGGCCGGTTGCAATCTGGCGGCGATAGGTATCCCAGGTGGCTGCAATATCGCCGGACCAAAGCACGGTTGCAAAACGCTGCTGGCCGGTGTAACCGCTTCTGGTCAAGTTAAATACACGCTTTTCTGACCCGGTACTGCGCTGGCCTTCATACACGCCCATGGCATGATAAAAGGCATAGGAATTCATCTCTAATGCCGGAAGATGTGAACCGGCTTCTTTGCAGTACATATCAAACAAACGGGACGGCTCCGGCTTTACCGGCACGGTCCATTCCGGCGCATACGGCTCGGAATTGTCGCACCACCAGGCATCCACGCCCTTGTCAAACAAGCCGCGCTTCGCCTGCTTCCAGTACATATCTCGGGCCTCCGGCAGATATGCGTTATAGGAATTGTCGGCAGGAAGTAAAAGCCCTGCCTCTTTGAATTCTTTATAGTCATCGGAGGTATCCCCCGGATTTGCCCAGATGGAAAGCATAAAATGCACGTCCATATCGTGAAGCTTACTTGTCATTTCCTCCGGCTTTGGATAGCGCACCTTATCAAAGGTCTTTTCGCCCCACTTGGCACCATCCCAGGAAATCCAGTCCTGAATAATACCGTCTAAACCGATTCTCCTGCGGCGATACTCAGAAGCAACAGAAAGCACCTCTTCCTGGGTTTCGTAACGCTCCTGGGACTGCAGATAACCAAAGGCCCATTTCGGAAGCATGCTTGCCTTGCCGGTCAGATAACGGTATTCTTTGATAACACCATCCATGCTGCCACCATTCATAACATAAAAATCCAGTTCTTCGGAAACTTCGGAATACAAATAGGAACCATGGGCAGTATCACTGAAAATCAGCGGACTGTAGGTGTCCATCAAAATACCGTAACCCAACGTAGATACAAGCATCGGAACCGCAATCTGACGGTTGCCCTGATGCACATACACTACCTGACCCCGAAGGGAGCCAAAGCCTTCCTCGTACTGGCCAAGACCATACAAATGCTCTCCCTCCTGAAACTGCAGATTCAAGCGGGTATGGTACTGCTCTCCCGCAGGCACACGGGCAGCCTCCCGTACCATGTTTTTCTTTCCGTCGGCAGTCTGAACCTCTTCCACCTGAGCCGCTTCTTCCAAAAGAGTGTAGGTCATGAAACTTTGCAGTTCTTTGCTTTCTTTTGCCGTTTCTGCCAAAAGAAGCTTGCCCTCTGCGCTAAAGTAGGTATAACTTCCGCTGTTGCGGTTAACCTCTATCAAAAGTTCCGGTAGCTTCAACAAAATAACTTCTTCTTTTTCCTCATAAGTCCAATCTGTAAATGCCTCGGAAGCAATAACACCATATTTTTTTCGATCAGAAAACTCTTCCCTGCCGGTATAGGTTACCCTCACGGTACGGGCGTTTTTCGGCACAATTCTGTGCATGCCGTGCTCAGAATATAAAAACAGGGCATCCCCCTTACGAACTACTTCCGTAATCTTTCTTGATTTGTCCTTTGCCGGATATAACATATACTTCTCCTCCCAAAACCCTTTTTTACAATCAGTTTATCATACTGTTTTTCGTTATGCTATTCAAAAAAGGCTCTTCACACGGCATTTTTTGCCTTGTGAAAAGCCTTTCCATTCACATCATTATCTTACTACACGTTTTTTCATTGCTTCGTACAATTCCAAATCGGTTTTATGATTTTCCGTCATGCATGTACACTTCTTTTCCTGCTCCTCTGCAGACAAACAGTACTTCCGGTACCAAGCATTGTGCTTTGGATTGTCGCCAAGCTCACGGGCAAGTCCCATAACCTTACGTACCATGTACGCCGTATGCTTGATGTCAGTGATGCAGTCGTTGGCATAGAACTCCTTCCAGATGCCATATTCTGCACCACGAAGCAGGGCGTCACCCTTATCAAACCACACTGCACTGTCTCCAAAACGTAGGAATGCCTTCTCGTAGTCGCCTTCTAACAAGGATTCATAGCCTCTGGCAAATACTCTGGCAGCACGACGACAGGTCTGATGCAGCTTAATATGCAAACCAATGGTGGAAGCAAGCAATGCTCTTTGCGGAGAACCGTTTTCGGTTACGGTACAGGCCACACAAAGTTTCTCCAACTCTTCCTTTTGCTGACGGCATGCTTCCTGAAATTCCTGAATTTGTGCTGCTAATGTACCGATTTGCGCAATTTTGCAAAGCCCCTTGGCCGGACTGTTTCTATCTACTAAGATTTGATGGCAGAACAGACGGACATTCTCGGTGTAATATAACTCACCCACATATTTGCCCGATTCCTCCAGACACATCATAACCTGCGGATACTCCATATACAGTGCCGCAATTTCTTCTTTTTCTTCACATTCGGTAAAATATTCATTCACAAAAGCTTCTGCCTGGGATTCGTTGTCAGGCACTTCTCCCTGCCACAGCTTACGGATGACATCCAAGAAATAAA
Organism: Lachnospiraceae bacterium; assembly: GCA_045593825.1. GTDB lineage: Bacteria > Bacillota > Clostridia > Lachnospirales > Lachnospiraceae > SIG299. The sequence continues at coordinate 15,817 of JAZNXI010000160.1, forward strand.
CGTGTGGCCGGACATTGGAACACTTTACCGCCCAGAAGCAATTTTTATCTTCTTTCAGTGCTTTATCCAGTTCATCAGAGACCTCTGACACCGCCGTCGGAAGCATTGTAACGTGATTTGTTTCCTGCAGGTTGTACGCAAACAGGGACCCGTACACTTCCGGTGCAAAGGATGGCTTTTCCTGAAGACAAGTGCAATAAAGACCATATTGCTTTACCTGCTCTTCCAAAGCCTCTGCCATGGCTTCATCCCCAAAAACAAAGGTATTTGCACCACAACGGAGCATTGCCTCCAGACACATGTTCCAGCCCTTGTTTTCTTCTTTGTTGTACTCCCAGCCGGAAATCAAAACATCATCACTAAAATGCCAGCCACGGAATAGCACCGCAGAATCCTTGGAAGCAATTACTCCTTCCGGAATTTGAATTTTTTTCTTTTGCTCCGCCGCCCGGTCCATGAAAAACCAGAATGGTCGGATTCCAAGATAATGCTCACTAAGGTACAGCAGACCATAAACAAAACCAAGATCACCTTGGGCATAGATTACTATTTTATCCTCAGAAATATTGATTTTAAAACGCTCTTCCGTCAAATAATGTTCCCGTTGACGGAGTATTTCCGATTCCTCAGATTCAGAAATGCTGCGCACCATGCTTTTTTGTACCAACACCACGCTGCCACCCGGCTTATTGGTGTTGGAAAATATTCTGTTTCTGTCACGTTCCAAAACAGCAATAGCATTCCGAACCGGGACACTTGTAATTTCTGTTATGAAGTTTGTATTTTTGTTAAAAGTAAACATCCCGATTCTCCTATAAGTTACAAACTAAATTTTAAAGTAGTCTACTAAAGAAGCCATGGTTTCTACCTGGGCCTTTTGTTCTTCACTGACTGCCGCCGTTTCCTGGGAAGTTGCAGAGTTACTGTCTACTACCTCGGATACGCGGTTGATTGTATTGTTAATTTCATGGATATTTTCTACTTCATTGTTTAACATGTCCGCAATCTGACCCATCGTCCGGGTTGCATCCATGGCGCCCTGCATAACCTCTGCCATGTTTGCCACGGTTTCATCAGCAATGGCAATACCCTTTTCAACCGCCTCAATCGTAGTTTCAATCAGCTCTGTGGTACGGCCGGATGCTCTTGCGGACTCCTCTGCCAGATTCTTTACCTGCTCGGCAACTACGGCAAAGCCACGTCCCGCCTCACCGGCTCTGGCTGCCTCGATGGCTGCATTTAAAGATAACAGGTTTGTCTGCTCCGCAATATCCTCGATGGTATTGATGATGGTGTGAATCTGCTCGGCACATCCGGAAATCTCGCTGATGGCAACCTTTAATTCTTCCATCTTGACGTTGCCCTGCTGCAGGGTGATACCTGCCTGATTCGCAATGGCAACGGATGCGGTTGCGGCTTCTGCGTTTTGCTCCATACCGGTTGCCATGGACTGCATAGCCTCTACCAGACCGGCCACCTGAACGGCCTGCTCGGAGCTGCCCTCGGCAAGATCCTGTGCAGCACTTGCCAGCTGCTCGGAACCAAGATTGATTTCTTCAGATGCCACACGTAAGGTATTTAAGGTTTCCTTCATGCTTTCGATAATTACCAGGAAGGATTCTTTAATCTGTTTGAATTCGCCCACATACTCCTGTTCCAAATTTACACGGTAGTCACCACCGCCCATCTGGTCTAATACAGCAGAGATTTCAGAAATCATGGCATGCATATTGGACTTCATGAAAGCAATGGATTTTACCATGGAACCTACTTCGGAATCGTCTTCCTTTAAGTCAAGTTCTTCGGAAAAGTCGCCCTGCGCCAGGTAATCCATTTGCTTAGCTACCTTCTTCATTGGGGATAAAAGTTCTACTCCCGCAAATTTAATTAATTTTACAAACATAACAAGTACTGCCACTACTGCTGCAATAAAGAAGAAAATGCAGGCATACTGGATAACTTCCAGGAAGTTGCAGCCCTTTTCTTTTCTTGTAAGGATTTCATCGATAACCTCATCGGTATGAAGGGAAATTTCTGCCACACCTTCTTCATAAGCGGAACCAAAAACCTGGTCTCTTGCCCAGTCCATATTGCCTGCTTCTACACCGGCAATGGCTGCCATTTCATACTCGATTAATCCATTGGACAGTGTTGCAATGTGATTTAACGTTTCCCATTCCCGGGCTTTTATATCATATGTTTGTAAAGCTTCAATTGCTTTTTCTCTGTTTTTATCTACAGAAACCTCCGTATTGTATGCATCTAAATACTGTGCATCACCGGTAACAGCGTAGGACTGGATGGATAAGGTTAAATTTCTGGATGCCATACGATACTGGTTCAATGCATTGGTTACACCGATTTGGGCATCTTTATCTATGTTAATTAAAGCAGTGGATGCAATACACATAACCAGCCAGAAAATACCGACGCCAACTACCATAACGGCCTGCTTCATCAGTTTGTACAGATGGGCCTCCTGCCCATTTGGGTACTGTAACATTCCTTCTGAAACATTCTTCTTGGTTTTTTTCTCTTTTTTCATCTTGGCTACCTCCGTAAATCACTGCCCGTGTCTTTTCTTTCCGAACCTTCTTCTTTGGGTATAAAAGTATTGTATCATACTTTATGAAACGTTTCAATCTGTGTTTTTCATTTCTTTGTACAATTCATTCATATTCAGTTGACATTTTGATGAAATATTTGTTCATTTTTCACTAAATTAAAGGAAACTAATTCTGATGACTCCAAATCTTCCCGATGCATATCCACCGCCGTAATCTGCCGGTTTCCGTAAGTAATGTAATAATAAATACCCCTCGTGGTATTGCAACAACAGGAATACGCCGTAATTTCATATGCTCCGCCTTCTGTTATATTACAGCCTCTCTGCTGCTCCACCGAGGTTAAAATGTGAAAAAACTGCCCCACACTTTCCTCTTCCGAATCACCGCATACGGAATTCTTCAGCACATGGGCTGCCCGCACAAACCGTGAAGGGGAATCCGGCTCTCCCGGAAGCACCCGGACATTCTCCAGGTTCCAAAGCTGCACCGGAAACGGAGGATTATTCGTCAGTACCCCCACCGGATTATCATACACATGCAGACCGTCTGCCATGGATTCCACCACCAACGACTCCTCTCCGCAGGAAACCATCCAGTGCAGGGGAGTCAGCGGCAACGCTTCACTAAAAGGAAGATTTACCGGATTCACCCGTTCTAACAATTTTTTTACCTCCTGCATCGTCTCACACTGTGTTAAAATCCAAGGAATAAATTCAAAGGGAGCCACATTGTCCTTTCCCTCTGCCATAGCCGGATAATGGGCATTTCCCGCAAACCGCAGTCCCGCCATGCTGACTCCCGCTTCGTTTGTGGCCTCATAATAAAGCGGATAGTCCTCCACCACATATGCCATGCCAATTATGGCATAATGATGATCCATTTCCCCCATTGTCCGAAAACGGAACGGGTAATTCCGGGGTGTCACCGTTACCGTTTCCTCATAGGAATACTCCAAATCCAGATTCCGTCCAAAATAACAATCCTTTGATTTAAAATTAATTGCTGTACACATTTTTGACTCCTTTCCGTTCATTAGTTTTAGTATGGACAGAAAGACAAAAAAATAAAGCCCCTGTTACCAGGGGCTTATAGTTCACTACTATTTTGCCTTTTTAAAAATTACAATAATAGCAATTACCGCCGCCACAATAATAAGCGCAGATACCGCCAGACAAATTACAAAAACATTCGTACCGGAATCTACCGGTGCTGCCGGAGTCACAGTTGGTTCCGGTGCTTCTGTCGGTGCTACCGTCGCCGTTGGCGCTATTGTTGCGGTTGGCTCAGGTGTTGCTGTTGGTGCCACAGTTGCCGTTGGTGCTATTGTTGCGGTTGGCTCAGGCGTTGCTGTTGGTGCCACAGTCGCCGTTGGTGCTACCGTGGCGGTTGGCTTAGGCGTTGCGGTTGGTGCCACAGTCGCCGTTGGCGCTACCGTGGCGGTTGGCTTAGGCGTTGCCACAGGGGCGCTACTGTTAAGCGCCGCGTTCTTAAATGCTGCCACTGTTTCCGATGTAACAAATTCCGGACCGGCACCAAAGCGGGCACCACAGGCACCTCCGTCACTGGAGAAAAACGCATAATCACTATCGGAAGTTAACATAGCATAACCAAGCGTATCGATGGAACCATCCGCTTCTCTCCATAACTTATGGAAATCCGTGCCCAAAACCGGGGATTCCGTTACAATAAAATCTGCGGATGTCAACCCGTTGTTCGTCTTTGTTCCCTTAATGGAAGAATTCTGGGTATCAAACGGTCCATACGAAGTTACCTGATACCAGTCCTTGTCTACCGGATAAATCACATAATTGGCAGACATATTTTGGAACTTATTTTTATTCTTTACCGCATTGTACGCCAGAATATTTACTGCATTGGCGTTTCTACAGCGGTACACGTTAAAGTCTGCTTTCTTCTGGGCACCGTTGTTGTTAAAAGCGGTACAGTTAATCAGAGAAATCGCAGAAGGATTATTGTTGTCCGTGAAACCACAATTCTTGTTTTCGAAGGCAAGACAATTGATAACCACATGAGGGGTTCCGATGCCGCCACCACCCAGTTTGAAACCGTTACCGTCGCTGTCCGGAGTAAATACGCCATCCTCCGTCTGACCGTTGCGGAAAGCGATACAGTTAATCAGTGTTACCACACCGATTGGACCGGTGGCAGACTTGGCATAGCAGTCCCAGCCGTCATCCACGTTATTGTAGGCAAGACAACCGTCAAATACATTACCATTACCGCAGGTAAGCTTAGGTGCAAAACCGTCCGCATCCTCACCATCCGGATCACTGTTGTTACGGGAAGTACAGTTTAAAATATAGTTGTAGGACGGCCACTGCTCCACTTTATTATAACTGCCGTTGTTTCGGCTAAGCTGAAGACCGGTATCTTTGTTTCCATCGAAAATACACATCTCAATAATGTTGTAATTTCCGGCCAAAAGCATGCCATTATCGCCGGCATTGCAAATAGTAATACCGTACACATGCCAGTAATCACCGTCCAAAATAATTCCTCGTTTACCAAAGGACTGACTTGCAAAATCAAGCACAACCTCTGCACCGGGATAGGCAGAAAGCGTCTTATACTGCCCTTCTGTGCCGCAGTTATTCTCTGCAATCAGAATCGTATCCTTAAACTCGTAGGTGCCTTCTAACAGGTAAATGGTCTGGCCCGCAACCACTGTCGTAATTGCTTCCTCCAACCCCATCGGACTACTTTCAGAACCGGTTCCTGTCGCATTTGGTGCCACATAGATGGCATTTTCCGCAATAGTTTCTGCACAGGCAGTATTTATATTGGTCTGTGGGAGCAATGGTAATAACAGAGTACTGCACAATGCCGCAATCAGAACCTTTTTCGTCATTTTTTTCATTTCACTAATTCTCCTGTTCTCCTAGAATATAACTATGTTCAAGTATATCACTCTTTTTATGAAAGCGCTACCATTTTTTTGTTCAAAAAAAATCCCGGCACAAGCAACCTTACGCAAGTTGCCAATGCCGGGACATGAAATGCCGGTTAGTAATTATTTCTTATTCTTTTTCTTATATACTATGCAGCCTGCTATTGCTCCAACAACCACTACAGCAATAACTACAACAGCCCATACACCTGCATTGTTCTTTTCTACAGGCTCTGCACCCGCAGGCGTACTTGGAACTTCTGTTGGTGCCACTGTTGGCTCCGAAGTCAATGTCTCCTGCGGAGCCATAGTCGGAGCTTCTGTAGGCGCAGGAGCTTCCGTTGGAACCGGAGTAGCGGTTGGTTCCGGCGCCTCGGTCGGAACCGGTGTGGCCGTTGGCACAGGAGTAGGTTCCGGTTTTGACTCACCCTTAAACCATACGTTGGATAAGGTAAAAGTCACCTCAATAGTGGTTGGATTGGTAATGCTCGTGAAAGTTGCTGTATGATCTACGGAAGAAACCTCTTCTACCACAGAACCATCCCAGGCATTTACCGGCTTACCGGAGTCAAACACGCCGGACTTCATACAACCTGCCGGCTCGTGGGAAATCATGGTCAGCGGTGTGCCGTTTAAAATCACGGAATCATAAACAATGTCCGCACCCTCCAGAGGAGACTTGGTGGCATCACCCTTGGTTACGTCATAATCCTTGATGTAAATAGCAGTCAGTTTGTTGATTTCCGTAATACCTGCCTTTTGACCTGCTGCAGAAATCTGACTGTTTAAGTCAAAGGTCAGAGTGTAAGTGCCATCACCGGTAACGGTAACAGGCTCACTGAGTTCGCAGCCCCAGTAGGACTTCTCGGAATCGTTGTAAAGCACATGGAGTGCAAGACGGACTTCCTTTACGTTCTCACTGCTGACTACGGTTACGGTTACAGTCTTTGTGGCACCACTTGCGGAAGTAATCACAACCTCTGTGGTTCCTTCTGCCACGCCGGTAACCTTACCGAAAGCGTTAACCGTTGCCACGGAGGAATTCGCGGACTTATAGGACAATGCCTCTGCCGGAGCCACCGCTGCTGTAATCTGTGCGCCTTTGTTTACCACTACGGTATAAGCATCTGCATCGGTAGTGATGACTGCTGCCGCATCGGAAGCCACAGGTTCTACAGTCACGTTAATTATTTTTTCCACAGAACCACTCTGGGAATATACATGAACCTTTGTTGTACCAATACTCTTTGCCTGCAAGATACCACGGTATACAGTTACTACAGTATCATCCTCTGTGCTCCAAAATACCACATCATTGGTGTCCGCCGGAGTTACCGTTGCTTCTGCGGTAAGCTTGTCGCCCACCTTCATGGTGATGGTATCTGTTACGGCAATATCGGTAATCTTGTTGATTTCCGGATTCTTTACGATATCGGTAAAGTCATAGGCTTCATTTAATGTAGTAGCTTTCAGATAAGTACCTCTCGCCATTGCCTCGATGATGCTTGGGAAAATCGGACGGAGCTCGGTTCTGTTCCAATAGGAATAGAGGCCGGTTTCATACTCGCCCTTGTTGCCAAAGCCCTGATCCCAGACTACAGGCACCACGCCTGCCACCTGACAGGCCTTTGTGGTAATTTCACTAAAGTAAGCACGTTCCGCATCGTTATATCCTGTTGCTGTTCCTGCCTGCTCGTAGGTGCGGTTGCCCCACTCGCCCAAATACATCGGAACATCAAACTTATTTGCCATTCTCTTTAAACCATCCACCACATCATAAATCTGGTCATAGGTCCAGGAAACATTGGTGGAGTGCTTGTAAATGTGGGCACCAAACATGATACCGCCGTTATCATTGTAGGAATCCACCGGAAGAGCAAATTCCTTATGGGAACCATTGTTTGCATAGTGAGCCACTGCTGCCAGCCAACGCTTGGTGTTGTTGGAACCGGTAGCACGCACGGTATTTACAAAAATCTGGTTTAAATTCATGATGATTGGTGTGTCGTAGGCAATAGCCTCCGCACTGTTCTTCAAATCACCTTCCATGCAGGAAATTTCGTTCATGGACTCGAAAATTAAATGCTCATCATAATCCTTAAAACGCTCGGCGATGATGCGCCAAACCTGTTCAAACTGATAATATACTTCATCGATTTCATCGGAAGCAACCAACAGCCAGCCGGTCTGCTCCGCACCGTCGTGATGAATGTTGATGATGGCGTACATATCCTGGGAAACACAGTAATCCACAATTTCCTGCACGCGGTTCAGCCAGTTTTCATTGATGGCAAAACCACTGTCGATGTCGCCGGTAATCATGTTACCCCAAGTGACCGGAATACGCACGGTGTTATAGCCCGCATCGTGGAGGGCCTGCATATATGCCTTGGTGGTCATGGCGGACTGCCAGGCGGTCTCGGACGGAGTAAAGCCGGAATGGCCGTCCATGGTGTTACCAAGGTTAGTACCAAGACCCATTTCAAATACCAGCTCATCACCGGTTAATTCTTCAAAGGTAAGCGGATTGGATGCCGCATCACTCATCACAAAGCGCATATTTGCCTTGGTAGCCTCTAACCTTGCATGCATTGCAAGAAATTCATCTTCTGTTGCAGTACCTGCAAGAAGTGTCTTTGCCTCGTCTACTACGGTCATGAAGTTCTTCCAGGAGTCAGCCTCGTAGGAAGCCTGATTCATCTTTGCCACAAAGTCCACAGCAAACTGCAGCTTGTCACGATTTTGATTGGTCTTATCCTCCGGAGCCACATCCAGAGTAATCGCCTCGGTAACCGGTGCTGTAAAGCCCGCCGGATACACTGCGCCGTTATTGAATTCCAGACCAAGGAACTCACAGTTGGTCTCGGAAGTATGTAAGGTCACCGTAACGGTGATTTCGTTTGCATATGCTTCATCCCAGGCGGAACCGTCCTGCATGGTATGATTTAAATTCACATCAGGGAATACATAACAGCCTGTGCCAGCATTGCCTACCAGATTGGTCTGAATCATGTTACCGCTCTTTGCCACCAGCGGTGCACTACCCACCAGATATTTACTGGAAGCCTTGCCCACAGGCGCGCCGTTGTCGCCATCCGGACCAAGCTTTACCATGGCGTTGATGACAGAATGAGGGCCACCCTCGGTCATCTTTACATATACCTTTACCTTGGAAGCCTCCTGCCAGTTGATACCCGCTAAATCTTCCTCTGTAATAGTGATAATAGTTTCGGTTGGAGACAACACCGTTGCTGTGGTTGCAGGAGTTTCCGGCTCCTCTTTTGCAGCCGCCAGAGTTTCATAGGCAACTAAGGTTACCTTTGGCTCCGCCTGCATAAAGCTGATGTTGACACCGTTTAAATCCTTGCCGGTGGTCAGGGTTGCCAAAACCTTACCGGTTTCCACATAGTAGGTGTACAGGCCGGTGGCTGCGTCAAACTCGGACTCACCCACGGTAATTTCCACACCTGCCCAGCCGCCCCAGCTGGTATCGTAGGTCTGGAGAATAAACACCTTGGTATCGTCGGTAACATCTCCTTCCACCTTATAAGTTACTTTTACATAATCACTGTCCACATAGCTCTGCTTCTTGTCACCCTCGTTAGACTGGATATAACCATTGTAGGATGCACCCGCATGAGCCGCGGAGTCAGACACTAATGCCTCGCCGCTGGCGGTCAACTGATTAGTGGCAGTCATACCGGTAGTATCCGGTGCTGCCTTGGCTGTTACTGTGTTGGCAGGCATCATACCAAATGCCATAACAAAAAGCAAAAGCCACGCAAAGAATCTTCTCCTCATTGAAAAAAACCTCCCAATACTTTTTTTCTAATTATAAAGTATCGGGAGGTTATTTTGAACATTTAAATTTAGTCAACTATTGTATTTAAAATTACATCTACCGTCTTCTTCTGTTGATTTTCCTTCGTGATGTACGCAGCTCCGTCACCGTCCTGCTCGCCGTAATATGCAAACCAGGCATGGTTGCCGCCCTCCAGGCAAATTTCGGTATAATCCTCCGGCACATACGCCCGTCCGGCTTCCACCTTTTCCATGTTTACTACCTTGTCCTCGCTGCCATACACGGAAAGCACGGAAAGATGCTCCGGTAAATCCTTGGTAGCATAGGCAGCCAAAAGCACGAGGCCGTCAAACTCATCCCCATGATTTGTTACATAGCTTGCCGCCATGGCACCGCCCAGGGAATGTCCGGACAGATACCAGTTTTCGTATTCGTATTCTTCCATGATGTCCGCTGCTTTTCCCATACCAAAGAAGGCCAGATTGCACGGCATCTTTACCACAAAGCAGTCCACTCCCTGCTCCGCCAGCGCATAGAACAACGGCACATAGGCGGTGTATTCCACTTTAGCACCCGGGTAGAAAATCAGCGCATCCTCGGTGCCGGAACCATCCAAAAATACAATGTTGTCCTTGGTTGTTACCGTAACTGTATCACTGCTTTGCAGATACGCATCCACATAATCTTCTGCGTGATAATAGTCGTTGACATACCAAACGCAAAAAGCTGCCAAAGCAAGCAGGATAACCGCTGTAACAATCCAACCAAGTCCCCGTTTCGAAGGCATGTCCATCTTTTTCATTTTTACATTTTTTATCTTTGAATTCTTCATAGCATTCCCCTTATTCTTTTGTCATTTTGGACGTTTTCCCGCAAAACGAAAGGCACTTTGCCGGGCAGACATCCACACACTTTCCGCAGCGGATGCACTCTGCCGACACAAAAATCTCCTCCGGTGAAAGATTTACCGGACAAGCCTCCTGACACTTTCCACAGGATACACAAGATTCTTTTTCCCAGCGGATTTGCACCAGAGAAAATTTATTGAACCAGCCATAAATTGCTCCCAGTGGGCATAAATACTGGCAAAACGGCCGGTATACTTTGACGGAAAGCAGCACAATGGCAAGTAACACTGCCAGCTTCCAGAAAAACAAACTGCCAATTTGGGACTGCAGCATTTCGTTGGTACCAAGAAGCGGTATCGCTCCAAACAGTGTTCCCGACGGACACAAAAATTTACAAAAAGCCGGAATCTTGGCAAAGCCGGTGAATAAAAAGGCAGAGCCAATGAATACCAGACCCACCAAAGTCACATATTTTCCATACTTCAAAATATGATGCTTCGGAAGCTGCTTACGTTTCTTAAACAGCGGAATCTTGTGCAGTAAATCCTGCACCAGTCCAAAAGGACAAAGCCACCCGCACACAAACCGCCCAAAAAGACTTCCGAAAATAAAGAAAAACCCGAGCACCGCAAAGGGCACCTCAAAATTCCGCTTATTTAACGCATTTTGCAACGCTCCCAGCGGACAGGACGCCACCGCACCCGGACAGGAATAGCAGTTAAGTCCCGGTACACAGGCGTATTTCAACGGCCCCTTATAAATCTTGCCGCTCAAAAATCCGTAGGCATATCCGTTGGTAAGTATCGTATATAAAATTTGAAACCCGGTCCGGATACGGGCAGGTGAAAATTTCTTCATACATGCCCTCCTATCCGATACCGATACATTCTAAGCATATCATGACTGCCTTGCGGTAGATTTCCACAAACTGGTCCCCAAATGCACCAAGCACAAGAAAAAGTACACCTAAGGCAACGCCGATACTCCATTTTGGAATCTTCTTCATGCCAACCTCCACACCAAAGATTTACTGTTCCTTGGAGAGTAAATCATCAATTAAAGTTTTCCAGTTTTCCTTCTCCATGGCACCAGTGAGATAACCCACCATGGAACCGTCCTGACGTACAAAGAAGGTAGTAGGAACCGCAGAAACTGCGCCCACAAAGCTCATGTATAAGGACTCATTTAACAGAAGATGCGGATAATTTGCCTTGGTTTCTGCGATGAGTTGTTTTGCATAATCAATGTTTTTGACAGTGTCATCCGCAATGACATCACTGACTACGCCCACAATCTGAAAGTCCGCCGCATCATATTCTGCTGCCAGCTCACCAAGGTCCGGCATCTCCGCCAGACAAGGGTTGCAGTAGGTCGCCCACACGTTAATCATGGTAAGCTTGGAATTTGCAAACTTGTCGGAGTTCCAGGCGTCACCGTCGGTAGTGGTTGCTTCGAAGTTAACGAAGTATTTTTCTTCTTCCGTTGCAGTATCATCACTTGGGTTTTCACTCTCCGCAGGGGCTTCTGTAGCACCTGTAGCCGGAGCAGTTGTTGGTGTTTCTGTCGGTGCAATTGTGGTTCCATCCGGACCAACAATAATTTCGTTTGTAATATTATCCAGTTCTTCGTTTGGTTTGCTGCCGCTACAGCCGGTAATAGTCAGGGTAGCAAGTAATATAATTGCAAGAATTCTTTTCTTCATTGTTTTCTCCGTTTCTAAATTCAATTTATGAACAAGACAGAATTTGTTCTGCTTCTATCTTATCGTAAAATGTCAAAAAAGAAAACACCTAATATTAGGGAATGAGCTTTTCAGAAAAAAACATGGCACAGGTTGCCCTGTGCCATGCTCCTAAAAACAATGATTATTCAAATACAAGATAGCATCCATCTACTGTCATGTGGAAGGATAAATCTCCGTCGCTGATAGCAACACCAAGGAATTTCTGGAAATGGGTTGCACCTGCTGCTGTTGTAATGTTTGCCACAACATCTGCTGTTGTACCGTTATTAGTAACGCTTACGCTTACGGTAGCACCATTCAAATCAGCCATAAAGGTATCCCAGTTCCAATTACTTTCCAACGTCCAGCCCAATGCAGCATAATTATCTCCTGTATTTAAGCCCAGAGAATTGCACCAACCATAGTTGTCTGCACGCATTACGCCATACTCCACATTTCCTGCTTGATTGTTTAATACAATAACGAAATTATTCCAGTTAGCGCCGCCGTTGTTGTAGTTCTTAAAGGTAACTGTTTCTGTTTCTCCGGATTTAACAACAACTGCGTCAGAGTGAGCGCCCCACCAGCCGGTGCTGAAATCTTCCGCACCAATGACTACCTTAGCCGGTGTTTCCGGAATTTCAACCTCTACTGCATCCTTTACTTCTTCAATAACCAAATAGCAATTATCTACTGTCAGACAGAAGTAAACATCGCCATCTACGTTAACACCTGCATACTTCTGGAAATAGCTTTCTCCTGCTGCTGTTGTCGCCTTTGCTAAAACATCAACAGTTTCACCGTAATTGGAAACAGTTAATTCTACGGTTGCACCATTTAAGTTAGCGCAGAATGCATCCCAGTTCCAGTTACAGGTCTTACCAGCCTTGTCTGTAGTTGGAAGGTTTGGAAGATTTGCATCAATATCATGACACCATACACCGTTGAACCAACCCCAACCACAGTTGTCTGCACGTAAAACTGCATATTCTTTGTAACCGTTTGTTTCGGTCCAAGCATGATCATCAGCAATGTTCTGAAGAACTACAACAAAGTTGTTCCAATTTGCTGCACCACCATAGTTCTTAAATACAACTGTCTTGGATGTGCCTTCTTCTACCTTGAAGGTTTCGGAGTGAGCACCCCACCAAGCGGTTTTTCCGTCTTCTGTACCAATAAGATTGTCATCCTCTTCCTCAGCAGGATAAGGAACATCGCCTACCTTTGGCATTTCTTCCGGCATATCAGCTACTGCATAGGTTCCGTTTACGTCGCTGCCGTCTGCGTACTCTACATGATATGTAACGAAGTATTCTTCCTTCTCTTCATCCCAGGTCATGATGTGAGTTTCTTCAGCGCCATCCTCATACTTAAGAGTGATGCACTGCTCATCATTCTCAGTTACATCCTCAACAATTTCAGTAATTGCTGCAGAGCACTCTTCTGCCTTTGGAAGTACCACTAATGCCGGAGCTTCCGGACGTACCGGTGCAGGCTCTAAGAATTCGATGTGAGCACCTTCTACGCTCAGACGATAGTATAAATCTCCGTCAACTGCGATATCAAGATACTTCTGGTAACGTGCTTCACCTGTGGAAGTTGTAATATTTGCAATAATGTCTGCGGTCTTACCGTAATTTACAATATCAAGAACAACGGTTGCATCGCTCATTTCGGTTGTAAAGGTATCCCAGTTCCAGTTGCTCTCCGGAGTTGCAATTCCTTCGTAGCCTGCACCCCAACCCCAGTTATCTGCACGAGCTACAGCGTATTCTGCGTATCCTTCTGCGCCATCTGCAACGTTCTGAAGAATTACAATAAAGTTGTTATGATTTGCTGCACCACCATAGTTCTGGAAGTATACTCTTGCTGCTGTTCCTGCTTCAACCTTGGTTGCGTCGGTGAATTCGGTCCACCAAGGAGTAGTGTTATCTGCTGCGCCTAAAACGTTTCCTGTTGCAACAAATGCTTCAGGAATTGGCTCTAATGTAATTTCCGGTTTTGCTTCCGGTGTTACTACAGGTTCTTCCGGTTCAACAGGCTGTTCCGGTTCAACCGGTGCATCTGCCTTAGGAATGATTAAGTGACCGCCTTCTACGGTTAAGCAGAAGTATAAATCGCCGGTAATTGCAATGCCGGTATACTTCTGGAAGTAAGACTTGCCCTTTTCTGTTGTAATGTTAGCTACAACATCTGCTGTTGTACCATTGTTTGTTACTTCTAAGTCTACCTTTGCGCCGTTCATGTCGGACTTGAAGGTATCCCAGTTCCAGTTGCTGGAAAGCTTTGCAATATTGTCATAACCAGCGCCCCAACCATAGTTATCAGCGCGTAATACCGCATATTCTGCATATGCTGCATTGTCTGCAGGAGCATGAGCATCTGCCACATTCTGCAGAACAACAAGGAAGTTGTGCCAGTTTTCGTTACCGCTTGTAAAGTTATAGAAGGTAAGCTTTTCAGTTTCGCCTTCTTCTACCTTAAAGGTTTCGGAATGTGCTACCCACCAGCCTGTGGTGTTGTTTTCATTACCGATGATTTCTCCGGTTGGCTTTGGAGACGGAGTTGGGATAGGAGTAGCGGTTGGAGGTGCCTGGTAAACTACCTGGGAACCTGCACCGGTAACTTCGGAATTATCCACACGTCCGTTGAAGCCTACGGTTGTGTTGTCACCTGTAACCTTTGCGTTTTCTACCACAGAGCTTGCTGCAACATAAAGATTGCTGTTGTCAGCCTCTACTACAAGATTTTTTACATCGGAATAGATACGTACGGAAGACTTTTCTGCACTTTCTGCAACCTTAACTTCTGTTGTATCTACCATTGTAACAACATCGGAGGAGCCTTCCACTACCATTGCTGCTACATCAGATTTATTATCGCCGCCAATGTGGAATACACACTTCTTTTCGCCGTCTACATTCAGCTCAGCAAGCTGGGAGTTCTTTAATTCCACATTAACAATGTTGTTTGTTCCGTCTGTATTAGGAGTCTGATTTACATTTACCTTACCGTCATAGTTCTTGATAGTTACAAGCATTCTGCCGGTATCTGCCGCTGCCTTAACGGTAACTTCTTCTACGTTTCCGCCTGCTAAATCTAAAACAGCACTGCCGGATACAACCAGCTCGTCAATTTCTGCACCGCCTACAACCCTAACGGTTGGCTTGATGGAGCTTGCATCTGCCTTTAACTTCTGGTTGTTCTGGTACATTTCTACTACTTCATTTACCGGAACTCCTGCTGCAATCAGCTCTACGATTTCCTTAAAACCAAATTCCGGTACTTCCGGTGCCTTAACGGTTACCTTGTCGATTTCACCCCCGTTAATTCTTACCACACCTGCATTGCCGCCTTCGATAATTACCTCCTTGGCTACAATGCCATCCATCTTTAATGGGTCATTTGATACGGTTGTAACGTCAGCATTCCATGCCAAACCGTCAACCATAAACTCATCTTCTGCCTTTGTTTCATCTGCAACTGCAAAAATCTTGCCTGCAGAGAATACGGTCAGAAGCACTGCAATTGTTGCTACAACTGCCCACAGTCTGAATTTTTTCATTTTTTCCTCTCCTTTATTTAAGTTTTCGCTGTAACGCATAAGTATTCTATCACACATATTGTTAAATTTCAACAAAAATATTATATTTTTTTAATGTTCTCTAGTTAGTTTTTACTAAATATTTAACTTAAACAAAAAGTCGCCATTTTGATTATTCAACTAGATTCTTTAATAAACTTATGACTAAAATAGCCATTTCCAGGTCTTATTCATATTTGCCAATACTAAAACAGTAAAGTTTTTGCAAAAAAAACTCTTTCATTTTCATGGACTCCTACGGAAACATCTGCTATACTATGACCATACCGTATTTTCAAAATCCAAAATAAAGGAGAATAATTATGAAACGAAAAGGCTTACGTACCCTGACTGCCGGACTGCTGGCCATGGTTCTTGTAGTTTCCATGGGCGGCTGCCAGCCAAAGCAGTCAGATGAACCAAACAATGGTGAAGAGCAAATTTCCGCAACTCCGGTTCCGGATACCGGTTCCACCGGAGAAACAGCTCCTACCGCCACACCTGTCCCGGAAATTACCTACGCGCCCGACGAGGACATCAAACCAACCGGTTCCAACATCGGAATCCATGACCCTTCCATTTTCTATGATCCGGTGTCCGACAGGTATTTTTCCTACGGCTCCCATATGGTTTGCGGAACCTCGGACAACATGGTGTCCTGGGACTATATCTGCAACTCCAACGTAGGAACTGCAGCTACCAATAAAATCTTCGATAAAGATTTCCGTCAGGAATTTGAAGAAGTTTTCTCCTGGCTTGACATTGCGAAGGATTATGCCGACTTTGGCATCTGGGCACTGGATGTTACATACAGCAAAGCAGCAGCGGACGCCGGCAGGGACCCATACTTTATGTATGTTTCCTTAGTAAACGGCACCACCCAGTCAGCCATTGCCCTTGCTACGGCTGATAATCAAGTCGGATCGTAGCCATGTCGTTCTGTGAGCCA
>JAZNXI010000161.1:0-39651 GCA_045593825.1 Lachnospiraceae bacterium
GTGACGATATAACTCTGTCATGAATGCCTGGCAGAATCTCATGATTTCGCCGTCGCTCTTACCACGTGGGTCGAAGTCGGAACCACCCTTAGCACCACCCATAGGAAGTGTGGTTAAGCTGTTCTTGAAGGTCTGCTCGAAACCAAGGAACTTCATGATGGAAAGGTTTACGGATGGATGGAAACGAAGACCACCCTTGTAAGGTCCGATTGCTCCGTTGAACTGTACTCTGTAACCACGGTTAACCTGAGTCTGACCTGCGTCGTCTACCCAAGCCACGCGGAACTCGATTACTCTTTCAGGCTCGCACATTCTCTCTAAGAGTGCAGCCTTTCTATATACTTCTTCATTCTTGTCTACTACCGGCTTTAAAGAAGATAAAACCTCTTCTACTGTCTGTAAGAACTCTGGTTCATTAGCGTTCTTTTCCGATACTTTTGCGATGACTTCATCTACGTATGACATACTTTTTGTCCTCCTTTTTCTTAATCATATTTAACACTATGATGCTTTATTATATTAGTCCAGTAAAGTTTTTGCAAGAGGAAATTTAAATTTTTTTCAAATTTTTTTATATTTTTATTCTCCGCCGCCAAATCCGGCAAAAAAATCACCTTCACAAGGCGTTAAATAATACTTCTGAAGTAGGGAAACACTGATTTGCCTCTGTGCTTCCGGGTCGGTGGTTTCCGCCATTTCCTGCCGTGTTTTCTCCAAAATATTCTTCCACTGCATGACAAACTGCTCATATGCCTTTAGGTTCGGCTCACCCAGCCACTTATCAATCTTTATTTTGCTGCGGCTTTCCTTTTTACACTCACCGGTCATCAGGACATAAGAAAATCCTCCATCGTGATAAAAACGTCCTAACGGAAACAGTCTGCAGATGCCCGGACGGAATGCATGGATGCTGCAACGTCCCTCCCCATTTAAAAACGGACAGGCTCCCGTTTGGTTTTCCATATTTAAGCTTGGCAGAATCAGACCATCCACCACCGAAAGCATAATCTGCTTTCCAACCATTTCAGAAAATGTGATACCAAGACCGCTTGTTAACCGCCATACATCGTAAGGGTCTAACACCACCGAATTGCCCATACCTCTGCAACAGGCAGAGCACCCTTCGCAGTCGTTGCAGCCAAGGCGGGCCATATCACTGCTTCTATATAATTTTCCGTCGGTTAACGAGGTTAAATCTCCGTCTCTCTTCATGTTCCTTCCCTTTCTATACGGACATATCCGTTGACAAGTTTTTCACTAAATGTTAGAGTAATACTATAGGAAACTTTTTGTCAACCCTTGTCAAAAATATATTTTAAATCTTACATAGAAGGGAGCTTTCTATGCTTTATTTTTTTGTAAATCCCGCTTCCCGCGGCGGTAAAGGTGCCGAAAAATGGTATCAGGTACAACCAATTTTAACAGAAAAACAGATTCCTTACCAGGTACATTTTTTATCCGATGAACCGTTCCCTCGTTCCGTGATGGAAGAGATTTTCGCAAAGGAAGAAGGCACCGTTTCCATCATCATCATCGGCGGTGACGGCACCATCAACCAGTGTGTCAACACCATTCCGGACTTTGAACGGGCTGAGCTCAGTGTTCTTCCAACCGGTTCCGGCAACGACTTCTGCCGCAACAAAGACATTCCCAAAACCTTAGAAGAACAAATTGATAACATTGTGAACAAGAAAAATATCCGTATGGTAGACCGGGGCGAAATTACATATCAGTTAACAAACGGTGAAACCCACGCCCGCAAATTTGTAGTCAGCACCGGCTTTGGTTACGATGCTGCCATCTGCCATATGGCAGAGCGTTCCAAGCTCAAAAAGGTTTTAAACAAGATTAAGCTTGGCAAGCTGGTATATCTCTTAATCGGCGTCAAAGAAATTTTTGCCGCCAAGCTTACCAATATGGACATTACCATTGACGGTAACCTTAAGCAGTACAAAAATGTATTCTTTATCGCTACCATGAACCAGCCTTTTGAAGGCGGCGGCATTGCCATGACACCAAGTGCCTCCGACAGCGATGAAACCCTGGATTTCCTTATTTTCAGCGGTGTTTCCAAGTTAAAGGCACTGTTCACCATTCCGCTTCTGTATGTTAAGAAGCATGCCGGCAAACCGGGCGTAACACTGCTTACCGGAAAAACCGTTTCCGTTACTTCTTCTGCTGAAAGAGTTCTGCATTTTGACGGAGACAGTTTAGAAGGTTGCACCGGATTTGAAGCAAAGTTAGATGGTAAAGTAAAGGTAATATTCTAATAAAAAAGCATATTCACTACAGAACCGCTGCGCTGACGTTCTGTGCGTGAATATGCTTTTTCTATCCTTCAAGTTCCCTCGACGTTTTCACAATCATATAAATTGCCATGGCGACCACCGCCACACAGATTCCTGCCCCGGTAAGCATAATCATGATACGCTTTGTTTCCTCGGCAGTATCGGCACCAAACTGGGCAAACATGGCAGTTTCCAAAAACAGCAGGGAAAACAATGCAGATGCCATCTTGATTACCTTGGTTACAGACATAACAGGACTCTTATACTTACGATACTTTACCATATCAATAATTGCTGTAGTGGTACTATAAAAGGTGTACAACGCAATGACATAAATCAAAATGCCCTGATACTGAAATCCTCTGTTAAAGAATACCATCATCATAACAACCCCGGACAGAACCAGATTTACCGTCAATAAAATGTAAGCACATCTTCTTGCACACTTCAGTTCTCCCAAACGGTCACTTCCAATCGGATGTTTTGCCACATATCGTACCAACAAAGACCTCATAATTGCGATAATGGCGTAATATACAGCAAATATCACAAACCAATAGGTTTGGTAAATATATCCGGAAACCGCATTTACAACAACATAAATCAGGTTTATGGCAAGAGAACGGTTCAGCCCTACATTGGATTTAAACACCGCATCCGTCATATAGCGGTCTATGTATTTGTTGTTGTGCATCTTACGCTTTATTGCCTTATAATATCCGGGAACTACCTTCCAGCAAAGAACACAAAGCACCGCAAGTGTATAGGCAGACACAGCATAACTTATATAAGCCAACAAAGTCATTTCCCAGCCTTTTACAAATACCGTTATCAGTGCAGCCGCAGAAATAATTGTTAATAAAGCAATCACCCATATTGGCGGAAACAAAAGCTTCTTTCCTATTTTTCTCCAATCCCGCATATTAACTCCTCCGGAATTTAACAACAAATGTACTGCCTTTTCCTACCGCACTTTCCACACTGATTTCTCCGTGCAATATATCCACTACTTTTTTAACCAAAGCAAGACCCAAGCCATTTCCCTGGGTTGCATGAGAGGTGTCTCCCTGATAAAATTTTTCAAAGATATGCGCCCCGGTTTCCGGTGTCATTCCGCAGCCGGTATCTGTTACCTTTACCATAGCGTGGTTTTCTGTTGCCTCCAGTGCAAGGGTCACTTTGCCCCCCTCCGGCGTAAATTTAAAGGCATTGGAAAACAAATTGTTCCAAACAAGCGATAGCAGTTCGCCATCAGTATTTACGGTTACACCCTCCGCAATTTCTGTCTCAATCTCAATTTGTTTCTCTTCCCAGACAGTTTCAAACTGAAGCAGGCATTCACAGAGCTGTTCTCCTAAATCGTATTCCTCGGTCTTCGGGTAAATCTGCTGCTTTTCCAACTTGTTCAGTTTTAAAATATTGGTCATCATGTCTGCCAGACGGCGGGAACCTTCCGTAACGCCTTTGGCATATTCTATTCTCTTTTCCTCATCTAAGCCCGGCATCTGAAGTAACGTTCCGTAGTTTTGCATGACGGAGAGAGGGGTTTTCATTTCATGGGAAACATTGGCAATAAAGTCCGTCCGCAGTGTTTCAACACTTCCCAATTCCTCTGTCATGGTATTAAAACACCGGATAATTTCATCAAACTTCTCGTCTGCGCCCAGACTGTTGATAGGTGTAATCCGTACACTAAAATCGCCCTGTACCACTCTCTTTGCTGCTTCCGCAATGTGATTTGTAATTCTTTCCGTTGTTAATTTTCTTCGTACCGCATCAATCGCAGTAAAAAGCACACTTAAGAGAATTACATTGCCAAAGGTTAACTTTGCGGCCACATTTAAGTTTTCTTTGGTTAATTGCAGGTTTAATGTGTCCCGCAGCGTACTGACAAACAGCATGGTGGAGCAACTGACCAAAAAAGCTACCACCAGAAAAAACAGCAAATAGTTATAAATTCCCCGGGATATTTTATGTTCCATATCTTTTTTCATTTTACTACCGCCTTATATCCCAATCCATGCACTGTTACTATCTCAAAGTCATCACACTCTGCCAGTTTCGTCCGAAGTTTTGTCATATACACATCAACGGCTCTTGGTGCAGCATCCGTATCCGCATCCCAAAACTCATCCATCAGCTGTGTTCTGGTAAAGGTCTTCTTCGGATAGGACAACAGCTTGTACAGAATGTTGAACTCCCTGTTGGTGAGAGATATTTCGTCACCATCCAGATATGCGGTATGTTCATCTGCATCCATGGTGAATTTGCCGATTTCCAGCTTCCTGCTGGAGGCAATCTTTGCCCTGCGGAGTAATGCTCCGATACGCAGGAAAAGTTCATCTAAATCAATGGGTTTCACCATGTAATCGTCTACACCGATTCGAAAGCCTCTCTGCTTGGAGGCGATGTCATCCTTGGCTGTCATAAACAAAATCGGAATATCTTCATTTAATTCACGGACCGTCTTTGCAAACTCAAAACCATCAACTCCCGGCATCATGATGTCCGAGATAATCAGATCAATGATATTATCCGTCAGCGCATCATAGGCATCATTGGCATTTAAGCATCCGATTGCTTCATAACCGCTGTGGTTTAAAAAGGAACATACCGTTTTATTCAAATCCTTATCGTCTTCTACTACCAGTATTTTAAACATTCCACTACCTCCAAATATCATATTTGGATTTATTATACCACAGAAATGTTTCTGTTTTGTTTCTGTTTTTTTATTTTATAACACAGTGCAAATACAATCCCGAGAATCGCCAATACTTCAAGCAATGTAATAAAAACTGCCAAAATATATCTTACCGGAATATAGTTAATCTCTTTTTGAACCTTTTTCCCATTTACATCGTACATGATTGTTTTTTTCATACTCTCACCTCATACAACGGCAATAGCGAGACGCCATCCGGCACCTCGCTTTGTCAAATAATCCTTTTACTTTAAAATAGACTCACTGAGCTTTATAATCTGTTCTGCGTATTTCTTCTTGCGGGAGTCAAGCAGCTTCTTATACATCGGATAATTTACAATTGCAAGCAGCATACCAACCACTCCGATAATGATTCCCGGCACCATGGTATTCTCCATACCGATTACTTTACCGATGTCTGTCATTACAAGGCTCATTCCGCTTCCCATAATGATTGCGCTGATGCTGCCAAATACATAAGCGAATATATTAACCGGACGCTTTACCTTTGCGTCTAATTTTTTCAGTTCATCCAGCTGTGTATACTCTTTTTCTGTGTACTGTGTGCGAATCTTTTCTACCATAAATTCCTGATCGTTCTTTGTCATTTATATATACCTCTTTCTTTCCTTCTTTATTGCTTTTCCACTGCTTCTTCTGTTACTGCCTGCACCTTTTCACCCGATAACTCTGCTGCCAGCTCTAGGATTCTTGGCGCATTTTTTTCTTTTGCTTTTTTGTATATTCTTCTGTAAACTGGGTAAGCTGCTGCCATCAATACTGCTCCTACAATACCGATTAACACCCCGAGAATAATGAATAGGATTCCTTCGGCAAGTACCTGCATCGCAAAACACATTCCTAAGCCAAATATCAAAAGGCCACCGATGCCGGTCGTTAATCCTTCTACCATTCCCGACGACTGAACCATTCTGTCCAACCGCATCAATTCCTCCATTTTGCTTTCGCTCTGTGGCATATACCGTCTGCGGATTTCCTCAACCTCTCTATTTTCTTTTGCGGAATATTGGTAACTAAATATTTTTTCCTGACTCATTACGCTATCCATCTCTCTTATTCTCCGGAAAGTCTCTTCTTAGCTTCTTCTACGGTTTCCCCTTCTTTGGTAAATAACTTTTCCACACACTTGTCTGTTACCTTATTGAAACCGGCTACAGCGTCCTGCTCCATCTTCTTATAACCGTTTACTACGCCATCTTCAATTTTCTTATAGCCTTCTACCACGCTTTCTTCAATCTTCTTATAACCGTCAACTACAGTTTCTTTTACCATTTCCGGTAATTCCTTTGCTGCTTCCTTGATTTCCTTCTTCATGTCCACACCATTCTTTTCCAGTTCATCCATTACCTGTAATACATCGTTTTCTTTCATCATAACTATAATCTCCTTTTCTTTAAACTCGTTTTTGCTTCAGTATTTCTTGTTGATGATGTTAGGATACTATAGATTTGTTGACGGTTTGTTGGGGAAATGTTTCTGAAATATTAAAATCAAAAAAGCATATTCACTACAGAACCGCTTCGCTGACGTTCTGTGCGTGAATATGCTTTTTCTAACTACAGTTCAATATTCATCTCTTTATTAAATACTAAACCTCTTGCTCTTTCGCCATATCTCACTACTAATTTTCTGTAGGTAGACTGATAACCTTCGTGAACCATTTTCATAGTGAGGGAATTTCCCTTTCTCACAAAGTGGTACTCGTTATAAACACCCTTCTGATAATCCAGAGTTTCACCGTCATCTTCGTAGTGTACGTACTCGGACTCATCAGCCCCCGGTGCCAGATAAAGGTGCAGATTGGTAATCTTACTCTTGTCAATGTGGAGCAGGTTTGCAAACATCGGAATCATAGCGCCCGCCTTGATGAACAAGCCGGTTTCAGCGAGCTTCATCTGCACAATATATTCCTTGCCGCCCTCTAACACTTCGTTTGTAAAATAGTTCACCCACTTACCTTCCGGCAGATATACCACGCGGGACTTCTGGCCCTGGTTTACAATCGGTGCCAGCATCACAGAATCACCAATCATTACCTGGTCATTGATTTCCTTCACGTTTTCATCCCCAGGGAAGTTGTAGAACAGCGGACGGTACAGCGGTGTGCCATCCACATGAGCCTTGCGGAGCTGGTCGTAAATGTATGGTAAAAATTCGTAACGTAAATTCAGGAACTTCTTGTAAATCTCCACGGTTTCCTCATCAAAGGCCTGTGGCTCCTGATGTCTGGTATTTAAGGAGGAGTGGTTTCTGAGGAACGGATTGAACATATTTGCTTCCATCCAGCGAATGACCAGTTCCTTGGTGCTCTCGTTACCAAAGCCGCCGATATCCACGCCGTTTACCACAAAGCCGGACATATTCATGGTCATGACCTGTGGCAGGGAAGTGCGCAGATGGTCCCAAAGAGACTGGTTGTCGCCGTTCCAGGAAGTGGTATATGGGCTGCTGGTGGCGAATGCCGCTCTGGTTATTACCGCAGGACGCAGATTGTTCTTCGTGAACGCCTTTGCAATACACTTTGCCATATATTCACCATAGAGGTTGTGCACTTCATCGTGGTAATAGATCTTATCGCCCGCCTTAAACTCCACATCATCCGGCAACGGACCGTTAAAGGAGGCCGGCTCGTTCATGTCGCACCAGATACCCGCCATGTCATATTCCTTTATAAACTTGTCCGTAACATCGGTTAAATACTCTGCGGTCTTTTCGTCAAAGTAATTCGGATACTTGGAATCGCCCGGCCAAACCGCGTTGATATAATCCTCGCCGTCCTTGGTTGCCCAGCCGTGATTCTTGGTAAGCTCCTCATACAGAGGGTAGCCCTCTTCTACCTTAACACCCGGGTCGATAATCGGAATCATGCCGATGCCGTCTTCCTTTAAGTCAGCAATAAACTGCTTGGCATCGTCAAAATATCCCTCTGCCACTGTGTATACTTTATAACGCTCCATGTAGTTGATATCCGCATGGATGTAGTCAATCGGCATCTGGTTTTCCTTATGAAACTCGCGGATTGCCTGCATTTCCTCCTGGGAATAGGACCAGCGGGACGCATGGTAGCCGAGGAACTTCATTGGTGTGAACAGGCTTCTGCCCACCAGTTCGGTATAATTCTTTGTAATCTCTGCCGGAGTGTCGCCCAGCAGCAGGAAGTAGTCATACTCGCCCTTCTGGGTGCCGATATACATAAACTTTTTATTGTACTTGCCCAGGTTGATAACACACTTGTAGCTGGACGGATAGAATACACCATAATAACTTGTGCTATGATGATTTACCAACAGGTAAGTGATGGACTTATATAACGACTTGTAGTTCTCATTGTGCTGGGATGGGTCATCGGTATTCCAGGAAATGTATTCATAATCACGACGGTTCAAATGAGCCGCCTTGTCGCCAAGACCATAAATCTTGTCCTCATCATCAAAAAGACGGAAGGTCATCTGGGCCTTGAAATCCGCCAGGGAAGCCTCTTCCTTATGACCCTCTAACTTAGCCAAATCAAAGTCCTTGTCCTCTTCGTAGATTTTGGAATCTTCGCCTGCATATTCTTCAAAATATGGTTGGCCGTTTCTTGTCACACGCAAAGTCAAATCCTCATCCACCATGATTTCCACATTGCCGGACTTGATAATTAAGTTATCCCCAAGTGCCACCAGCTTGCTTGCCACCAGCTCGTTGCGGTAATTTAAGTGTACCAGCTCCTCGCTGTTTTTGTTTTCGTACACACGAAGCAAACCTTCGTGAATCCATTCCAGATGCTTTTCCTTTGTGCCGTTAGAAAGGCAAATATGATTGCCCTCCACGGTATAATTTAACTTAGACATAAATAATTCTCCTTTATAGTGTTCTCTTTCCAAGTCTTACTTCTTCCAAAAGCTCTGCCACTGATGGTTCCAGACCCTTTAATATACTTTCTTTACCCGGCTTTTTGGATTCATCCAGAAGTCTGCGGATTTCTTTATTGGTTTCCTGCACCTCCTGAAGCAACCCTTGGGCGGACATACGCATAGCTCCTGCGCCCCAGATAATTACCTGTTCTGTAGCGTCGGAGGTTGCTACCGTTACTTTGTATTTCTTTGCAATTTGATGCACGGTTTTTTCGATGTACTGGTCGGCGGTTTCCGCTTCCTTTGTATACACCACATGAATGTTGTGGTATTTTTGAACCTCTCCCTGGAAGCCTTCCACCTTATAAGCATCAAACACCAGAATCAACGTACATTTCTTAAAGCCCTGATAATTGCACAACACATCCATCAGTTTCTGCCTTGCTGCCGCAATGTTGTTTTTGGACAGTTCATTCAGTTCCTCCCAGGAGAAAATGATATTGTAACCGTCCACCAGAAGATATTCCTCCTGGCGCTCCTGTGGCTTGATTTCCACCTTTCTCGGCATGGACGGACGATGTACCACACTCATCGGGTCGTAGGCATTGCCGGTCTTTCCTTTGGACTCTGACTTGCCGTAGGTACGATTGAAAATTTCTGCCAGCTCTTTATCCTCCGCAGAGAATGCTCCAACGGCGGAACCGCCGGATTTGCGGGTGGTTTGGCCCACAGCTGACGACATACTACCGCTTTGCCCTGCACCTGCACTTGGCACAGTATTCACAGCCGGCACATCACGCATTACGCTGCCGGCATCATCCTCGTCCCACTCTGTCTCCACATGCATGTAGTTTTCTACCTCGTCCCAAGGTACCACAAAACCTGCCCCGTGTGCACAGAAAACAGATCCCGTCGGATTTGCCAGGTCTGCCTCAGAATCATAACCGATAGACGCAATGACTTCTTCCTCATTATGACATGGTTCGTAGCCTCCCGGCGACAGGAAAATTCTTCCCTCGCCCTTGGTGTAGGCCGCCACCTCCATCGGATATTCCTGCATGGTGGCTACCGGAGCGGTACCGGTAAGCACTGCGAAATTACCGTTCATTTCCGGGTCGGAAAATTTACCCTGCATCTTACCGATGTCAGTCATGGCCCGGCCCACACACTCCTGCGGAATTTCTAAACGGAATTCATACACCGGCTCCAACAGAATGCTTTTTGCTTTCTTTAAACCCTGACGCACTGCACGGTAGGTGGCTTCCCTGAAGTCACCGCCCTCCGTATGCTTTTTGTGGGCACGTCCACCTATGACCGTTAACTTCATATCAGTAATTGGCGCACCCACCAGCACGCCTTTGTGCTGCTTTTCTTCCAGATGGGTGTACATCAGGCGCTGCCAGTTTAATTCCAGCACATCGGTGCTGACATCCATGGCAAAGGAAAGGCCGCTGCCGCGCTCACCCGGTTCCAACAGAATGTGGGCTTCCGCATAATGGCGGAGCGGTTCATAATGGCCCACGCCCTCCACTGCCTCTGCAATGGTCTCTTTATACACAATACATCCGGTGCCAAAGGTTACCTCAAGCCCCAGACGTTCCTTTATCATATTCTTTAACACTTCAATCTGAACCTCACCCATCACCTGGGCGCGGATTTCCTTGGTCTGTTCTTCCCAAACCAAATGTAACAACGGTTCTTCTTCCTCTAATTGCATCAGCTTCCGGTACACCACGTGAGGCTCTGCACCGTTAGGAAGTATCAACTGATAGGTAAGTACCGGTGCCAGTACCGGCTGTTCTAAAGATTCCTCGATGCCAAGACCTTGTCCTGCATAAGTAGACTCTAACCCGGTGATAGCGCAGACTTCACCCGCAAAAGCTTCGCTTTCCGTGCGGAACTGCACGCCGGAATAAAACCGGATTTGGTCTGCCTTTTCTTCACCAATAAGCTCTTTTACCTTTAAAGAACCGCCGGTAAGCTTTACATGGGTCAGACGGTTGCCCTTTTCATCTCTTGTTATTTTATAAACCCGGGCAGCAAACTGCGCCGGATATTGCTTCCTTATGGTATAAGTTACCAAGCCCTGCAACAATTCTTCCACACCCTGAATCTTCAGTGCGGAGCCAAAGAAGCAAGGAAAAATATAACGTTCAGAAATAGCAGCTTTGATATCCTCCTCTGCCAAATTTCCTGTTTCCAAATACTGCTCCATCAGAGCTTCGGTACACATGGCAACGGATTCCTTCCAGTCGTCATCCTGCGGCACATCAAAAGGAATACAGTGGTCGGAAAGACGCTCCTGTAACTCTCCTAACAGTTTTCCACGGTCGGTACCGCTCTGATCCATCTTATTCACAAACAGAAAGGTTGGGATATGATATCGTTTTAACAACTTCCACAACGTCAGCACATGCCCCTGAATACCGTCCATGCCATTGATAACCAGCACAGCATAATCCAAAATTTGCAGGGTACGCTCCATCTCCGCTGAAAAATCCACATGTCCCGGCGTGTCCATAAAGGTTACCGGTAACTCTTCGTCTCCCGCCTTTAGTGTAACTTCTGCCTGCTTGGAAAAAATGGTAATGCCACGGGCACGCTCCATTTCGTTGGTGTCCAGAAAGGTGTTGCCGTGGTCTACCCTACCAAGACTGCGGATATTGCCGGAGAGATATAAAATACTTTCCGCCAACGTAGTTTTGCCTGCATCAACGTGGGCCAGGATACCGATTACCTGCCGCTTTGCAGGAAGGGTTGATGTCTGTATTCTATTGTTCGTCTGTTCCTGCGGCATGGCAGTTCTCCTTGTTTATAGTTTATTCGTTCCTGCTTACTCTGATGTAAGCGTCGTTTTTTTCTCTCTTTGCGTAAATCTGTTCCAAAAAACGGATGGCTCCCGCCTTTACTTTGACAGGTCTTGCCTCATGGCTGGAGAAAATTTTACTACCCGGTAACTTCTTTAGCAATTCTATTTCTTCCTTCAACAACTGGGCATTATACACATAAGTTTCTCCCTCTACTTTGGAATACAGGGAATCTCCGATAAAAATGAATTCTCCGTCCACCTGCAAAAGCAAAGAGCCTTTGGCATGGCTGTTCGGCACATGGTGAATTTCTATGGAAACTCCATCGGAAATCTTTATAGGATCAAACACCGTAACATAGCGGGGAAACTTCTGCACTTCTTGTACAGCGTCACCGCTTCCTTCCGCTGTCTCTCCTGCAAGAGCTCCGGCCAAAGCCAATGGCAGCTCTGCAAACCGCTGCGCCAAATAATCCGGAATATAGTGCTGAAAATACTTTTCCGTGTTTGCTCCGAAAAATACGTTTTCCCATTGTACCCGGCCGATATTTCCCATATGGTCTGTATGAAAGTGGGACAAAATGACCCGCTTCTTCTTAGGAATGGAATTCAAATATTCCGCCACCTGCTCGTTATTTCCCACATCAAAAACGTAAATATACTCCTGACCATCTACCAAAATCACATCGGCAGACAACGGATTGTCAGAGGCTTTGATGTAGGAAATTTGCTCTGTTATTTTAATTGTTTCTATTGCTTGATTCTCCTCCAACATACCGTTTCCTTTCTGATTAAAGTTGCAGTTCTTTTCCCCAGCACTCTACCAGTTTTTCCATTGAAAACGCCGCATTGGCAGGACTTGTGGAGGGAAGAACAACTGCTTCAATACCGGTGCTTTCTTCACTAAACTTTTTATATAAATTTCCTGCCGTTTTTCCGTTGGCAAAAATCCGGGTAATCTTTGTCTTAGGCAATATATCCGCAATATCCGCCGGCACCACATTTTTTATACTGCTGTCGCTGGAACCGATAATGTCGCAACTGTCAATCACATCCCAAACAGCAATATGATTGGCCAACAATAGCGTCTTTTTTTCTTCTATGGTCTGCGGGACCTCACAACCATACACTGCTGCCAGCACTCTCCAGAACCGGTTCTGGGGATGACCGTAATAAAAGCCCTGTTCCCTGGATTTTACCGACGGAAAACTACCCAATACGAGCAATTCCGAGTTTTCGTCATACACCGGCAAAAAAGTATGTGAAATGTGACTGTATTCTCCCATCTCCGACTCCTTGTGATTTTCTACAATTGTAGTCTCTCGTCGCAACTGCTTCTAAAAAATCGCTTTATAAATGATTTTTTATACAATTGGCACAATTCGACAAATTCAAAAAATAAAGCCGCATCAAAAACATCGCTTTTATTTTCTCTCAAGTAAGCTGGACACCGCTTCTGTAATCCGCCGTGCCACATAGGCATTATTCATAGTGTATAAGTGGATTCCGTCCACGCCGCCCGCAATCAAATCCACAATCTGGTTGATGGCATAGGCAATTCCCGCATCACGCAAGGCCTCCGGATTGTTCTCGTACTTTTGCATTACTTTTACAAACTTTGCGGGAAGACTGGCGCCGCACATGCTGACCATGCGCTCAATCTGGCTTTTATTGGTTACCGGCATAATGCCCGCTTCGATTGGTACATTAATACCTGCAATCTGCACCTTTTCCTGAAAACGGTAAAAAGCATCGTTATCAAAAAACAACTGGGAAATCAAATGGCTGGCTCCCGCTTCCACTTTGCGTTTTAAATTGTGGATATCCGCCACCATATCTTCTGCCTCAATGTGCCCCTCCGGATAGCAGGCACCGGCAATATCGTAATCGCCGCGTTCCCTGATAAAGGAAACTAAATCACTGGCATAACAAAACTCCTTCTTTGGCGGAATATCCGGGTTAATGTCACCACGAAGGGCAAGAATATTTTCAATACCGCGCTTATCCAGTTCTTCCAAAACTGCAGTAATTTCCTCCTTGGAATAATTGATGCACGGAAGATGTATCATCGGTTCCACCGCGTTGCTCTCCTTAATCCGGGATGCAATGTCCAAAGCAAGGGCACTGTTGCCGCTGCCGCCGGCACTAAAGGTCACACTGATGAAGTCAGGAGTTAAACCTTCTAACTCTTCTAATGTTTTGTATACGGTATCAATACTGCTGGTTTTCTTTGGAGGGAAAACCTCAAAGGAAAACACGGTCTTTTGATCGAATAATTCGCGAATTTTCATACTTATTCCTCCTCTGCCAGTCTGGCATTAATTTGGGCTACTTCTTTTTTAGTACTGTTATAGCCTATCACAGACATAATCACATAGGTCAGCACAAACCCGCCAATCGTAGAAAACAACGCCGCCGGATAGCGGTATATCTGCCATACAAAGCAAATAATCGGCACCCAGACAATTCCGGTTAACAGTACATATATCACATTCTGCAAAATAAAACCAATTTCCACTTTATCATAAATTGAACTGGCAGCCCCGAAAGCAGCCCCAATCAGTCCGTGGGATAACACTGCAACCCCAAGTGCCAATGTTTCTGACGGAAACTTTGCCAGATATTCCGGTGTCAATGCCGTAAAGCCTTCCACACCGATAACCACACCGACAATATACTCAATCAGTAAATAGACAACCAAGCCGCAAAAAGAAGATATTATAAAACTAAAGGATGCTCTTTTTATCATTGTAAACCCCTTTCCGCTTAGCCCTTAATGCCCAGACACTGCTTTAATTTAGTAACATTTCTTCTGGAAGTGTAGGTTTCCGTACCGTCTGATAAAATCACTTTAATGGTACCGGCAATACTCATATCCAGTCGTTTTATTTTCTTTAAATTCACAATCTCCGATTTGGAAATGCGGAAGAACTGCCCTGCATCCAGCTTCTCCTCCAGCTCATATAGCTTTTCCTGAATACTGTAAACACCATTTGTATCCTGGACCATTACCTTCTGGTTTTCCGAATAGAACCGCAGAATGTCTTTTATGGATAACATAACCTTTTCACCTCGGAAGTCCGTGCCGGAAATGCCTTCATTAACAAAGGCAGAAATATCCTCTACCAGCTGTTTTACCTGCGAAGTCAGTTCCTTGCTGCACACCTGTATTTCCAATGTTTCATAGCTTTTATCAATTCGTGCCCGAACCCGCATGATGTTCTCCTTACCCAATCGTTTACGTACATTATCTTACAAATCCCGCTTAGATGCAAGTGTAAAAACTACCGCTTACTTAATAAAAACTACCGTTCATCCAAAATCTGCTGTTTTTTCAAAATAACATGTTATAGTGAAACCAATAAATCACATCAAGGAGGATAACCATGGACGCAATAAAAACTGTTAATCTTACAAAAAAATATAAAAATCTGGTTGCCGTTGACAACCTGAATTTACAAATAGAGCAAGGAGAATTATTTGCTTTGCTCGGGGTAAACGGGGCCGGAAAAACTACTACCATAAAAATGCTCTCCTGCCTTACAAAGCCTACAAGCGGAGATGCCTTCGTAGGAGGCGGCAGTATCATTCAGAACGAAATAAAGGTAAAGTCCGTAATCGGCGTATCTCCTCAGGAAACAGCTGTTGCACCCAACCTATCCGTCAAAGAAAATTTAGAGCTTATGTGCGGTATTCACGGTTTTTCCAAAGCAAAAAGTCTGGCAAAACTGGACGAACTTTCTAAACAGTTTAACCTGCATGATATTCTCTCAAAAAAAGCAGGAAAGCTTTCCGGCGGCTGGCAGCGACGGGTCAGTATTGCCATGGCACTGATTGGGGAACCATCTATTTTATTTCTGGATGAACCCACCCTTGGTCTTGACGTTCTTGCCCGCAGTGAGTTGTGGGATGTCATCCGTGCCTTAAAGAGTAAAGTAACTATCATCCTTACCACCCACTATATGGAAGAAGCAGAAGCTCTTTCCGACCGCATCGGCATTATGAAGAACGGAAAACTGCTGGTTACCGGAACCGCCAAGGAGCTTATGCAAAAGACTTCCACCGACCGGTTTGAAAACGCATTTATTTCCATTGTAAAGGAGGCAGAATAATGAGAATGTTAACCTTCGCAAAACGCTGCGCAAAGGAGATTTTGCGTGACCCCCTCAACCTGATGTTTGGATTGGGCTTTCCTGTTGTGTTGTTACTGCTCCTTTCCGCAATTCAGGCCAATATTCCTGTTGATTTATTTCAAATTGAACACCTGTCCCCGGGAATCGCCGTGTTTGGACTTTCCTTTATGACACTGTTTTCCTCCACCTTAATTGCCAGGGACAGGGAAAGCTCCTTCCTGCAGCGCTTATACACCACGCCGTTAAAACCTACGGATTTCATTCTGGGATACATCCTGCCGATTATTCCGATTGCATTGGCACAAAGTGCCATCTGTTTCCTTATTGCCGTTCTCCTCGGTTTACCGGTTAGTGTAAACATCCTTTATGCAATACTGATGATGCTGCCTGTTTCTATTTTTTACATTTCCCTTGGATTGCTTTGCGGCAGTATATTTAATGTAAAGCAGGTGGGCGGTATCTGCGGTGCACTGCTTACCAACCTCTCTGCCTGGCTTTCCGGCGTGTGGTTTGATTTGGAATTGGTGGGCGGAACCTTTGGCAAGATAGCAAACTTATTACCGTTTGTTCATGCAGTTGAGCTTGAGCGGGCTATGATACATGGCACCTTTTCCGAAGCTCTTCCTCATCTCTATCCGGTTCTTGGATATGCCATAGTTACTACCGCCGGCGCCATATTACTTTTCCTTAGACAAATGAAGAAACAATAATCAAAAAAGCTTTACATACGCATCTGCATATGTAAAGCTTTCTTTTTTTACTAAGTAAAATCCTTTTCTTCGATAATTCGAAGCATATACTTAACAATTTCCGGATCAAACTGCTTTCCGGCATTTTCCTGTAATTCTTTTTTGATAGTGTCCATGGAAAGACGCTTTCTGTAACAGCGGTCACTATTCATGGCATCGAAGGAATCGGCCACACCAATGATTCGGGCGTACAGCGGAATATCCGTATCGCTTAATCCTTCCGGGTAACCTTTTCCGTCGTAACGTTCATGGTGATATAATGCGCCATCCCGGATTCCCGGTATAGCAGTCATGTTTTCCAAAATTTTGCCGCCCATTACGGTATGCTGTTCAATAATTTTACGTTCTTCCGGTGTTAACCTGTCCGGCTTATTCAAAATATTATCCGGAATGCCCATCTTGCCACAGTCATGCATTAAGGCTATATAGCCTATCTGACGTATTTCATCTTCTTCCAAGTGCATCTTCTTAGCCAGCTTTACCGAATAAGCAGACACTCTGGTGGAATGACCTCTGGTGTACTCATCCTTTGCATCGATAAAATTTGCCAGCGTAAGCATGGTTTCCACAATGATTTTTTCGTCATTAATACGGCGCTGTTCCATTTTTTTGGTACGGACGGCAAACGTAATCTGCCAAGCCAGAACAATACATCCTGTCAGCAGCAACACCAGACCTAAATACAATAATGGATAAGAAGTAACCAAAGCATACTTATGTCCGCGCACCACAAAGTCCGTCAATTCCAATACCTTATAGGAATACACAACAAAACCGAAGCCTTCTGTTGCATCCGGCTTTACCCATGCAATGTCTAAGTCTTCCTGGGGTTTGAAATAGATTTTTCCGTTTTCATTGATATATTCACCGTTCCAGGAGCTATCAATTTTTGCGTCTGCAGGAAGAAGAATTTCCAGTTCCCAATTCATAAGAGCTGCATTCATGTGGTTCTGTACAAAACCGTCGTACTGGGCACCGTAACATGGTCCCAAACCTATTTTGTCCTTATCCTGCCAGGACTTAGTTACCTCGATCCATACAGAAACTTCCTGCGGATTCTCTTTCTCGGATGTAATCTCCAAAAAAACTTCTTTATTGCGGTCAGACCAAATCTGAATAGCCAAACCTACAAAACACAACACCGCTAACAGCAGCACCACGCAAGCTCCCGTATACCTTTTCATTTGTTCCTTACGCTGATTCACTTAAATTCCCTCTTTTTATTCTCCTGCAATAAACAGAACACCCAGGGTTCCCGGACCGCAATGGCTGGTAATAACACTGCCGGCACGGGTGATAAGAATTTCGTTGAAACGTCCGAGTGCAGTAAGTTCTGCCTTTACCGCTTCAATAATTTCTTCCTCACAACCGGAATGGGTAATAAAAACACGGTCTGCCTTTGCATTCTTTAATTCTTCTTCCATGTCTTTGACATATTCAATAATCACACGGTTCATTTTACCACGATATTTCTTTCCTGGCAACATTTTACCATCCATAACTGAAATTAAAGGATGCAATTTCAGGGCACCGCCTGCCAATGCCGCAAGACCGCTGCAACGGCCTCCGCGATGGAGGTAGGTAAGAGTATCTACAACAAAGCTGGCTCTGACTCTAGGCTGCATCTTGCGAATCGTTTCCACAATTTCTGCTGCTTCCATGCCCTGCTCTGCCATAATAGCGGCTTCAATAATCTGCAGGCCAATACCGGTGGAAAGACTCTTGGAATCCACTACAAAAACCTTGTCTTCCACTTCCAGCTCCTGTACTGCCAGACGCAGCACATTACCTGTGGAGGACATTTGGTCAGAAATACAGAAACAAATTACTGTTTCCGCATCCTTAAGGGCCGCTTCCAACACATCGGTAGCCTCTGCAGGAGAAATAGCAGAGGTTTTTGGTGTCGCCTTATTTTCATCAGACCAACGGTAAATATCGTCCGGTGAAATATCCACACCGTCAGAATATTCCTTCTCTCCTAAATGAATATGTAATGGAAAGGTTTTAATCTGGTACTTTTCCTTTAACTCCACCGACAAATCACAAGTTGTATCTGCAATAATGGCTACTTTTTTCATTATTCTCCCTCGTCTTTCTGCTTTATTCGGACAATCGTCCTATTTTCACATAAAACACTTTATCAGATGATTCTCAACTCAACTTCAACTAGCGTTTTGCTTTTATTGCATTCTTCATTTCATACATTAAAACATCTGCCATTGCCAGGTAATCATCCAGTGCTTTATCCTCTGCCGGATTGGTTACCACTGTACCGATACTTACAGAAATACCGGACCGTTCCACTTCCTCCAATACTGCAGCCTGATACTCCTGTGCTTTTTCCTTAGTGGCATTTGGAAAGAACACAACAAATTCATCACCGCCAAAGCGGTAGGAATATCCGTTTTCCGGCTGCAAATCCAAAAGAATCTTGGCAATTCTCTTTAATAGGGTATCACCGAATTCATGTCCCATGGAATCATTGATTTCTTTAAAATAATTCACGTCACAAAAAGCAAGACAACATGGCACATTTTTCTCCTGATATTGCCGGAATGCAGGACCTATCATCTCCGTATAAGCCAGACGGTTATACAAACCGGTCATTGGGTCACGGTTATACACTTCCTCCAGACGCTGATTAATCTTTTCCAGCTGAAGTTGCTTAAACATTGCTTCCATCGCACGGGCACACCCATTTTGGATATCATAAAAATATGGGTCATAATATAAGAAACGCGCATTTTTCACAATAGTATATCCCACCGTATACTGATGAAAATGCAACGGTGTGAACATATAGGCGTCTCCCCGCTTGGTCTTTGCAAGATGTTCATACATTGCTTCCACTGATTCAAAGGAAATCGGATTATTGCCTTCTGATGCATAAGCAACTACCATCTGGTCTTTTGGATACCCCTTGGATGCCAGCTTCTTTTCATCAACACCATCCCATAAGCGCTTATCAATAACTGCATAAAAAGCGTCACTATCATGATTAATTACATACCGGGACATTTCATGGAAGATACCGTAAAAGTCTGTACTTTCCGACATCCGGCTTTCCATTTCTACCCTCTGCTCGTCTTCTACCTGGGCCTGGATATTGTACTGGATATGGCCGCGGATATGTCTGCGGTAATCTATTGTGCCGCTGTTTTTACAACCACAGCTTTCCCCAAATACGCACTCCGTAGGAACAAAATGAAAGCTTTCCACCTGCTTTCCTGCCCACAACTCATGAAGCATATCCACAACCGCAGCCGCAATTTTTCCACGATCATTGGTAATGGTAGAAATCTGCGGATAAAAATACGCAGCCTTTTCCATATTATCAAAACCGGTAACCAGAAAGTCACCCGGCACATTATAACCCAGTTCTTCCGCACGGGCGCAAATTCCGGCAGCAATGTTATCATTGGCACAAACAATGGCATCCGGAAAAGGAAGTGCCTCCTTAACAAAACGGTCCATAAACTTTACACCGGTGGCATACTCGTAATCGCCAAACCAGGTATCCTGCTCAATCAAACCATTTTCTAAAATATAATTCTTAAACGCCGTCATACGGGAATAGTTTTCATAATGTCCCTTTGGTCCGCCCGCATACAAAAAGCGGACACAACCATGCTCTTTATGTAAATGCTCCATCATCTCCCTGATTGGATTGGTATTGTCAACACCTACATAATAATAACTGCCCATAGCATGACCGATACTGATAACCGGAACTTTCACCTGCTGAAGCATAGCAGACAGCTCCTGCTGCCGTTCCTTGTCACTGGTAAAATTGCAGTCAAGCACCACGCCGTCAAATTCATTTAAATCCGGAAGCCGGAAAATATTATATTCACCCTGATTATATTTTTTCTCCTTACGCCAGTTGCCATAGCAATTGTACTGGTAAATGCAGATATCCTCATCCAGTTCGTGAATCCGGTTTATCATACCGTCTACCCATGCATAGGTTACCATACGCTTCCAACCGTCGGTAATCATTGCTATCTTTTTCATACGTCTACCTCCATATACCATTCCACCGGCACACTGTCCCGGTCAATAAAGAAGTTTTGCTCCTTTGCAAGGACACGTCCCGTAACTTCATAAAGTTTTGCCGCATCACATAAAATACACTCTGCATCCCCAAGACGAACCTGCTTTGCCGCTCCTGTTTTCTCGTAGCCTTCCTTCATGATGTCATAATGTTCGGAGATATGCGGG
The DNA here is from genome assembly GCA_045593825.1 of Lachnospiraceae bacterium. Lineage (GTDB taxonomy): Bacteria > Bacillota > Clostridia > Lachnospirales > Lachnospiraceae > SIG299. The sequence goes on from JAZNXI010000161.1 coordinate 20,759, forward strand.
GCAATCCGGTTGTAATGACGGTACATATCCACCTCTTTTATACTGCCGTCCGGCATCTTTACCTGAAACCGTGTCGGCTTGTCCGTAAAGCGTTCCGGAATGTCAAAGCATTCTTCAATGCCGTGGATATAAGTATTTCTGGTATGTGTTACACCAAGCAATAAAATCTTGGCGTTAATATCTTTCAATCTGCCCCAGCAGCCCTCCGGCGGACAAGGCGTAGTGCAGTTTTCCTCACCTTTAATATAATCTTCTGCGCCCTTTCCATACACCGCTACGCTGTGGGTCGGATGCAGGGAACGCACCACGCCCGGACGCTTTCTGAACAACTCCGGTAAAATTCCCACGCACACCGGCTCAGTTTCCGGATCAAAGAAAGAATACTCCGCACACATCTGCTTCCAGGTATGGGTAGGTAAAATTAACAGACCCTCCGGCACTGCTTCCATCAAAGCATCCAGCACGGTATCAGCCCCACCCTGTACCGGTCCTAATGACTTCATGGAAGAATGTACCAACAGATTGTCCGTCGATTTGATTCCCATGTCACGAAGCTGCTGTAATAATTGTTCCTTTGTATATTCCTGTAACATTTTATCTTCTCCTGTATGTCTTAAATATGAAATCTTCTGTATAACTCCTGTCCTGCTCTTCTTCCGCCAATCATCAGCGTACCTAAGAATAAGAACACCGACACAGTTAACGGAAGAAACGCCATAATAAAATTGTGTTCCAATCCAAGCAGGTACAACACTGCCGGAATCACACTAAACAAAATCATGGCAATCTGCCACATCAGGTAACTCTGCCAATTGCGGCGGTTCCATATCATCAGTGCAATGATAATCACATCTACCAGAAGAATTCCTCCTGATATCACATAGTCCACCGACCAGCCCCGGTATCCGGTTATAAAATCAACCGCCACCGTAACCAGTACCGCTAACAACACCAGTACAATGGTTTTGGCACGATAGCCGGACTTTCCGAGCACCGCATACCGCAGCACAGTATATACATATAACAGTCCCAATCCTACCAGTACACTCCAATGCACCTGGTTCTCACCGTTAAAATCGATGACAACGAGCAGGAACTCTACTACCAAGGCGCAGAACAGATACAGGCGGGTAACAAATTTTAATTTTTGCGTTTTCAGTCTGGCATCCGGATACATGTTTTCCAGTTCTTCCGTCTGCTCAAGCACCGAATGGCACAAAGGACAAAACTCGGTTTCGTCCAGTATTTCCACGTTACAATTTCTGCATTTACTCATAATTTACTCCGTTACTATCAATTTCAACCGCAATTCCGTCGGCTGCCAGCTTGCGGAAAAAGCATCTCTGAATGGAGACGTCTTTTAAGGTGTAGCTGAAGGAAAATGCCAGTGTATCACCAAAAGAGCATACAGTCCCCTTGATATTCTGCCCCTTGGACATGGCAAGGTATGCCAAAATCATCTCTACATACGGGCGGTATGGCTCTTCTACCTGAATATTTCCGATGTTGGTTACGGTAGAAGTGTTGGCAAGGGCCGATGCGGTATACACATGTTTCATAGCAATATTCTTTATTGGCAATGGTACTGCTCTGGCAATCCAAAGCTTTTCATTGGAAACATTATAGGAAAATAATTTTTCCAAATGCTCCTTGTTCATCTGGCTGCGCAAACTGTCGCGGATGATTTGCAATACTTCTTCAAAAGTATATGCTTCCTTTGTCGGATGAAATTCCGCCGACACCATGGCAAAGAAATTCTTTGTGGTTATGGACCCGAAATACGGACGAAGATTCACCGGCACTGCCACGCGGATCGGAAGTTTTGATGGCATCCCCATCAAGCATTCCTGATAAACGCTCCAAGCAAATACAGTCACCAGATACTCGTTAATGCTGACACCGTACTGCTTGCAGACCGCCTTTAACTGCGGAATATTTAAGTAACCATGCATCACACCAAACTCGCCCTGACGGAGTTTTTCACCTTTAATAAGATATGCCTTCTGCTTCTTATATCCACTTTTTGCTGCCTGCTTATAATTCTTTAAGAAACTGTCTTCCCGGTTCATGGAGGTGTGGGTTGCCAGGGAATCACTCATGGTACTTCCCAGCTCCGGATGACGCAGACGCAAATACTGATAGGTCAGCTCACGCAAAAAGTTAATGGCACCCATACCGTCGGTGAGCACATGGAACACCTCTAAATTGATGCGGTATTTATAATAAGTTACCTGAAACAAATAGTTGTTGTTCTTATTGGCATGGATGTAGCGGCACGGAAAGTTGGTTTCCTCCACCACCTTTGGTGCAGGCTTGCCGTTTTCCTCAAAATAATACCAGAACACGCCCTTGCGCATACGCAGATTAAACCCGTCAAACTTTGGCAGAACCATATCCACGGCCTGCTGCAAAAGCTCCGGCTCAATAAGTTCGGTTAACGTCACACAAATGCGGTACACATTACTCATATTTTCGCCCGCAATGGCCGGAAATAAATGTGCGGTGTTATCCAGACGCTCCCAGCGGATGTCCTTTTGCGGTTTTTTCTTCTTTTTATGTTGTACTTCCTGAAGTTCTTCTCCCGGAATAGATTTTTTTCTCATGGCATTCTCACTTACGATTACTATTATTTAGAATATATAAATCAAATTGCAATGTTACTCCTTTTACAGTATACCCTAAAAAAACATCCCCGACAACAAAAAGTTATCGGGGATGTCCTCTTTCTTTTTCAATTACAGGTTTGCTTTGATTTTTTCAATCATTTCTGCGTATTCTGCGTCGGTTAAGTAAACCTTGCCCGGGTTCATCTGGAAAATGCCGCCCCATTCATCGCCGCCCTCGTACTTTGGTACAAGATGCATGTGAAGATGACAGCCAGTATCACCGTAAGCACCGTAGTTTACCTTATTTGGCTTAAATGCCGCATGTAATGCCTTTGCCGCACGGGTTACATCCGCCATAAACAAGTTGCGCTCTTCCTCGGAAATATTAACGATTTCACTGACATGGTCCTTATAAGCCACAATCACACGGCCCGGCTTGCTCTGCTCCTTAAATAAAATCAGACTGCTGACCTGAAGGTCGCAGATAAAAATTCCGAACTTATCAAGCAGTTCGCCTCGCATGCAATAAGCACAATTATTATCTTTCATGGGAATCCTCCTGTAGTAGTTTTTATCCTGAATACATCATACCGCAAAAAAGGAAGTTTTGCAATATCTCTTGGGCATTCCGTGCATCCGAAGATAAGCGATTACCTCTTGGAGAACTGTCCATGCGTTAAGAAAAAGGTCCGGTGGACCTTTTTTAGCGTGGAGATTCCGAGCTATGCTCGGAATTGACCTCAGGAACTGAGGTCATTGGAACAAAAAAATCCCCCCACAAAGTGGAGGGATTTTGTATGTTCCAATTATCTCTTGGAGAACTGTGGTGCTCTTCTTGCGCCCTTTAAGCCGTACTTCTTTCTTTCCTTCATACGAGGATCTCTTGTTAAGAAGCCTGCCTTCTTAAGTGCCGGACGGAAATCGCCATCTACCTGTAAAAGGGCTCTGGAGATACCGTGTCTGATAGCACCAGCCTGACCTGTGAAACCACCGCCGCGAACGGTTGTGATAACATCGTACTTGTCAGCTGTCTCTGTGAGAGCCAGTGGCTGACGAACGATCAGCTTTAATGTATCTAATCCGAAATATTCATCCATATCTCTCTTATTGATTGTAAACTTGCCTGTACCAGGTACTAAATATACTCTGGCAACACTGCTCTTTCTTCTACCTGTTCCGTAGTATTTTGCCTTAGCCAATGTTTTGTCCTCCTTTCAGTGATTAGAACTTGATTTCTAATACTTCTGGTTTCTGAGCAGCGTGAACGTGCTCTGGGCCAGCGTATACATGTAACTTGTTGATCATGCTTCTTCCTAAAGGTCCCTTTGGAAGCATTCCCTTAACTGCAAGCTTGATAACTTCAGCGGAATCCTTAGCCATAAGTTCCTTTAATGTGGTTTCTCTCATACCACCTGCGTAATCGGAGTGATTGTAGTAGATCTTCTGATCCATCTTCTTACCGGTTACCTTAACCTTGCTAGCGTTAACAACGATAACATAGTCACCTGTATCAACGTGTGGTGTGAAAATTGGCTTGTTCTTGCCTCTTAAAACCTTAGCAACTTCGGATGCGAGACGACCTAATGTCTGGCCTTCGGCATCAACTACGTACCACTTTCTTTCAATGGTAGCTGGGCTTGCCATAAAAGTCTTCATTGCGTAATCCTCCTTAAAATCTTCTGTTATATGATACTGTAATAAACAGGCTCATAAGTCACATTCAGTGCACCAAACCTCATTTGGCGCCAACGTGTTACATTATATCGAAGGGCTACACAATTGTCAACAATATTTTTACCTTTTTTTGAAGAAATTTTCAATTTTTCTTCAATCATGTGTTGTTTTATCTTTCGCCAAATGATTTTCGCCTGCGTCTGAGAATTTTCTTTATTTTCAGACACTTCGAACATCTCTATTTTCTTAGTTTAACACACGTTCGGGCTTATTTCCAGTGCTGTTTTACTGCAGAAAGCCAACTATTTCCCGCTTCTGTTTTCAACCCGGCGTCCGGATAAAACATTTGCCCCTGTACCTGATATCCTTTTAAGATACCGGATTCATACAGATAAGCAATCGCCTTTTTTTCCGATGCAGAGCAGCCGGAAATGTCGGTCACATAAGCACCGGCACTTTTTGCGGAGGTATCGCAACCGCTCTCATTTAACACCTGGGCAGCCAGCCACAAACAAAGAGCAGCAAGGCGTCTCGGAATTGGCGCATTGATATCCAGCTTTTCAATATCCACACCGCAAAACAGTGCTTTAATAACAAACTTTGTTAACAAGGAATTCATGTTAAGTCCTCTGGCATTTACCACCGGTTCCATCATGGCAATTAAATCGTAGGCAAACTCAAAATAACTGACATAAGCATCCGAGCGGTTAATTACCGGCACCTGTCCGAAAATCTGCGCCGGGTAGGTGATAACCTGCGTTGCCGGAGATTCCTGTAATTTAGGTGTGATAGACGGAGCAGTAATCTGCGGCACTTTTTCTCCCGTACCTGCCCACTGCTGTCCCAAAGACGGGAGCTTGTCCTCCGAAACCTCTGCGGGTGCTTCCGTTGCTGTCGGGGAAGGTGTTACTGCCGGGATTTCTGTTGTCTTTGGAGAAATTGTTACCGTTGGCGTTGCTGAAATCTCTACCGGAACCAGGATTGGCTGCGGCGGGTCTGTCACTTTTGCTTTTTCTGTCGGTGTAGGTAAAACCGTCACCGCAGTAGGCCCGGTTTCCTCTTTTTTTCCATCAAAAAACACGCCGTCTCCGGATTCCCGGACCAGCGTGTTATCTTTTGTAATGGTATTCGGTTTTGCCCCGTCACTGCTTGTCAGTGTAAATACTCCGTACCCGGCTAAAATTCCCGCCATGGCACAAAACAGATACATCATTCTCCACAACAAACTCCCTTTCATGCTTACCTCGCTTCCGGGAGCTTATGTACCCCCTGATTTAGTCAGAGGCTTTACAGGACGGGAATACAGCAGAAAATCAAGATTTTCTGACTGCCATAAGGTGCGGATACTCGATACCAACCAAGGTTAACCCCTGCGCCGGTGCCGTCGGACCTGCCGCTTCCCTGTTTTCTGCCTCTAAAATAGAGGGTACACAGGTTTCGCTCATTTCATGCATGCCAATTTTAATCAGTGTGCCTGCGATGATACGCACCATGTTGTAAAGGAAACCGTTGCCGCGGATGCGGATGGTAAGCAAATGGTCTTCTTTTAAAATATCCAGGGAATAAATAGTTCTTACGTGGTCCTGCACCTGGGTATGGGTAGAACAAAAACTGGTAAAACAGTGTGTGCCGAGGAAATCTTTTGCCGCACGCCGCATGGCGTCCACATCCAGATTTTTATATACGAAGTGGGTATATTTCCGATTAAAAGGCTGGATAAAATCCGCATTCCAAATTTTATATTCGTAGGTTTTGACGCTGTCACAGTGCCGTGGGTGGAAATCCAAAGGAACCTCACGGGAAGACTGCACCACAATGTCCTCCGGAAGACTTACATTGAGCGCATAGCAAATCTTTTCAGCAGGAATTCTGGTTTCTGTATCAAACACCGCCACATTACCCATGGCGTGTACACCGGAATCGGTACGGCTGGCACCGATTACCTCAATATTTTCATTTAACAGCCTGGACAGTTCCCGGTTGATAACCTCTTCCACCGTAATCTGATTCGGCTGGGACTGCCATCCGCAGTATTTGGTGCCCTCATAGGCTACCACAATCATTATTCGCTTCATATACGCCTCATATTCTCTATCAGGTAATTTATGCTACAAACACATTCCAAAGCCTTGTAGTTGCCACCAGGACGATTAAATAAGCCACCAGGCACAGATATGCCATACCGTCGCGCTTCGTGTATTTTAATGGTTTCATACGGGTTCTGCCCACACCGCCGCGGTAGCATCTTGCTTCCATGGCCATGGCAAGGTCGTTTGCCCGGTGGAACGCCGATACAAACAACGGAACCAGCATAGGAACCAGTGCCTTTACACGCTCCATCAGCTTTCCTTCTTCAAAGTCCGCACCTCTTGCCTGCTGCGCCTTCATGATTTTGTCGGTCTCTTCCAATAAAATCGGAATAAAGCGTAGGGCAATGGACATCATCATGGAAATCTCATGCACCGGAAAATGAAGTTTTTTAAGCGGCGCCAGACCGGTTTCCAAGCCGTCGGTAAGCTGGTTTGGCGTTGTGGTCAGGGTCATTAAGGACGACCCGATAATTAAGAAGGTCAGACGCAGCGCCATAAATACCGCCGTCTGAATACCTTCGATGGTGATTTTGATAAACTTCCACTGCCAAAGCACCGTACCGTCCGTCAAAAACAGGTTGAACACCACGGTAAACAGCATTAAAACCACAATGGTTTTTAATCCCCGCACAATAAAGGAAAAAGGCACCTTGGAAATTTTAATCATGGTTGCCAGGAAAATTCCCGCAATCACGTATCCTATTAAGTTGTTAAACAGGAACAGTGAAATCAGGAAGGTTAAGGTTCCCACCAGCTTGACTCTCGGGTCAAGACGGTGAAGCACCGAATCCGCCGGATAATACTGTCCTATGGTTATATCTCGTATCATGCTCTTCTCCAAGACTTTAAAATTTCATCCCGGGCCTCTTCTACAGTTGTAGCATATCCCACATTTGCTCCCTGTGCCCGTAAGCTTTGCATAATATAGGTCACCTGGGGAGCCGCTAAACCCATACTTTCCAACTCTTTATAATGTGCAAACACTTCCTTTGGCGTACCGTCAAACTGCACGCTGCCGTGGTCCATTACAATCAGACGGTCCACGTACTTTGCCACGTCCTCCATGCTGTGGGACACTAAAATTACAGTGATTTTTCTTTCCTTTTGGATTGCCGCAATCTGGTCTAAAATCTCGTCCCGGCCCATCGGGTCAAGACCTGCCGTCGGCTCATCTAAGATAAGTACCTCCGGTTTCATGGCAAGGACACCCGCAATGGCTACACGACGCTTTTGTCCGCCGGATAACTCGAACGGGGAAGCATCGTAAAGCTCCTCGGAAATGCCTACCATCTTGATTGCCTCAAAGGTACGCATCTGCACTTCCAGCTGTGGAAGCTTCATGTTCTTCGGACCGAATTCCACGTCCTTTACCACGGTGGTTTCAAAGAGCTGATGCTCCGGATACTGGAATACCAAGCCCACCTTGGTACGAAGTTCCTTCATGCTGAAATCATCATCGTAAATATCATGGCCATCGTAATAAATGGCACCGCTTGTGGCCTTAATCAGACCGTTTAAATGCTGAATCAGCGTGGATTTTCCGGAGCCGGTATGCCCGATGAGCCCGATAAACTGCCCGTCCGGAATCACCAGATTGATATCCTTTAAGGCCTGCTTTTCGTAGGCCGTGCCCGCACTATATGTGTAATTGACCTGATCTAAAACTATTGACACTGTTTCCATGCCTCCGTAAATTCTTCTACTGTTAAAATGCCGTCCGGCATTGGCATACCTGCTTTCTTAAGCTCCCAGGCAAGCTCCGTTACCTGCGGTACATCCAACCGGTAGGACTTCATTTTTTCCACCTGGGAGAACACTTCCCTTGGGGTACCCTGCATCACGATTTTGCCATCATCCATGACGATGACTTTATCTGCACCAATAACTTCGTCCATGTAATGGGTAATAAGCAGTACGGTTACATTCTCCTTCTCATTCAGCTCGTGCAGAGTCTTAATTACTTCTTTACGTCCGTTTGGGTCAAGCATTGCCGTCGGCTCATCCAACACAATGCACTTTGGCTTCATGGCCATAATGCCCGCGATTGCAACGCGCTGCTTTTGCCCACCGGACAACTTGTTTGGAGAGTGGGTACGATATTCCAACATACCTACCGCACGCAGTGCTTCTTCCACCCGCACCCAGATATCTTCCGTCGGCACACCGAGGTTTTCCGGCCCGAAGGCCACGTCCTCTTCCACCACAGACGCAATAATCTGGTTGTCCGGATTTTGGAACACCATGCCTGCCGACTGACGAACTTCCCACAGCTTGTCAGGGTCCGACACGTCCTTGCCATCCACATAAAGGTAGCCTTCGGTAGGCTCCAGGATGGCGTTAATCTGCTTGGCAATGGTGGACTTACCGGAACCGTTGTGGCCTAAAATAGCAACAAAATCTCCCGGCTGCACATCTAAGGTTACACCGTCTACTGCCCTGATGATGCCGTCTACGTTGCCTTCTTCATCACGGCGGATATATTCAAATACTAAGTCTTTTGCTTCAATCATTTTTTTCATGGGGTTAGTTTGTCCTTTACTTCGGTTTGGCATGCATGTATGTCGGATAGCATAGTGCATGGCAAAAAATGCCTAGTAACGCATTATGAGGTTTATGATAGCACAAAAAGAAAAAGAACACAAGAGCTTTTCCATGAGGTGGAAAGTGGTTGTGTTCTTTTTCTAGATAAGAAATTATATGCTCCAAAAAATTATAATTCCATTAGTCCCAATACCATGGCGTACTTAATCCCAAAGCACTTCTAAACTCCTTATAGCTTCTATATTCTTTAAAAACATCCTTATTCGCATCTTCATATAACAACAAAGTAGGCGGCAAAAATGCACTCGAAAAAGCATAAAGATCTAATTCTTTCAGTTTTTTGGATACCGAAAAAACACATAAGTTACTACAGTATGCGAATGCAGATTGCTCTATTACCTTTGCGTTCAACAATTGTACGCTGAATAGACTTTTACATTCTTCAAACGCACAAATTCCGACATGGGTTGTATAGAATTCGTTTTCCAATTCCTCCAGACCTCTACACCTATAGAATGCATTCCTTTCTATGGTATGATAATTAGCTGGCAAAATTACCTTTTTTAGATTTTCACAATTTTCAAAAGCATATGATCCAATCGTAATAACAGAAGCTGGCATTATAACTTCTTTCAAATTATCACAGTCCTCAAAAGCACTATATGCAATTTCTGTCACCCCTTCAGGTATGGAAATCTGTTCCACATTGTATTCATTTCCCCATAACCATGCATCATCAAAAACAGTACCCCATAGACTAACCATATTAGCCGGATAATTTATACTTGTCAGATTTTTGCATTTGGAAACAATGTCTTTTCCTATATATTCCAGACTATCCGGCAAATTCAATCGAATAAGGGCAGTATTCGCAAATGCTTCATCATCAATTTTTAGCACTGTTTGCGGAATTACAATATCTAATAGAGCTGTACAGTTTTCAAAAGCCCCCATTGCAATACAAGTCACACCTTCTGGAATCGTAAGCCATCTCACGTTATTTCCGCCAAACAAGTATTCGTTATAAAATGTTGTCCCAAATACCTCCAAAAAATTTTCCGGGTATATTATTTCTTCCAATGCCAAACAACCTATTAATGTATCATAAGCTATGCTTTGTATGCTTTCCGGCAAAACAAATTTTTCCAATGAAGAACAACCCAAAAATGCATAGTCGCCAATTATTTGTACCGTTCCCGGTATATCAATATTTACTATACTGCCACATTGTTCAAAACATCCACGCGGAATTTCATTTATTGTTTCCGGTAATTTTACATCAGCTAGTAGATTACAAGAAGCAAACGCCTGACTACCAAGATATTGAATACTATTTGGTACATTAATTTCTGGTACAGTTGAACAACCATAGAAAGCCATTTTACCAAGGCACTTTATTCCTTCTTCAAGCGTGATACTCTTTAAATCTGTACAGTCATAAAAACAACCTGTGCCGAGACCGCAGACATTTTTAGTGATTATTATGTTCTGTAAATTTCTGCATCCGGAAAACGCACTTTCTCCAATATATTGAAGCGCTTCCGGAAATTCACAGATATCCTGGCTATCTCCTACACTAAATAGTCTCAACTTTACACATTCCTCAAATGCACCATTATCAATAACTTCCAGCGTATTTGGCACCACAACATGCATTAAATTTTCGCAGCCATAAAATGCATTTTTTCCGATATAAGATACACTTTCCGGGATTGTTACATTCTTAATTTGTGAATTCCCATAAAACGCTTCGTCAGAAATAGCAATAATATCATCCGGAATAATTACATTACCTTCCGCCTTATGTCCATCAAGTAATATCTTGTTTATACTCACCATTTGGGTTTCTTCTTTTAATTTATTAAACCATGCTGTACCCGAAAAAGCGCCTCTTCCAAATTCTTTTACATTTTTCCCCATGGTTACATCTATTAACGATTCACAACCAAAAAAAGCATATTTCCCAATACTTATTACATCTTCTGTTATGACCACACTTTCAATATTGGCTTCTTTAAATGCACCCCCTGCAATGGCCCTAACACCAGACGGCACTTCTGCTGCACCTACTACCAATGATGCATCCAGCAATATATCATTTACAACAACATATGGATTTTTGAATTGCATATATTCCAACCATGGTGTTCCTATAAAAGCAGCATAATCAATCTCTTTCACCGAGTCTGGTATTGTTACATTATATAACGAGGTACAATTAAGAAACGCCTCCTCAGCTATTTTCCACACACCTTCCGGAATTATTACTTCTTCCACTGTTTGCTTATTCCGAAAAGCCCCTTCTCCAATAGATATTACATCATATTCTCTTATTTTTTCAGGTATTTCTACCTGTGTTTCATTTCCCATATACTGGTCAATCTGGATACATTTTTGTTTTCCATCGAATATGACAGAACATAAGTAATAAGACGTTTCATCCACTACACCACTGTCTATTGTAAACCATTTAAAATCTTCTTCGTCACCCAAATCCCATGTTGGTATTTCTGTAGCAGTAGGCTGTACTGTGGCAGTCGGTTGCACTGTGGCGGTAGGTTGTACTGTGGTAGTAGGTTGTACTGTAGCGCCAGGCTGCACTGTAGCAGTAGGTTGTACTGTAGCGCTATTTTTATCTTCATTACCACCCATTTCCATGTTTCCTTGCTTACCAGTGCAGGCAATGCATAAAACTCCCAAAAACAATACTAATAAAATACTATACCGTTTCATGTATCATTCGTCCTTCCCTATTATACATTTATTGTTTTTCTTCTTTTAAAAGAAAGCCCTGCGATTGCAAGGCTTTCCTTTTCCTTATTATCATTTCGATAACTTCACATACTCAGCCAGATTTTGAACAGCAGAAGATCCTTTCATCTCTACAATTTTCTGCATAAACTCTGCTGTCACTCGTCCTGTTGCACTCATACCCCATTCTTTTTGCAGCTTTGTAATAGCTTTAGAAGTACCTGTTCCCGCGACACCATCTATCTCTGAGCTATAATAACCTTTTTCCTTCAAATACTGCTGGATTTCCTTCATGGAATCATTCACCAAACAATAAAGGTACCTGTTCACTTCGCCTGTCTGCTCCATCTTCAAATCCTTTTGAAGATTCTTTACTGCAGTACTTGTCTTTTTACCGAAATCTCCATCAAAATCGCCAACCGCATATCCTAAATAATATAAATTTTGTTGGAAATACTGTACACTTGTGTTTTTCTCACCATTTTTGAGTACTGGTATTTGCGTTGCAGGCAGATTGTTTATGTCAAACTGTCCAATCTTATTTTCACCATCAATCACCTTTTCCACACGGTTGATATATGCTGTTTTCCCTGCATATTTTTCCATAGAATACTCAAAAAAGTGCTTTTGTACTACACAATTTTTAATTTTTTCTCCGGCAGTGTTCTTATCCCAGTTACAGTCAACTACCCACATACCATCTACTTCTACGGAATACACAACAACTGAGTGCCCATTTACTCTAACAATATCGCCCGGCTGTGCATAGGCCATCATATTATCTTTGTTAAACTTAACTGCCTTAATTTCTTTGCCTTTTACATTTTCTGTACAACTATCCGCATACAGGTACCACTGAGCGAAGCTGGCAAAACCAAAGCAGGAATAACCTCGATTATTTCTTTCTCCTGTTTTTGTAATGGTGTGTTTAGGAAAATTTCCAGCGTCAGCATAACCAAAAATATCTTTAAACCATCCCGTTTGAACCACATTGGAATTAGAACAATTTGCACAATCCCCATGACCATATTCGAAAGAAGTCTTACAGGATTTTTGATTTTTGGTAAAGTATACAACGTTTCCATCTGTTGCACCAAGACGCTCGAGCAGGTAGTCAAGTTTGTCTTGTACGGAGGATACACTGGCTACTGTCTTTTTTGCTTCTACCAAACACATTTGCACATATAAATCATAATTGTAGTTTTTTAAGAAGTTTATGTCATTCTGTATTACTTCTCTTGTCTGATCCCACCATTTCCAATCAGATGTCATTTCCAATGCACTTTCATAAAATGTTTCCAATGCACAAAGATAAAAATTATATGTTGTTTCATAATTTTTTATCTTTTGATTCATTTCAGATTCAATATACAAATCTGAATTTTCAACAAGGTCCTTTCGCATCTCAATCAATGTATCTTTCAAGTCCTTACAATAGAACCTCATCATATAGGTATTCTGTTGTTCATCAACCGTTGCCTGTACAAAAAAGTCGGATAATAGTCTTAACGTTCCAACTATTGCTCCATACGTTTCTCCTGTTGCTCCATTTAAAAGTCCTTCTATCAATTCTACTGATAATTCACTCGCAAGATGTCTTATTAGAAATTCTTCAACCGATTGTTCTTTTATTTCTTCCAGATAACATAAGCTAAAGTATAAAAGCGAAGGTTGTTTCACCGACTGCTTTAATTGTTTTATAAACTCATCACTAATTGAGTACAATTCCGTTGCTGCAACTGTATATTTAACGATAGTTACTGAACCATCTAAAAATTTGGCAACTCCTCCCCATTCTTCGCCAATTGTATCCACTATTTCCTTTATAGTTTCCTTTGTTAACTCCGGATGCAATTTCATCAATTCCTGTATCAGAATAGATTTGCTACTCTCGTCAGCAAAAGAATACATTCCCTCAAATGTACTTACTGCATTGTTAATTTCTTTTACAGCTTGATACATATCATTATCTTTATAATACATTTTCATAACAAGGGACATGATGGTATTGTATACTAATTTATCATACTCATCTTCAGACACTCCAAAAAGACCTGTTAAATGATTAATAAGGAACGGAACTCCATTAGCCACTCCTTCCCAAACTATTGCTTCGTCTTGCTCCTTATAAGCTTCTTTATATACGATGTTTGCATGTTTCGTCTCATAATCAATATGAACATCATAAAAATCCAGCACCTCCGGATACTTATAAAACAGTTCTAAATATTCTTCGCCGTATTTTGTGTAATATTCTGACTCTAATTTATCATCATATGTTCCGTTTAATCTTGCAACCCATTCACGTAAACTTTTTGTCTCTTCCGATTTTTCTACATCATTAACCATCTCTGTTAATACATAGCGGTCTGCAATTCCGGTTCTGGCATATCCATAATCTCTCTGTATTTTTTCAAATGCTGTTTGTGTTCCGGTTCCTGCTATACCATCAATCTTTCCGGAATAATATCCTTTATTCTTTAAATGTGTTTGAATTCCTGAAACAGTTTCAGAAATCAATGCATATAATTCTTCATTAACCTCTCCCGTTTGTGGAAGTTGAAGTGCCTTCTGAGCATTAATTACAGCCTTTTGGGTATTTCCTCCAAATTTACCATCTGCTCCCTTTGTAGAGAAACCTAAAAACGATAAATTTTGTTGAAGATACTTAACCTTCGTTCCGCTTGAATTTTTCTTATACGTCGCCGCCTGCACACTTCCCGCCGGCACAAATGCAATCATCATTGCAAATAACAAAAACCATGCTACTATTTTCTTCTTCATAACAAATCCTCCTTATGTTTTCATCTTTTGTCGCTTTATTTCCGTCATTTTCTAAATTATACCACTTATATTCCACCATTTCAACAACAATTAAGGATTTGTTCCTACATTTTTCAGTATTATGTAGTATACACTAAACTAAATAAGGAGGTATTCTCATGCAACCAGAAGAATTTATCGCAAGACTCACTCAACTTAGAATAAAACACGGAGTCTCTGCCAGAGATATGAGCTTATCGCTGGGACAAAATTCCAGTTATATCAACAATATCGAAAATGGCAAAGCACTTCCTTCCATGACTGTTTTCTTTTATATATGTGAGTATTTCAATATATCTCCACAGGAATTTTTCTCATACGAGAATCCGAATCCGGAAAAAACAAAACAATTAGAATATGATTTACATTTACTTACTGATAATCAGCTGAATATAGTTATAGATTTGGTAAAAGAATTTACCAAATAAAAATAACCCCATCAAACGTAAGCTCGTACTATAACTTACATTTGATGGGGTTCTGTTTGTTATTACTTCTCTATCCTACTTATCTCTTTTCTCTTAAAAATCTCTTTAAAAATACAGTCAGGAAATATGGGAAAGTATAAAACTTTCCGTTAAACCCAACATTCTTCATGCAAAGCTTTATGCCGTAGTGGACATCGGGATACGAATCACTTTCAATCAGCCGATTTAGGGATGCTGTAGCACCATCCGTAGCTTTGACCTCCAATGGTATTAAAGAATCTTTATCCCTCAAAAAGAAATCCATTTCTATGGTGCCTTTCTCGTTTTTATAGTAATAAATCGCATAGCCCTGCTTTACCAGCATATCGCCGACCATATTTTCATACAGCGCACCTTTATAAACATTAAAATTTTTATTAAAGCGCAAATCTTCCTGCACTTCTTCATCCATAGATCCGATGAGCAAACCGGTATCTCTAAAATAAAGTTTGTAGTTATCCGGGTTATAATTTCCTTTTAGCGGCAGCTCCGGCAAATTCATGCAATAACAGACATTTATTATTCCGGCATTATTCAGCCAGTCAACCGTACCAATGTATTCCCTGTTTCTGGCACCATGCTCTACCTTGGAAATTTGAAATTTTTTATTCTCATTCCCAAGAAATGCGGGAATTTTTCGATATATATTTAAGATACGTCCCTGGTCTAAACCACCGGCATATTTCGTAATATCTTCTTCATAATCCAACAGAAGCTGTTGTTGCAACTTCAGTGTTCCGCTAAAATTTTTATTTTGCACAAAACGATTTACAACAGCCGGCATACCTCCAAGTATCATATATTCCTTGAAATTCTCAAACATGACCTGAAGCTCCAGCTCACTAAACGGAGTAACCGTCAGCATATGCTGATAAAGGTCTTCTATCTGGTCCTCACTATAGCCTTT
The DNA here is from genome assembly GCA_045593825.1 of Lachnospiraceae bacterium. Taxonomy (GTDB): domain Bacteria; phylum Bacillota; class Clostridia; order Lachnospirales; family Lachnospiraceae; genus SIG299. The sequence continues at coordinate 36,618 of JAZNXI010000161.1, forward strand.
GGCCCAAAGAAATTCCTCAAAGTCCATGGAATGCATCTCATAGTCTTCTTTATAACCAACACTGTTGGACTCAATTTGCTGATAGTTAATCCCCATGAGCGAACCGGAACAAATGACGTCATATCGGCCATCCTGTTTGAACGCTTTTAGGCTGGTGGCACAATTGCTGCATGCCTGAAGCTCATCGAAAAAGAACAATGTTTTTCCAGGTACATATTCCAATGCCGGATTTATCAATGATATATTTTTAATAATGATATCAACGTCAAATCCATTATCAAAAATTGTAGTATATTGTTTTTGCAGGGCGAAATTAATCTCAATAATATGCGCATAGTTTTCTTCTGCAAATTGACGAATAGATGCCGTTTTCCCAATCTGACGTGCACCTTTTACAATAAGCGGGAATCGGTCTGTATTTTGCTTCCACTGAAGAAGATAACTATCAATTTTTCTTTTTAACAGTGCCATGATATCTCCTTTCCAACCTGCTACTATCTGTTACACAAACATCGTATCATAAATATCTTTATCCCGCAATCAAAAACCACAAAATTCCCATTGTTTTTTCTTGTTTTTTCACATAATTCCAGATTAATAATTGCAAAAACTCACAGAATTCTTTCTAATATTCATTTTCCCGTTACTCCACCTTCTCCACTAAATCCTCCACCCTGCAGCACAACGCCTGCGCCAGCATCAACAAATACTCTACCTGCGCCTTGTTGATGTTCTTCTGGCGTTGCTCATACTGCTGAATGGTACGCACCGGCACACCGGAAAACTCTGCCAGTTCGCTTTGGCTGAAGCCTGCCTTTTGTCGCATCTTCTTCAAATTGGTTTGCGGCTGCAGGGCCCGGTAATAAGCATTCATTCGGTCCACAAAGCTTTGTATATGCATCTCATGATACGGTGAATACATCACACATATTTCTGCAACAGGGACACAGCTTACAATCTCTTCAAAGGAAAGAGCAGTTTTCCATTGATAGTATGCCAGTGCCCAGCCAGTCCAATATTCCTCGCTACGGTTTGCTGTGTAATTTACCTTTACTCTCTCATAGTCAATTCCTGAACGTTCCAAAACCTCATAGGCAAGCTCCACACCGGATTTCCCTACCAGGAGGGTAAAATCTCCTCGCCCAAAGCGTTCAGCTACGCCGGAAGATATAAATAAATCAAAAAAATATGTCAGATTATATTTTAAATCATATACTGCAAAGTCCAGCATTCTGCCCAGGGCAATACGGGCTTTATCCAAATATACTTTATCGTAAGCGCAAATCATCTGCCTTCATCTCCTCATCCATAATCTGCATAATGTAAATATCTCCACGCTGGCGCTTATTACGTTCCACATCAAAATATTCCCGTCGGGCAGTTTTATCCCTGAGCATCTTCTTTTGATACCATATATCATATTCTGCGGTTTCATACCCTTTAAATTTTATGCTATCAAATGCATTTTTACTCTTTAATACAAACTGCTGCCCAAGCTTTCCAAGATGCATGGCATTGTTAAGTTGGCGGAAAGATATGGTTCCATTGACAAAATCCTGTGCAAAGGAAAAATAACTGTCATCTGCACGATATCCGATAATGGCATCATATTCTTCATAGTTCACCGAGAAATTTTTCAGCAAATATTCTTTTGCTTCTGCTGCCAAGGCTGATGTACTATCAAATTCACGGTTTTTCAACAGAACCGCCAGCCAGTGTAAAATACAGTACTTCGAATTATTCAAATCTAAAATAGTAAGTCCTGTGCAATCCAATTCATAACAATTAGCATAACCGTCCTGGTTTAAACTTACTCCCCACTCTTTTGCCATTTCAATAGAATCTGTGCAGTAAAAGCCAAGACCATAATCATTATATTTTTTACCATAACCGAATACCGGTTTTTCTATAATATTGGACGAACCATGATACAATTTTTTTATCATATATATCCCACCCTTCATTTTAACTATACTCCCAAAGGAGTATAGTTGTCAACAAAAAAGAATCACTACGAAAACTTTTTATTTAAGCTTTCGTAATGATTCCTATCTTTCCAATTTATTTCTCACTTTCTTCCTTACTCCCGTGCAAAAACTCCTTCTCAATATACACCGGCCGGTTCTTGCCCTGTACATAAATTCTTGCCAGATACTCACCAAGAATTCCTAAAATCAATAACTGTACACCGCTAAGGAACAGTATCAGCGTTACGATGGTCGGATAGCCCGGCACTGCTTCGCCAAAAATGAGGGTCTTAACAATAACAAATATCATATAAAGCACTGCACATAGCGATACAATCATGCCAAGGTAAGTTGCAAAACGAAGTGGCATGGTGGTAAAGGACATGAAGCCCTCCAGTGCGTATTTCATGAGTTTCTTTACAGACCACTTGGTTTCGCCGGCGTTGCGTTCCTCTGCCACATACGGCAGGTAATGAGTGTTAAATCCAATCCAGGAAAACAGGCCCTTGGAGAATCGGTGATACTCCGGCATGTTAATCAATGCTTCTGCCACAGAGCGTCGGAAGGTTCTGAAATCACTGGCACCGGCATAAAACTCGATGTCGCAAACCTTGTTAATAAGGGAGTAAAACAATTTCTTTACGCCGGACATAAGCTTTCCTTCGATGCGGTGTTCCTGATACGCTGCCACTACGTCGTACTCTTCGTGCTCTTCCAGGTAATTTACCATATCCACCACAATTTCCGGACGTTGCTGCAGGTCCGCATCCACCAAAGATACATAGTCCCCGGAGGCACGTTTTAAGCCCGCCAGAATGGCCGCTTCTTTGCCGAAGTTTCTGGACAGGTTAATAACCGACACCTTGTCCGGATGTGCTGTAAAAAGCGATTGCAGCTCTTTATAGGTGTTATCCTTGCTACCGTCATTAACAAACACAATATCATACTCTATTTTTTTATTTTGAAAGGCCGCATCTGCAACTTCAAAAAATAATGCAACATTCTTTTCTTCGTTGTAGCACGGCACCACTAATGTAACTTTCATGTATTCCAAGTCGGATCGTAGC
>JAZNXI010000162.1:0-15220 GCA_045593825.1 Lachnospiraceae bacterium
TCACTAGTATCTATATAACCTATTTTCCAGACACCTGCTTCAGCAGTTTCACTAATTTCATAACTTCCTTCATATTTGTCTGTAATAGTATTATACTTCAATGATACATATTCCTTCATGCCACCTGATGGTTTTTCTAAATATATTCCGACATATTTTACTCCACTTATATCATCCGTTACTTTCACACTAAATGTAATCTTCTCTCCACCTGTCACCTCTTTCTTGTCAACAGTAAAAGACCCCATATCTATTTCTGGTGGATTTGTATCTGATTTCGTTCCATATACAGTAAAATCAAATTCACTCATATCAACTTTATTATCTGCATAGATATTTACATTTAAATTGTGCAAATATGTAGCATGCCTTTCATTATCACTAGTATCTATATAACCTATTTTCCAGACACCTGCTTCAGCAGTTTCACTAATTTCATAACTTCCTTCATATTTGTCTGTAATAGTATTATACTTCAATGATACATATTCCTTCATGCCACCTGACGGCTTTTCTAAATATATTCCGACATATTTTACTCCACTTATATCATCCGTTACTTTCACACTAAATGCAATCTTCTCTCCAGCTGCCACCTTTTTCTTATCAACATTAAAAGACCCCATGTCTATTTCTGGTGGATTTGTATCTGATTTCGTTCCTGTAGGTGTCGGGATCGGCGTAGCTGTTACACTAACCTCTGTTTTTGTTATTACTACTTCTTCATCAGAACCATATTCTGGAATAGTGTAGGAAAATATAGCCATCTTCCCTTTCTCATCAATAACCTTTACGTCAAGTCTATACTTATTATTCACTGAAGTTTTAAAGGAAAATATGTTACTTGTACAATCTGTTGAAGACAAGCTTGCCGTAGTTTCATCAAATACATATAATACAAAATAATATTTATATCCTCCTGCACCTCCTGCTACATTAGCAGTAACAGTAACAGATCTCGAAAACCATCCTGTCGCTGACACCACACTCTCACTCTTACTAAATGTACATTCAAGTTCTATAGGTGTTGGTATTGGCATATTGGTCGGCGTTGCTGTTGGCACTGGTGTATTTGTCGGCGTTGGTACCGGTGTACTCGTTGCCGTCGGCACTGGTGTGTTTGTTGCTATTGGTTTTGGCGTTGCCGTTGGTTTAGGTGTTGCTGTTGGCTTAGGTGTTACTGTTGGTTTTGGTGTCACTGTCGGTTTTGGCGTTGCTGTTGGTTTTGGCGTTGCCGTTGGTATCAATTTCTCTGCATCTGCAGGTGTTACAAACCATGTGTGAAAAATAACTCCATCTGTCTGAATGCCAAATTTACCATCTTTATTAATCTGTTCAATTGCTTCACCAGAGAGTGCTAACGTGTAAGAATCTCCGTCCACTGCTACAAATTCATACTGGCTAAACGAAGGTGATTCACCAATATAATACTTATCGTCAAGATATTTGGACCAATCCGCCTTAAGGAATGTAATATTCCACCACTTATTTGCCCGACCTTCCGTCTTTAATTCAATTCCTAGCGTTACTATTGCTCCATTTTCACATCCAGTAAATGCACTTGCTGGCATCCACTCTGCAGAATAATCCCCTACATACTTACCGGAAAATTCACCTGTTGCAGTACCCGTTGTAATTGGCTTTGGCGTTGCTGTTGGCACTGGTGTTGGTGTATCTCCTTCCCTAATGACATTATCTAAATTACACTTAGCATCGAATTCAACAACACCTTTGTAATTCTTGATAATACCGGTTACAGTAACTGTATCACCAACTGTTAACTCTTTAATATCATCACCACCCAAACGGAAGCATAGGATTTTCTTGTCTTCCATACCATCAACAACGATGGTTACACTGATATTACCATACAGTTCACTGTATGCGGTGTTCACTTCTACAATAACGCCTGTTAAAGTGCAAGGTGCAACAAATTTTTCACCATCCGCCAACTCATAAGCAGCGTCTAATATTTCAACTACAGTCATGCCGGTTGGATCTATTGGTATTTTTTCCTCTACGGGTTCATCTTTTATAAATCCTGCTACTTTAATAACACTATCCAGTTTACACTTAGCATCAAATTCAATAACACCCTTATAATTTTTGATGATACCGGTTACAGTAACTGTATCACCAACTACTAAATCTCTAATGTCATCCCCAACCAAGCGAAAGCACAGAATCTTCTTGTCTTCCATACCATCAACAACGATGGTTACACTGATGTTACCATACAGTTCATTGTATGCAGTGTTTACTTCTGTAATAACGCCTGTTAAAGTGCAAGGTGCAACAAATTTTTCACCATCCGCCAACTCATAAGCAGCGTCTAAAATTTCAGTAGGAGTCATTGCAGAATAATCTCCTGTTATTGTACCAGTTCCAGACGGTTTCGGTGTTGAAATTGCTGTCGGCACTGGCGTATTTGTTGCCGTCGGCATAGGCATATTTGTTACCGTTGGCATAGGCATATTTGTTACCGTTGGCATAGGCGTATTCGTCGGTGTTGGTACTGGCGTATTCGTTGCTGTTGGCGCAACAGTAGCACTTTGTATTTCATCAAGTCGATTACTAAGTTCTTCATTTTCCTTCTGTAACTCTTCCAATTGTTTTTGAAGTTCTTCATTGGAAGTATTATTCTCAGCACATCCTGCTAAACATAATGACAATATCGCAACTATCAGGAACCATTTTGTCTTTCGCATAACTACTCCTCCTTAAAATCTAATATACCTACATTATATTCGTTTTCCCGAAGATATTCAAGTCCAAGAATATATTTTACATTTAAAGTGTAGAATAATTCGAGGAGCTCTATTATGATTGATTATACACCTTTTTGGAATACATTGGAAGAGTCTAAAGAAAACTGGTACACTCTAACCAGTAAACACCATATATCCCACAGTACCTTACATCGCCTGAAACACAATAAAGATGTTTCCACAAAAACACTCAACGACCTATGCCGAATCCTTAACTGCCACATAGAAGACATTATTCAATACACCCCATCCGAATCCGATCAAACATTATAAAAAGGGTAAACGTTATTTCAACGCTTACCCTTTTCTTTATTTCATATTTATTCTATTTTCGAATTACTCATCCCAGTTGTGGTAAACCTGCTGAACGTCGTCGTCCTCATCAAGTAAGTCGAGAATCTTGTTCATGCTCTTGATGTCGCCTTCGTCGGTAAGTGTGCCCCAGGTCTGAGGAATCATGGTTACTTCCGCGGAAACTGTGGCAATCTTAGCTTCTTCTAAAGCGGCGAATACAGCGGAGAATGCATCAGGTTCTGTGATGATTTCGTAGCTGTCTTCTTCCTCTGCAAAATCTTCTGCGCCTGCGTCGAGAGCAAGCATCATCAGGTCGTCTGCATCCATGGAGCATTCTTCCTTATCGATGATAATCTGGCCCTTCTTGTCGAACATGAAAGATACGCAGCCCTGGGTACCAACGTTACCGTTGCCCTTGGTGAATGCGTTACGCACGTTTGCTGCGGTTCTGTTCTTGTTATCGGTTAACGCGTCTACGATGATAGCGATGCCGCTAGGACCGTAGCCTTCGTAGGATACGAATTCATAGTTTACGTTCTGACCTTCGCCGGCTGCCTTTTTGATGCTGCGGTCGATGGTGTCGTTTGGCATGTTGTTTGCCTTTGCCTTTGCAACGATATCCTTTAACTTGCTGTTGTTATTTGGATCCGGGCCGCCCTCCTTTACTGCTACGGCGATTTCACGGCCGATTCTTGTAAAGATTTTACCCTTTGCTGCGTCATTTTTTTCTTTTTTATGCTTGATGTTAGCAAATTTAGAATGTCCGGACATTATTTTCTCTCCTGTTCTAATCTAAAATATTATTCCAAAGATAAATTCTACCACAAAAAATGGCACTTGTCAAAAAATCTTTTAGACAAGCGCCAAATCCTACTTAACGATTCTTATTTTCCATAGATTAAATCGGAAATTACCTTCATGACCTCATCGGTCTGCTCGTCGGTGCGAATGGCACACATAATGGTGTCGTCGCCTGCAATACAGCCCACAATGGCATCCAGTTCCAGGGAATCCAGTGCTGCCGCTGCCGCCATGGCCATACCGGAAACGGTTTTGATTACCAGGATATTCTGGGCCTTGTCCATGGAAATGTAGGCATCCCGGAGCACCCGAACCAGCTTATCGTTTAATGCAGAGGTGCTGCCCTGATGAACCGCATATTTGGAACGTCCGCTCTCGGTCGGCACCTTGGTAAGCTTTAGCTCCCTGATATCGCGGGATACGGTAGCCTGGGTTACCGCAAAGCCTGCCTTTTCCAAATAGTCTGCCAGCTCCTCCTGGGTTTCCACATGATATTTCCGGATGATTTCCACAATCTTATTTTGTCTGCTGCTTTTCATCTTTTTCTTCCTTTCTTACTGTCCTACCGCACCAAGCTTGGAGCGAAGCACCTCAAAAAAGGTTCTGTCGTCCAGCTGAACCAGCTTTGTGGTATAGTCGGAACGTTTTACCACGATTTTATCGTTTGTGTTTAATTCCACTGCTTCGCGGCCGTCAAATGTAACAACCGCACCCACTTCGGGACCTCTTCTGCCCTGTCTGATTTCTACCATGATTTCATCCTCTGCAGACACCACAATTTCCCTGGAGCTTAAGGAATGCGGACAAATCGGTGTAATCAGAATCAGTCGCGCCTCCGGTGTTACAATGGCACCTCCTGCCGATAAGTTGTATCCTGTGGAGCCGGTTGGTGTGGATATCAGCAAACCGTCGCCGGTTACCATATCAAGCAGGGCTCCGTTTACATACACTGCCATTTGAATCATTCGGCTGACACCGCTTCTTGTAATAGCCACTTCATTCAGTACAGAATCTGCATAGGCTCCGTTGATACTTGCATCCAGCATCATACGGTTCTGCACCCGGAAATTACCGGTACAAAGGCGTTCCAGGCCTTTTTCTGCATCCTTTGCTTCCACACCGGTTAAGTAACCGAGTGTCCCGGCATTAATACCAAGAATCGGTACGTTAAACTCCTTTAACCGGTTGGCCGCACGCATCATGGTTCCGTCACCGCCAAGGACAATGAAACAGTCCACATCGTCAGGAATCGGATGCCACACCGCATCTGCCTCATCCAGGGATTCCATACGCACCGCAAAGGATTTTCCCTCCGCCGCCAGGAAATCCTGCACCCTGCCGGTTAATTCCAAATTTTCATCTCTGTCTTTATTTACAATAATACAAAATTTATTCATACTCTCTCCAAATAAAAAATCGCAAAGGACATAAAATATACATCCTTTGCGAATATTTTACCATGTTTTGCATAAAAATACAAGTTATTTATCAAGGTCGCCGTGAGCAGCATCTACAATTTCAGTAACGCCTGCCAAAATAGCCTGTAAAGAATCGTTGCGCACAGCTTCTGCATCTCTGTTATTCTTTCTTGCATATAATAAATATTCAATATTTCCTTCCGGACCCTTAATTGGGGAATAGTCCAGACGAAGAAGTTCAAATCCGGTAGCTGCAGCAAAGGAAGTGACTGCCACAATTACTTCTTCATGTACCTTTTTATCCCGGACAACACCCTTTTTGCCGACTTTTTCGCGGCCTGCTTCAAACTGCGGCTTAATCAGGCATACGATTTCTGCATTTTCTGCCATGAGCTCATATACCGGACCAAGCACCTTAGTAAGGGAAATAAACGCCACGTCGATGGATACAAACTCAACTAACTGGCCAATATCCTCCGGAGTAACATAGCGGATATTGGTCTTTTCCATGGAAACTACTCTTTCATCGGTACGAAGCTTCCATGCCAGCTGATTGGTGCCCACATCAATGGCAAACACCTTTACCGCACCGTTTTGCAGCATACAGTCGGTGAAACCACCGGTGGAGGAGCCCACGTCCATACAAGTTTTGCCTTCTAAGTTCACTCCAAACTGGTCTACTGCCTTTTCTAACTTAAAGCCGCCACGGCTGACATACTTCATGGCCAGACCCTTTACTTCAATCTGCACCCCTTCATCAAAACTGCTACCTGCTTTATCTTCCCGGACACCGTCTACAAACACGTTGCCCGCCATAATATACGCTTTTGCCTTTTCTCTTGATTCTGCTAAGTTTCTCTTTACCAGCAGAACATCCAGACGTTCCTTTGCCATCGGTTATAAAACCTCCCTGATTCTCTGATACAGTTCTTCCTCGTTAAGACCATACAAATCTCTTAAGGTCTGCTGTCCGCCATGTTCAATGAACTGATTGGAAAGTGCACCCGCAATATGACGTACAGTCACATTTTCTTCCATAAAAAGCGCGGATACTCTTTCACCATATCCACCTCTTGCCACGTTTTCTTCCAAAGTAACCACCACATCATGGTTCTTTGCCATGGAAAGAAGCGTAGATTCATCTACCGGTGCCACAAAACGTGCATTTACGATGCTGGCAGAAATGCCTTCTGCTTCCAGCCTTGCTTTTAATTTATACGCCAGTGCCACGGTATTTCCCACAGCCACCAGTGCAACAGCCTTACCTGCAATATGATTTCCGGCTCTTTCCAATACTTCCGCCTCTCCATACCGGATTTCTTCTACCGGAAGTCCGTCTGTATCTTCGGAAGTTCCTCTTGGATAACGCACCGCCACCGGAAAATCACAGGAAGCCGCAAAGTGCAGCATGTCCCGAAGCTCCACGGTACTCTTTGGTGCCATTACCGTTAAGTTTGGAATATGGGCCAGATAAGATAAGTCAAATACTCCCTGATGGGTTTCTCCGTCTTTTCCTACAATGCCTGCTCTGTCCACTGCAAAGGTCACCGGAAGATTTCCGATACATACATCGTGCAAAATCTGGTCGTAGGCTCTTTGCAGGAAGGTAGAATACACCGCTACCACCGGATGATAACCGCCTGCCGCCATACCTGCCGCAAAGGTTACCGCATGCTCCTCTGCAATACCTACATCAAAGAACCGTTCCGGATATTTCTTTGCAAACTCCATGAGACCGGTGCCCGTCGGCATTGCCGCAGTAACACCCACGATTTTTTTATTCTCTTCTCCAAGCTCCAGCATGGTATTGGAGAACATTTTTGTATAAGACACGCCCATAGAAGGATGAAGTACTTCTCCTGTCTTTAAAGCAAAAGGCTCCACTCCGTGAAAACGTCCCGGGTCAGTTTCTGCCGGCTCGTAGCCCTTACCCTTTTTAGTTACCACATGAACCAACACTGCTTTTGGCATTTTTGCTGCTGTTTCTAAGGCGCGCCGCATCTGCTCAATATCGTGACCGTCAATCGGTCCGATATAGGTAATGCCAAGGTCTTCAAAATACATGCCCCGGATAAAGAAGTGCTTTAAGGAATCCTTGGACTGTTTTAATCTTCGTACAATTTTGGAACCCACTTCCGGCAGCTTATTTAAAGCATCCTCCAGACCGCCTTTAAACCCGGTATATGCCGCATTGGAACGGATTTTCGCCAGATAGTTTGCCATGCCGCCTACGTTCTCGGAAATGGACATGTTATTATCGTTTAACACAATGATTAAATTGCTGTCTAATTTACCCACGTTATTTAATGCTTCCATGGCCATACCGCCGGATAAGGCACCGTCACCGATAACCGCCACGATTTTTTCGTCCCCGCCGGAAAGTTCTCTTGCACTGACCAAACCGTTTGCCACGGAAAGAGAGGTGGAACTGTGGCCGGTATCAAAGGCGTCACATTCGCTTTCCTTGCGCTTTGGGAATCCGCTCATGCCTTCATACTCGCGCAGGGAATAAAAGCCTTCCTTGCGGCCGGTAAGAATTTTGTGGACATATGCCTGATGTCCCACATCCCAGATTAACTTGTCCTTTGGGAAGTCCAAAAACAAATGCAGCGCCATGGTAAGCTCTACCGCACCCAAGTTGGACGCCAAATGTCCGCCATGCTCCGATACCCGGTGCAGAAGGAAATGTCTGATTTCCTTTGCCAGACGGTTATACTGGGTCGGACTGACCTCTTTTATGTCGTTTGGTTTATTAATTCTGTCTAAAACTCCTGCCATGTTAATTCTCCCTTACGGTTAAGTAAGTAATCAGCTCCTGTAAAAATTCTGAAGCATTTATATTTTTTGCCAGCTCCACTGCTTCTGCGGAAAGCCGTTTTACCTCTACGGAAGATGCTTCCAAACCATGCAGTGTCACATAGGTTGTTTTCTCGTTCTTTTCGTCGCTGCCCACCGGCTTGCCAAGCTTTGCCTCATCGCCGGTTAAGTCTAAAATATCGTCCTGAATCTGGAAAGCCATGCCGATGTTTTTTGCCATGCGCTCCACCAGGACAAGTTCTTCTTCCGATGCTCCTCCGAGAATGGCACCAATCATCATAGATGCCTCTAAAAGGGCACAGGTTTTTAACTCATAAATAAAGGCAATTTCTTCTTCCACTAACGGCTGTCCGGTTTTCTCTACATCAACCACCTGACCGCCAATCATACCAAAAATGCCGGCCTTTTTGCCGAATACCCGAAGTGCCTTTGCTACCCGCACATCCTGCGCCGGATTGACGCCATCGGTAAATGCCTTGCATGCAGTTTCAAAGGAATAATTAAGTAGTGCATCTCCCGCCAGAATTGCCATATCTTCCCCATACTTTGCATGAGTGGTAAGCTGGCCCCTGCGGTACATGTCATTGTCCATGGCCGGTAAATCATCATGTACCAGGGAATAGGTATGAAGCATCTCCATTGCTGCCATAAAAGGCTCAGCCACGGCCATTTCGCCCTGTGGAGCAAAGGAGCGGTACACTTCTGCCATCATCATCGGACGCAGTCTTTTTCCGCCGATGGTTACGCTGTAGCGCACAGCTTCCAGTACGGTTTTCTGTCTGCCCTCCGCCATCGGAAGAAAAGCATCCAGTACCCGGTTAATATATTCCTGTCTTTCCTTTAATTCTGCACTAAAATTCATCACTGATTCCGTTCTCCTCTAAAATCATCAGTTCTTTTTCTACCTTGTCGATGGCCTGATTGCACTTAAGAAGTAAATCCATGCCCTCTTTATATTTTGCAAAGGATTCCTCCAAAGAAAGCTCCGGAGAACCCAGGTCTTCCATTACCTGCTCTAATTTTGCCAGAGACTCTTCCAGGTTAAGCTCCTGTGCCGCCTCTGTATTTGCTTTTTTACCTGCCATATTGCATCCTTTCTGTCCGGTTCATCCGGCATTCTGTTATGCCTGCCGCTTTTGCACATCCTGTACCTGCGCAAAAATAGTACCGTCTGTAACATCTATGGAAATAGCATCGCCGGGACTTACCTGGGCGATTTCTTTAATCACACTGCCATTCTTACTTGCAACCGCATAGCCGCCCTCTAAACGTGCCACCGGAGACAAGCCCGCCAGCCGTTCTGCTGCCAGCTCCACCCGTTGCCTCTTTGCCCGGATTTTTTCCTGCATACGTTGGGAAAGCTTTTCTGCCAGCTCATCTGCCCGAAGACGCTTTTGCTGTAACTGGTATCTTGGATGGAACCGCTCCAGCAACAGGCGCTTCTGTTTAATTAACATGCGCTTTTCCTGCATACGAAGCACCATACGGTTTGCCATGTCACCATGAATGTCTGCCAGCTGTTCCAGTAACAGACGCACATCGTATACTGCCAGCTCTGCCGCTGCCGAAGGAGTTGGTGCACGAAGGTCGGACACATAATCCGCAATGGTGGTATCTGTTTCGTGACCGACGGCAGAAATCACAGGCGTACTACAGTTGTAGATTTCCCTTGCCACGATTTCTTCGTTAAAGGCCCACAAATCTTCAATGGAACCACCGCCGCGTCCAACAATAATAACATCTACTTTGCCGTCCAACGCCCGGATACCCTTTACCACGGTTTGGGCAGCACCTTCGCCCTGCACCTTTGCCGGATACAGCACCAGCTGCACATAAGGATTCCGCCGTCTTGCAATCTGGCAGATGTCCTGCAGGGCTGCGCCGGTAGATGCGGTAACAATACCCACACGCTTTGCAAACCGGGGAATTTCCTGCTTGTGTTCCATGGCAAACAAGCCTTCTGCTCCCAGCTTTTTCTTTAAATATTCAAATTCCTCATACAAACGACCTACGCCGTCCTGACGGATTTCGTCTGCATATAACTGATATTTTCCGTCCCTCTCATACACGTTGATGCTGCCAAATACAATGACATTCTGGCCATCCTCCATACGAAAAGAAAGGCCGGCACGACGGCCGGCAAATAACACGCAGGCAATCTGGGCTGCGCCATCCTTTAACGTAAAATAAATATGTCCGGAAGTATGATACTTGCAGTTGGAAATTTCGCCTTTCACATAAATGTGGTTTAACAGGGAATTTCCCATGAACATATGCTTAATATACGTGTTGATTTGGGATACAGAATACACTTCTGCCATAATTCCCCTTCTTTTACTTTGCCATTACCTTGGCAAGAACGCCGTTTACAAAACCGGAGGAAGCATCGTTGCCATACTTTTTGGCAAGCTCTACCGCCTCGTTAATAGCTACCTTATCAGGCACTTCTTCATCATAGCGGATTTCGTAGGTGGCAATACGTAAAATAGTAAGCTCTGCCTTACCCATACGATTCAAACGCCAGCCCTCTGCCGCCTCAGAAAGAATCATGTCAATGGTTCCTTCTTTCTCAACAATAGCTTCTAACTTAGCCTTAACCGGTGCAAATTCTTCTTCACTTGCAACCTCCTGCTGGGTCTGATACATTTCAATCTGCTCCTGCAATTCTTCCACATCATGGAAATCCTTGCAGAATAATAATTTAAACAGATGCTCTCTCTCTTCGCGCTTAGTCATACAATTCTCCCTGTTTTCCGGAGGAAAATGCCCGCCCGCTTATGCGGGCAGAGAATTTATCTCCTTGTATTTTACGCAGAACAAGCCCGGAACCTTACGGCTCCGAGCTGTGTCCACATTACTTTGTTTCTGTTTCTACACCTACGATGTTGATGTTTACGTCAAGCACCTTTAAGCCTGCCATGTTTTCGATGGCGCTCTTTACACGGTCCTGAACTGCCTTACAAACCTTTGGAATGCTGTAGCCGTACTTCATGATAACGGATAAAGCCACATGAACGGAAGCACCCTCTTCGTCAAATTCGATGGTAACGCCCTTGGTTAAATTCTTCATGCCAAGCTTGCCAACCAGTTCGTTGGTTAAGTTGCCCTGCATAGATGCAATTCCTTCGATTTCGGTTGCTGCAAGACCTGCGATGGTGGCAATAACATCACCTGCAATTTTAACCTCGGAAGTAAATTCCTTTACTTCTTTCACTTCTTCCTGTACTTCTTCATTTACGTTTACGTTTTCTGTTTCCATAGACATAATGTATCCTCCTAATCATCCCGTCCCCTAAACATAAAGGAAACGTGGTAATTTTCATTCTTCTTCCAGTATATTATACCAAACTATCCGCATTTTGCAAAGGCTTTCTTGCTTTTTTATGTAATCAATCTTCCTGAATGGCTGCCGTGATGGTAATATCCTCTACTTCGTAGCCTGTTTTTCTTGTTACAATGTCCTCAATCTGGGCAATCTGCCGGTCGGTAACGCTGATTGCGTTGATAACCACATCCACTTCATTTTCGGAAATATTTACAATCGGATCCGCAAACCCCTTTGCTTCCAGTAAAAGCTCCGCCGCATTTTCCTTTTCCGCAATGGTGGTAAGATTTACCAGTGTTTCTACTGCGCTCTGCTTCTGTTCCTCACTTAATGTGGTACTGTCAATAATCGCCATTAAAGATTCCTTGCTCTGGGCACGGCGCTGCTCTCTTACCAGTCTTGCATTGGTAGTAAAATTTCCCTGTAATGTTGTACTTACCATAACCGCTTCGCCCACCTGATGGTCATCTCCACCGGTTGTGCTATCCTCGGCATCCGCAGTTTCGTTACCTTCTCCGGAAACCGCTGCTGCCTGATTTTCATCCATATTGCCTACGTTAATGGTTACGCCGTCATCCTTTGCATCCTCACCTGTCCCGTTGTTGTCCGACACATTGTACTCATAACCGCTGTTGTCTGTTTCATCTCCAGCATCGTTTCCTGCATCGGAAAACTGCAGATACCCTGCTGCACAAAGCATGAGAGCCAGTGCCGTAATAATCACCTGGTTTTTCTTGAAAATCTTTTTCATCGTTCCTCCATTTCTGCCTGCCGGCAAATCATTTCATTTTCATTATTTTAATTTTATGCGCCGGGACGTCAAATAGTACCTGTACCGCATTCAGAATATCCAAATCTACAGTCCCGGTTCCACTCCCTTGTGCAATCACCACCACACCCGTAACTTCCGGGTAGGTCTCACTTAATATATATGGGGTACTGTCCCCTCCTATGTCATAAAAAACTGTTGTTCCTTCCGTTTTTTCACTGACGGAGGTACGGCTTCCACCGGCATTGTCTGTCTCCGTCAACTGCTCATGCTCCCGGCTGCCGTCCTGTAGGACGTTTTTCTGTACCGTACGGTTTACGGTTATCATTACCTCCACCCGGCCCACATTCTTAACATCAGACAAAATTCCCGCCAGACGCTGTTCCAGCTGCGACACATAATCCGCATCTTCCTTTACTGCTGATACCTTGTTCTCTGTAGCTGTATTCCCATTCCTGTTTTCTTCTGTTTCTTTCCCTTCCTTCCCCATGGGAAAAACAATTACCAGACAACAGATTCCCGCCAGTAAAAGCATTCCCCACTGTTTTATGCCCAAAGAAAGAATTTTTTCCCTGCCTTTTGCTATCCACTCCTGCAGATTCATGTTACTTAAGCCTCCTGTATCATCACTTCCACCTTATTTTTATCCACCCCATAAAACTCCGCCAATAACTCACGGATATACAACTCTATGGGAGAAACCGTATTTTTCTCCCTTCTTTCACTAAGACGGACCGGAGCCACCGTAGGAATCAGAATCTCCGCTTCCGGCCGCTTATCCTCATACACCGCTACCACATAAAGTTCCTGCAGGGTTCCGTCCTCAGCCACACTGATTGTTGAACCGACAAGCTTCAACCCATTTTCCTTAAGCAGCCTGTCTATCTGTTCCGACACCTTTGTCTTGTAAGCAGATAACACAGAATCTCCCATCCGGTCATCCGTAGCATAAATTTCCTCCAGCACCCGGTCGGTTCCCATGGCATAATCAAAAGAAAAAATACGTGCAGATAGCCAGTTCCCGAAATTCTCTGTATCCGCCAACGGCTTAATAAACTGAAGTAATAAAATCATTCCTGCTACCCATTTTGCAAATTTATAATACTTTGTGTCTGAAATTATCTCCAACAGAATACCGGAAAACACAAGAAACAAAGCGATATCACGAATCCACTGCATACTGTCCTTTCTATACTGCTATCCTTGTCATAACTACCAGTAAAAGCAAAAAAATCATAACTCCCAGGGCCAGTGTTTCCATTAAAAGCCGGTGGGCAACTCCTATATGAATCAGAAACCATTCTGTCATTTCCTTAGTGACCGGCTCCGTAATTGCTGCCAGTACCCGGTACACCAGATAATGTAATGCCAGTTTCAAAATAGGAACTATCACTACCAGTACTAAAAAAAGCATCCCCACCAGACCAATGGCATTTCTTAATACCATACCAGCTCCCAGGACTGTTTCCCAAGCACCGCCAATCAGATTCCCCACTCCAGGAATAATAGAGGCCGACTGTACCACCGCAGTTCTTTTTAACCCATCAATGGCAGGGGCTAATATTCCCTGCACCGCCCCGAACGCAATTACAATGCCAAGCATCGTTTTCCTTATCCAGGAGAACAGACTGACAATCAGTTCCAGAAGCCTCCGGAAAATATGACGCTTCTGCACGCAGGATGCAAAGGAAAGCATCAGATACACCTGGGTGAGCGGAATCAGACAAAGTCTGGCCAAAAGTTCAAAAAATCCCAGCAAAAAAACGGTTCCCTGATAATATCCTGCCGCCGTCACCGAACCGGTTACCACCGCAATGCTGATGCAATACATGGGCAGTAATACCCCTACAAAACCGCAAAGGTTCTCCATTCCTTCCGTAGTTATCCGCAGGGATAACAAAAAACCGGAAGCGCTATGTACTGCCATCAGTAAATACACACACAAATACCCCATATTGGAGGTTCCTTCTCTGGAAAACGCCTTAGACAGATTGGAAAACAAGGCAGAAAACAGTATTAAAAATAACAGTTTCACTCCATGCTCCACCGGAAACGATACGGAAGCAAGCAGCCATTCTCCCACTTCCCTGAAAAGTTCCCTTGGACTTTCCAGTCCTCCGCTTACCATTTGATTAACCAATTCCTCAAAGGTAATCGGAAAATTATCCGGCAGAAGACTCTCCACTGTCTTTTGGAGTTCTGAATAATCTATCTGAAGTTCCTCCGTCATATCATGTCCACCATCAGTTCAAACAATGCAAGTACGATTGGCATTCCGATTGTCAAAATGGTAAGCTTTCCCACCAATTCAATCTGCCCCGCCACTGCAGAATATCCTGCATCCCGGCATAAAGAAGATGCAAATTCCGAAAGATAGGTTACCCCTATCATTTTCAACAACAATGCCACATATTCCATGTCCAGGTGCAACAGCCGTTCCAACCGCTCCAGGCTTCCGGTAATCCCATCCAAAAGCTGCACTGCAATCCACGCAATCAGAATACTGCCGGTAAAGGACACAAAAGTGGCATACTCTGCCTTTCCCTGTCTCATGGCCATGGCAATCAGTATGGTTAATATTCCAAGCAATGCCGTTTTCAGCATACAAATCCTCCTAATCCCCTGCTTACAAACCAAACAGTTTCTGAATGGTTGCAAAGAGCTCCGCCACATAAGGAATAATCCAAAACAATACCAAAAGCAGGCCGGCAAGACTGGTCAGATAGGCCTGATCCTCCCTGCCGGAATGCTTTAACACCTGATTCAGCACCGAAACCAAAATACCCACCGCCGCAATTTTAAAAATCATCTGTATAGTCATGTTTCTTCCTCCCTTACAGTACCAAAATCAGCAAAAAAATACCGCCGAGCATTCCAAGCGTCCGGCAAAGATATGCCTTGTCCGCTCCTGTTTCCCGCAAACTCACAATATCTTCTTCCAGACGGTTTAAATAAAATTCCAGGGAGCTGCGTCTGGTTTCTTTGTCCGATTCCATAAAATAAAGCCCCAACTCCCCAAACTCTTCCT
>JAZNXI010000163.1:0-4279 GCA_045593825.1 Lachnospiraceae bacterium
CCAGTTCTTCATTGGAAGCATAATTTGCGTTGGTACGCACAACCAGACCGGCATTTTCCTGTATAAAAGGTTCAAGAACTGCTTTTAATGAATTTCTAACAGCTTTTTGCTGGATTTTTTTTGAAATTTGGATGCCGTTTCCGCCATGAACCAGAACCACATATTTTCCGGTTAAAGAAAATGCGGCGCTGACCACAGGAGCCTTAGTTTTTACATCCTCTTTAGTTACCTGAACAATGAGTTCATCACCGATGCAAAGTTTTTTTGCGGATTGTTTCTTTGTAAAAAGAGGTTCTACGCCTGTAGACATATCTAAATAGCAGGAAATTCCATCTGCAATATTTACAAAAGCAGCATTAATATTTTTCAGAATATTATCCACTCTTCCTACATAGATGTTGCCAACGCGGACGGATTGTTTTTTACGGTCAGCAAAGACCTGTGTCATAACTTTATCTTCATAAACAGCACTGATAATACTGTTTTTATAATTTGTAATAACTAACTCGTTCATTGCTTTGAACTGCTCCTTTCTCCCCGGAACTGTCCATGGATTAGTAAAATGATTAGTATTTATGGTACTCTAAAAGCGGAATCAGCTTACGTTCCGGCATAGAGCCTTCCGCAATGCGGCGTGCAATCTCCTGCTGGGATACCTTACGCAGGGAAAGGTCTGCATAGGTTTCCAGACGATGTACCTGATAGGCATACGGATTGTATTCTTTGCCCAAATAAGCATAAAATGCCTCCATTACAGTATCAGGCTTGATATTGTTTACACTGCCTGCGGATAATAAAAGGTAAAATACGCATCCGTTTTCATATTCTCCGGAAAATTCGGTTGTTTTACCTTCTGCCGATGCATCAAAAATAAACTTTGCCAAGTCAATCTCCGCTTCGGTTTTCTTGGATTTTTTAATAACCGGAATCGAATCCTGACTGATAAACTCATTAAATTTCTTCTGCAAAACTTCTTTGGATAAATCTTCTTCGTAACCATCTTTTTTCATTACAAGATAAGAAGATGCAGCCACTAATGCCATGGCAGTTTCTCTTTTTACTTGCGGAACCGGCGGTGGTAGGATTTCTGCGGACAAAATACGCATACCATCGGTCATAACCTCGTTTAAGCGGTTTACCAGTTCTTCCATGGACGGTGCGGTATGAAGCTCTATATCAAAATATTCACTTTCGCTGGTTTGTCCTACTCCGAGAGGTGCGGCAAAGGACATAATCTGATGTGGATTAAATCCTTCGGTATATGCCACGTCCAGACCGGAACGGCGGACTGCCTTTTGGAAATAACGCATTACATCCAGATGGCTGATAAATTTCATTGTATCATATTTTGCAAATTTAATTCTGATTTCCATTTGTATACTCTTTTCTGCTATTATAAAGTCTTTTTTACTGAAATACATCACTACTTTTTAGATATATTTTCAGTAACATTTATGCTTGAATCAGGGATTCTCCGGCGTCGTTTCTTGGTTCGTAGCATACACCGCCATGGAATACCTTGGCACCACAGCCCGCACAGCCTTTACGGCAGTTTGGCGTTACAACCTCCTGCTTACCCTTAGTGTATTCTCTCCACAGGAAGGACTTGGTTACGCCTGCATCAATAAAATCCCAAGGAAGAAGCTCGTTTTCCTCGCGCTCTCTGTGGTTATAAAAGTCCATAGTAAGACCACATTCTTCAAAGGATTTTACCCACATGTCAAATTTGAAATGTTCGGACCAGGAATCAAAAATACATCCATTGTTATATGCAGCAACCAACAAATCACAAAGCTTTCTGTCGCCACGGGCAAATACCCCCTCTAACATGGTAAGCTCTGCATCGTGCCAGTTGTATTTAATGCTCTTATTATTTAACTGCTCTTTTAACTTACTACTCAAAAGCTTTCTCTTTGCAATAAATTCTTCCTGTTTGGCCATTCTTGTCCACTGGAACGGTGTAAACGGTTTTGGAACAAAGAAGGAGGTGCTGGTAGTAATGCTGACTTTACCGTTACGCTCACTTTTTGGAATGGTATAATATTCTCTTGCGATTTTGTCGGAAAGTACCGCAATCTGTTCAATATCGTCCTCTGTTTCTGTTGGAAGACCAAGCATAAAATATAACTTAACCTTGTTCCAGCCGCTGGTAAATGCAGACATGGCGCCGGTTAAAATATTTTCTTCGGTTAAGCCCTTGTTAATTACATTACGAAGGCGCTGGGAACCTGCTTCCGGTGCAAAGGTAAGACTGCTCTTTTTAATATCCTGTACCTTGCTCATTACATCTAACGCAAAAGCGTCAATACGCAAGGA
The DNA here is from genome assembly GCA_045593825.1 of Lachnospiraceae bacterium. Lineage (GTDB taxonomy): Bacteria > Bacillota > Clostridia > Lachnospirales > Lachnospiraceae > SIG299. The sequence goes on from JAZNXI010000163.1 coordinate 2,317, forward strand.
TGGCAGGGAAATATTTACCCCTTCTTTTTTGAAGGTTTCGATTAAATAATAAACCAATTCATGCAGCTGGGAATAGTCACTGGAGCTTAAGGAGCTTAAGGAAATTTCCTCATGACCGGTGTTTTTTATCATTGCAACCGCACGTTCCTTTAAAAATTCCACATCACGTTCACGGATTGGACGATACAGCATACCTGCCTGGCAGAAACGGCAGCCTCTGATACAGCCGCGCTGAATTTCAAGAACCACTCTGTCCTGTACTGCTTTTACATACGGAACCAATGGTTTTTCCGGATAAAAAGTATCGGATAAGTTCATTTCAACCTGTTTCCGGATTGTTTTCTTTGCATGGGCATTGTTTGGCTCAAAAGACGCAATGGTGCCGTCTTCGTTATAGGTTACATCATAAAACATCGGAACATATAACCCTTCGATTTCAGCAGCCTTTTCTAAGAACTGCACTCTTGTTCCACCATTTTTCTTGTTTTCTTTATAAGCATCTAAAAGCTGATCGTATACCGTTTCACCTTCTCCGATATAGAAAATATCAAAGAAATCGGCCAAAGGTTCCGGATTATAGGCACAAGGACCGCCACCGATAACGATTGGATGTTCTTCCGTACGTTCTGACGCCTTTAAAGGAATCTGGGACAAATCCAAAATCTGCAGCACATTGGTATAACACATCTCGTACTGCAAGGTAATTCCTAAAAAGTCAAAATTCTTAACCGGCTGCTGGGATTCTAAAGCAAACAACGGAATGTTATTCTCACGAAGAACCTTGTCCATATCCATCCATGGGGAATACACACGTTCACAATAGGTATCTTCCCTTTTGTTAAACATATCATATAAAATCTGGATGCCCAAATGGGACATACCGATTTCATACACATCCGGGAAACACATACAAAAACGGATGTCTGCCTTGGAAGGGTCTTTGACAACCATGTTAACTTCATTTCCTATATATCTTGCGGGTTTTTCTACCTGCATTAAAATTTCATCTGATACTGCTAGTTTTCTCAAAATTCCGCCTCCGTATTTCATGACATATTATAAAGTAGTATAACACATTTATTTCAGAAACACAATGTCTGTTGCAAGATACTTATACACTTCTTCTACAAAACTATCTTCCTTTAACACAAATTTCAGGACAATCATTGCAAGTCCAAATAAAATTGCACAAAAGGTTCTGACAAGTGCGGATTTCATCTTATATTCTTCTTCCATTTCTTCGGTTTACTCCTTCCTTTTTTCAAAAGTTTATGAAGCAAAATACAATAATATTCTGAATGGAAAAGTATTGAAAAAAACTTATTGAACGGCTATAATATTTTCAATAAACAAAAGTATAAGGAGGCGCATCATGTCCTGGTGTCCAAAATGTAAAAACGAATATCGTGCCGGCATTTCTATTTGTCCGGATTGTAACGAAGAACTCATGGAAGAATTAACCGAAGCAATTGAACTGGAATATGTACCTTTATTCCAAACCGATAATGAAGAATTAAAGACAAAACTTGTAAAATATCTCGTTCATTGCGGACGTAAGGTTCAGGAACAGTCCGGTGAGGTTGAAACCGAAGAAGGATTAAAAACCGTACATGCTATTTTTGTACCAAAAGATGATTATGCAGAAGCAATGCAGGAAATCCGTACGGTTATTACTTATGATGCAAAGCAGGAAGCCGGCGAAGAGGACTTAAAGCCAAGACACCGTGCTCCCGAACCATCTACTATTTATGTAGACGCAAAGTCCCGATATCAGGAATACAAATCTTCCGGTATTATGTTCCTTGCATTTGCTGTTTTGTTCCTTATCTTTGGAATTTTAAATTTAGCCGGTGTTATTAATATTATGGCATCTACTGTATCATTGATTATTGTTTTTGGTGCAGTTGCCGGTTTTACCTATGTGGGAATTACTTCTTTGATGAAGATTAAGTCGGATCGTAGC
>JAZNXI010000164.1:0-22139 GCA_045593825.1 Lachnospiraceae bacterium
GCCATCTTGCCGGCACCGTCAATCTGTGCTGCTTCATAGCTGGTAGGAGAAATTGCAATAATAGCAGCGAAGAATACGATACTGTCGTAGCCTGCGCCCTCCCAGATACCACTGATCTGGTAAATTGCACGGAAGAAACCAGGATTGTTTAATAAGCCTGCCGCACCTGTTTCCTGGCTGATAATTCCAAGTTGCACTAAGAATCTGGAAATAACGCCCATTTCCATGCCTGCGATTGGAGACGCCTGACGTACTAACATAGTAACCAGGGAAGTCATAACTACGGTAGACATGAACTTTGGTAAGTATGTAGCAACCTGTAAAACACTTCGTAAAATATTGGAGCGGATTTCGTTGAAGAATAACGCAACGATAATCGGCATTGGGAAGCCGAAGCACAAACCGTAAAAGCTCAATAAGAATGTATTACGGAAAGCTGCCCAGAAGGTTGTCGACAGAGCGGAGTCACCTGCAAATAACTGTTTAAAATAAGCAAAACCTGCATACAACTGATCCGCAACATCCAGTGTTGACTCTTCTACCTTGAAACATCCCAGTAATTCGTACATTGGGAAATAACGCCAAAACAGGAAGATAAGAATCATCGGTACCAGCATAAGGTACAGACGCCAGTCTTTGGCAACTGTTCTTGCAACGTTGAGCCAGTAATGCTTTTCTACATCATCTCTGACTAACTGTTCCGCATCCTCCTTGTAGGTTCCCGTACCTGCGTCATATACGAGGTAGTCATCGGCTTTCATTTTCATAATAAATTCCTCCGTTAGTTTATAAACGTTTTCTGATTTATGTAAAGCTAATTATTTCTAAAATTCTTCTTCCCGGACCGGCTCGTCTTGTGTTTCTTTTTTCTGCCTGTCTAACCGGAGAAGGTATGCCTTTTGGTCTTCCAGCATGCCATCGGTTTTGCGGAACAACGCAATAACCAAAATAGCAAACACCAAACTCATAATGTCGGTGGTAATGAAGGTTACGAAGGTGCCCACCGGATCGCCGAATGCGATGGCAATAAGACTTCTTCCGGCAACCTGACCGACATAAGCCGTGGAGACAAACAACATAACCAGCCACAGGCTTTTTCGTATTTCTTCTTTGCCGGGCGCCTTAAACCAAACCATGCCAAGCAGTGCGAACATATTGCCGATACAGTAGATAACGAACTGCTGCGCCGTTGCTCCGGACAAGATGCAGAAGACAAAGCCGCTTGCAAAAGCCGCAAAAGCTGCTGCAACCCCCCAACGCATCATAACGATGCATGTCATGGCAAGGCCGATGGAGATTGCCACCGGCTGCAAGGCGAACCATTTTGCCGTTGCCAGGGTTGCAATTCCTTCAAATATGATTGTAAGCGCTACCAAGATTGATACATCTATGGTGCGATATTGTTTAAATGTAATTTGATTCATATAATATTTTCTAATTCCCGAGATATTGCTACCAGTTTCGATATATTGCTATTGTACAACATACACCATATTTTTTCCTTGATTTTTTTGATATGCTATGGAAAATATCTTTGTTTTTTTGATGTGTTTTTACATTTTTACTTTTTCGCGTAAAATTTTCCATCATTTTTTTGTTTATTTTGCACAACATTTTTGTAAGAGTTTACAATTTCACTCTTTTAAAAAAGCGCCTCCCGGATATCCCGGAAAGCGCTTTTTCATTTTATTCACTATAATTCCGACTTACATATTCTCTGATTGCTTCGCTGTCTTCCGGCATACGGCATCCAACAATGTATTCTCCCTCATTGTTGGAGCTGCGGATAATCTGTCCGGTTAACGGTTTGCCTTCGAGAACCGCAAAATCGCTCACAGCCACGGTAACCCGCTTGCCTTTACTTTCTGCAAAAAATTCATTGCGGATTGCAAAAGCAAAACCATTGGCACTGATGTTTACCATCTTGCCCTCGTAAGCAGACTCGTCTCCCTTTACTTTGATGCTGCACTTATTTGCAAACGGCATTCTCGGATACTTTCTGCGGTTATATACCTGCGGATTTTTATCCACCAGCAGCACGTATTTACCTGTCTCACTGTTCTTATCGGCACGGATGGAAATTTCATCCCAGCAGTACAGAACGTTATCCACCACAATACGCAGCTGACAGGTCTGATTCTTTTCTTTCTTATCGACAATCAGCGCACCCTTGTCTTCTAAACGAACGGTAACTTCCTTATCTTCCCGGCTTATCACTTCACCAAGGTAATCCTTTTTACCTTCTGCTCCCGAAAGAGAAACTGCCAGCTTCATGCCTTCCATAACGTCCTGTACGCCCATGAAACCACCGACACCAAGCTCTTCCATCAGCTTACCCACAACGTTTTCGATGCTGATGGCACTCTTTACGCTTTCGTCGTACTTGCTGAGCATTGCCTTGGTTGTTTCTTCTGCTTCGTTGATACTGCCGGTCATAACCTCCATGACCTCACCAACCTGCTTCATATTAACAACCAGCGTTTCATTGGAAACAGCCACTTCCCTAACGGCAGTATCCACAACCTTGATATTTTCGCCAAGGATTGCCGCATCGTTGGTAATATCGGTAACACTCTTGTCTACATTGGAAACCTTTTGGATATTTACCTGGATTAAATTTACGGTTTCTGCGATGGATTCCATCATACGCCCGGAGGTTTCCTCCAGATGCGCAAGGGCCTCCATAATTCTTGTGGAGGAGGTTCTTGTTCCCGCGCTTAAATCCCTGATTTCCTCAGCAACTACCGCAAAACCGCGGCCTGCTTCACCGGCTCTTGCCGCCTCGATGGACGCATTCAATGCCAACAGATTTGTTTTGGAGGAAATGCCCTCGATGGTGCCGGTTTCCTGCTTCACGTTTTCAAACTCATTTTTAAACTCCGCCAGGATACGCTCAACCTCTGCGGAAAGAGCAGCCATCTTGTTGGTAGTGTCTACCACTTCCTTTAAATCTTCGGAACTGGTGTTGGCATGTTCCACCGACTTGTTAATTAAATCTACCACCTGTTCCATGAGCTCTGCCACGTTCTTTACCTGATTGTCGATGGCAGTTGTCATTTCGATGGAGGATAAGGTCTTCTCACTGAGCACCTCGTTGTTATCAGAAAGCTGCACCATATCTTTTACGACATTATTGGCGCCCACTTTATTTTCATCTGCAAGCTCACGCACAACGGTAACACCGTCTACCACCTGATTGCTGGCCCCCTTAACCTTTTCTACGGTCCGTACCACACGGCGCAGGTTTTCTTCAATGGAGCCGGTTAAGGCACTGTCGGATTCTACCAGATGACGGATTGCCATGATGGTACAAACAAAACAGGTAATAACAATTGCAAACTGGATGGCACCTTCAACACTGCTGACATATTCCATCATACCTTTTGCCCGGCCGCGGTAAAGGTTGCTGGAAATAAGCACAAACAAGGTACTCCACATCATTACACGGATATATTTTGGATTTTTATAAAGAGCCAAAATAGAAATAAGCGGCAAAATGAACACATAAGAAAGTTCATCCGTAGTAGTCCAGGAAATTACCGCAAAATAAAGCAGATAGCCCATTCCTAAAAACCACTTATAACCGGGTTGATCCATACCTTTCACTTTTAAGAAAATACCGGAACCAAAATACTGGAGCCAGCCTACTACAGTGAACATAACGTACTGGTACCGGTTCACTTCACCTTCTGCCATTTTTACCCCGTAATAGACAGACACAATAATTAACAACATCAGCCAGGTTGTACCGGCTCTCCGGTTAGCTTTTGCGCGGAAATACGCCTCATCATAGTTTTGCATAGATCTCTTCCCTTACCTTTCTCGTCAGTTCTCCAAAGCCGGTGCCGCAGCGCTGTACAAAGAACAGCAGCACCATACTCTCTTTCGGATTGATCGTGACATAGTTTCCGGTCCAGCCGTCCCAGCCGTATTCCCCAATACTACCACGGGTTTGCGCCTTTTCCTTATCCTCAAGACAGCGCATCAGACAGCCATAACCGTAGCCTTGCACACTATCCCAATTATACTCTATCCGTTGTGCCACTGTCAATTGATTCCTACTCATACATTCCACCGTCTCCGGTTTTAAAATGCGTGTTTCCCCAAGTCTTCCTCCGTTTAGAAGCATTTGCGCAAACCGTGCATAATCATCGATAGTGGAAACCAGACCTGCCCCACCGGATTCAAAGGTCACATCGGAGTTATAATATTCTCCCAAATGGCTTCGGATAAACGGCATGAGTTTCCCGGTGGACCAGTTCTCGTAGGATACCGCAAACCGATGCTTCTTTTCTTCCGGAACAAAGAATCCGGTGTCCTTCATCCCCAACGGCTCAAAAATCTCTTCCTTTAGATACTGCCCAAAGCGTTTACCGGAGGCTGCCTCCACCACTGCTCCCAATACATCCGCCGAAAAACCGTACATCCACTTTTCTCCCGGTTGAAATGCAAGCGGCACCTTTGCCACCTCATTCATCCACTCCATGGTATCCACGCATTCTCCTGCCTCCCGACGGGCAATCAGCCGTTGAAACACTTCATCCAGCCGCCTGCCGGATTCCAGTTCCTGACAAGGATACGGAATTCCCGTAGTCATATTTAAACAATCCCAGATGGTGATGTCCCGATTGGCCGGCACCTCTCCCTCATCAGTCCACACAGTCATATGTTTAAAACACGGCAGATATTTGCCCACCTCGTCCTGAAGCCGAAGCTTGCCCTGTTCATAAAGCTTCATCACCGCTACAGCCGTAATCGGCTTTGACATGGAGTAAAGATGAAAAATTGTGTCCCGCCGCATCGGCACATGCTGCTCCATATCTGCTTCACCGTATACCTCCCGGATGAGTTCTTCCCCTTCCTTGATGACAAGAAGACTGGCCCCGGCATATTCTCCGGCTGCAATGGATTGGTTTATTATGTTGTCGATGGTTGGTTTATGTGGAAACATGGGAACCTCCTGTGGGGTGATTTTGGTTTTATTATACTATTTATGAGGGAGACTTTCAAGGAAGGAAGTTCGAAAGGGAAAGAAAAAGAAAGAAAAGAAAACCCGCCGGGCTAATGCCCGGCGGGGGAAAGATTCGATTATTCAGTAATCGGAGTTACTTTAATGTATGTCACATATGCGGTATTATCAAACTTTAATACTAATACAGACGCTTCTTCTTTGTCATAAGTAAATGTCATATATGCACCGCATGTCTTTGTGGACTGTACATTCTGTGTCCACTCATTATTTGCACTTGTCATAGTGAGCTCAGAAATACCGTTATACTGACAATCTGCAATTTCTACCTTAACAGGTCCTGTAACTAACAACTCTATACTATTATAATTCTTAAATGCAGTACCATGGCTTGCATCGTTATAATAGTAATTACCCTTACCCGGATTAATAGTCAAAGCATCTTTGGTGGTTGGCTCTGTGATTGCAACCTGCACCTCTGTTCCAACAATACTATTCTTTACGAAATCGTATTCCTGTGCATCGTCATACAACTCAACAGGGGTTACAGAAATATGTGGCACATACGCTTTTGCTTCAAACTTTAAAACAAGCTTTGTTGCATCGCCTGTGTAATAGAATAATGCCACGCTACCATCATTATGATAACAACCCTGCTTTGCCACTGCTGTCTGAGACCAAGTTCTGTCTTCATTTGTTAAAGTAAGTTCAGCACTACCGGAATAAGTACAATCGCCCACTTCAATCTTCACAGGTCCGCCTACATAAATTTCAACGTAACTTCCTGCTGCAAATTCAACACCATGCTGATTGCCGTTATACACGAGGGAACCTGTACCTTCATTCATAACCAAAGCCCCCAGTGCTACTTTTCCATCTTCCAGAGTGTCAAGAATAGTTGCTGCCGTAAAATCATATGTTGCAGGATTTGGATCCGGTGTTGGAGTTGGTTCCGGAATAGATTCCAAAACTGCACTTTCAACAATCACGCCATATCCGTTAATTGTAATAGTGTAACCGCCAGCCTTAACCGCTGCAATCTTATCTGCAGTCACTGTTAATGTAACTGTACCTGCTTCTCCTGCAAGGTTAATGCAATTCCATTCATTAATTGTACATCCGCCCAAATCAGAATATTCTGTGCTTTCAAATCCGGCATAATTGCTCTTCAACTGCATCTGATAATAGTTAAAGCCTGTAGATACCGGTCTGTACGTGAAGGTTACTTTTGCAGCCCAGTCTAATGCAGCAACTTCTTCTGCTGTAAATGTGTATGCTGTATTCCAGTCACCTACATAATAATCGTCTGCTGTTGCTTCTCTTACCACTGCCTGTGTGAAGTACACTCCGTCTACTTGTAAGCCTAAGTTACCATCGCCGGCTGCAATAACTTTTGCAACATCCTCTTCTGCGATTACGATGGTAATGGAACCATCTGTTGTGGATACTGTTGTGTTACCCTTCATTGGCACATCTGCCCATGGATATGGAATTACCGCCTTAAACCATGGATACTGATTAGTTCCTGTTGCCACATAATCTAATTCTAATGCAATTGCACCTTCAAACTTTTCCAATACATCCTTGGTAATTGGTGTACCGGTGCTATACTGACCCGGATATTCACTATCTAAAGTTACTGTAATCGGACCATCTTCAACAACTTCCGGTGCTTCTGCCGGCATGTCGCTTACCAAGTAGTCTCCACCTAAGTCATCACCATTCGCATAAAATACCAAATACGAAATTCTATATTTCTGGCTGCTTTCATCAAAGTACAGCTTATGGAATTCTGTTGTGCCATCAGCATAAGTTAGCGTAGCGGTCTGATTACCATCCTCATCTACATCATAAACCAAATCTATAAGATTCTCTGTTGTTTCTGCACAAGAAAGAGGAATTAATGTTGGCTCTTTCATTACACCAATCTTAACAATATCTTCTACAATAATGCCATACGCCTTAATGCCAATATTGCTACCAGATGCTATTATTTCATTTACAGTCTCTGGATCAATCGTCAAGGTTAATTCACCCGTCTTATTGTTAAGACTAAGCCAACCGGAAACGTCAGGATATGAACCCGCCATTTCTGTCAACGCAGCTTTGTGCTCTGTATATGTTCTATCTTCTAATTGACGAGCTTTAAATGTTACCGCTATGCGGCTTCCACCAAAATCAGCAATTTCACTAGCCATAATTTTATGACCAACCTGCCAGTCTCCCATATACGAAGCATCTGTATTTTCAGTTCCTAAACCAGATAAAGTTACCTTTGTAATTGTAATACCATCTACCTGGAAACCTACTGTAGTTTCCGGAATATCCGCTACATTCATTGTAAATGTCACACTGGTTTCATTTGCATTTACAGAATTAGAACCATACTCATTCTTTAATGGTGTATCAATTGCTGCCCAATCATTATTAAAGTCAACCATATTGAACCATGGATATTGATTAGTGCCAGTTGCTTCATATTCTACTGTAAAAGTAATTTCATCTTCATACTGAGCAAATACACTAGCAGGAATTCCATTACCAGCACCATACTGTCCTGGATAACCTGTACCAATAAGCACTGTTGTTTCCACTGTTTCCGGCTCCACTGGTTCAACTTCTGCAAACTCTATACTGTTCAAAGTGATTGTGTAGGTAATCTTTGTAAAGTCTGTTGGCGACTCAGGGATATACTTGGTACCCCATTCATTGTAACCACCCGCAAGACGAATGGTTTCGCCTGCCGCATAGGTACCGATGTCTTCATACCACCAAAGATCGCCTGCTACAAAATCAACAGTATCAATAATTTCCTGACCATCCAACTGAATGGACTCAATCGTATAATCCAAAGTTTCTACATTAGGTCCGGCTACGAGAACAGGAACATTATACCATGTGTATGTAACTGTTTCTGGCATTTCGAGACCAATAGTCACAGTTTCTCCTACGGAAATTTTCGCTGTTGTAGGCACAATTCCACTATTGTTATCTGCCTCATTTGCCCAGCACAAATTCCAAGATTGTCCTTCACTTTCTGCACCAATAGCAAGGAATACTTCATATCCCTCTTCAGGTTCTTCAGGTTCTTCAGGTTCTTCAACTTCTACTAACTCAACAACGATATCAGTCACCTGAATATCGGAGGAATCCGCTGTCATGTTCCAAATCTGCACCTGGGCATTTACCCAACTCTTGTCATGTGGAACTTCAAATTCACCAACAACAGTAACCTCTCCACTACCTTCACTCTGTGCAAGATTCTTCCAGCTACCATATTCTGAACCATCATATATATTTGCACCAAGATTAGCAGTAAACTTGTCCGAACCATTAAGAGTGATTGTGACTTTTACCTTATCCTGTGCCTTTAAAGTACCATCGTAATAATCTAATAATTCAAACTGATGATATGGCGCACCATACTCGTTTTCTGCCTTAATTTCGGCATACTCTTCGTATGTAAAGGTATGTATTGCAGCCGGTGTATCATCCTCTACATACGGAGTTGTATACACTCTCCAAACTACAGTTTCCTCTGTATTGGAGTTACTTCGCATAATAATACTAATGCTACTAAAATCTTCTACATCACTTACATTAAGAACTACTTCTGTTGCATCACCACAAGTTACCCAGTTGGAATCACCGACCGGATTATAGCTAACATTGATGGTGTTCTTACTACTAAAGATGATGTGATCTGCCTCTTCAACTGCCACAGTACCAAAAAGTTGTGCAGAAGAGATAGAATAAGATGCCCACCAATCATTATTTGCAAGATACTCGCCGCTACCCGCATAAGCAGCACCTTCTAAAGGAATAGGAGTTGCAGCCGGTGTCGGAGCAGCTGTTGGCATCATATCAATCATTGCCTGAGGAATTGTTGTATCGTTTTCACCCTCAACTGCTGTACCGAAAGTTGCTACGTTTGCGCCTGTACCGGTAACTTCTGCATTGGCAAGAGTACCAAGACCGTAAACGCGGATATCGTTACCTGCAACGATTGCGCTTTCTACTGTTGCGCATGCAGGAAGAATAATATCGTTCTTTTTACCTTCAACGATGAGGTTGTTAACATCTGCGTAAACACGTACGTCAGCGTTTTCGTTCTTTTCATCAACCACAAGGTTTGCTGCATCTAAATTTGTGGAAACAGAGTTAACACCGGAGAGTACCATGGTATCTACGGAGGACTTGTTACCTTCTACGTGGAAAATTTCATTACCGCTGACATTTAACTCATCCACTGCGGAATTCTTAAATCTTAATGCTAAAGGTGCATTATAAGTTCTGCCGCCCTTATCGAGGTCCACGGTTGCTTCGCCGTCAAAACCGGTAACCTTAACTTCCATTCTGGAAACAGAATCCTTTGTGGAGACAACCAGTTCCTTTACGGAAGCTTCTGTCACATTAATATCTGCATTTGCCTTAACTGTAATTTTTTCAAGTTCGCTGTCGCGGGCAATCAGCTTAACCTGTGCCTTTGCAGCGTCGTTCTGTGCCTTCTGGGAAGCAACGAACTTGTCAACAACTGCGGAAATTGCTGCATAAGAATCTTCTGCTTCTTTTGCCTTTGCAAGTTCAGCAACCAGCTCATCATAGGTCATTTCTTTTACCTTGGAAGCTGCAATTGTTGTATCTTCTACTAATGCATTACGAAGGTTAACGGTGTAATTTTCGCCACCTTCGAGTACAAGCTTTTCTACGTCAATAACATTAAAGTTAACTGTTGTAATGCCAAGACCTGCAGGTACGATAATCTCGTCGTACTGTGCGTTCTTGATTGTAACAACGCCGTCCTTTACCATATCCTCAGTAACAGTGAGGGTTTCGCCCACTTCTGTGTACTTTGGAACAGGGGTAGGTGTTGGTGTTGCGGTTGGTGTTGGTGTTGGTGTTGGTGTTAATGCCTTCTTTGTAATAACATCCCACTTAATGGTGTAATTTACGCCATTACCCTTGGATAATGCCAACTTAATGCAGTGACCTTCACCAAACCACATCTTTGTTGTGGAATGAGAGGTTGCTGCATTTTCCTGTACCCACTGACCTTCGGAAGATGTGTTATATCCCAAAGAGTAAGCTGTATCGGAGCTAAAATTAACTCCAGCCACATTTTCAGGTTCAACGCCGCCTAAAATCTGGCTTGCAGAAAGCTCATATTCAGTCCACCAAGCAGAATCAGAGAATGTTACAGAACCACTGTAGCCAACCTCACCGGTAACCACTTCCGGCTTCTTTTCTTCTTCCTTTGGTGCTGTTACATCACCGGTAACAACCTTCCAGCTGATAGTATAGTTTGCACCATCGCCCTTGGAAAGCATAACCTGCAAATAGTACAGTTCCCAAGCAAAATTGATGTCATCTAAAACCCATTTGCTTGCAGGACTACTGCTCTGCCAATAAGCATCACCATTAGATGCGCTGTTGTAACCAATATGGAAATCTGTGGTTCCTGTAAACTCGATATACGCGATATCCGCCGGATCCACACTTCCAATCAGTGCCTCTCTGGAAAGTTCCTTCGCAGTCCAATATGTAGAGTCGGAAAACGTTACAGAACTCTCATAGGCTACTTTCCCCTCTGCTGCATATGCTGTTGTTAACGCAGCACCTGCAGATGGTAATAACATAGCTACGGTTAACAGCCATGCCACTACCTGAAGTATGAATTTCTTCTTCATAACTTCATTACCTCCTTTGTTATTTATAAATCTTGGAACCCTTAACCCCAAACTTATAAGAATCCCAATCATACATTTATCATTCTAACAAACTTTAAACTAAAATAATACAACAAAAATTAGTGTTTTTAACAAAAAAATAAGAGTTTTTTAAGCAAAAAAAAGTCCGCCAAACCCTTTGTTTTAGCGGACTTTTGATTATTTAAGTTTTTAGTGAAGTTTAAACTTATTTACCTGCTCTGCAAGCTCTGCTGCTCTTGCTGCAAGTTCTTCGCTGGTTGCCAGGCTTTCTTCTGCGGAAGCAGCATTTTCCTGCGTAACTGCTGCAACCTCATTGATTCCTTCTTCTACCTGCTTGAGGATTTCTGCCTGGGATTCTGCTGTCTCCTTGGAGCCCTTAGCAGCCTGGGCACAACCGTAAATTTCCTTAATGATGGCATCAAACGCCTCGGCGGTAGCCTGTGTAATTACATTACCCTTATCAATTTCTGCCACGGTCTTTTCAATCAGTTCCTTTGTGCTGACTGCAGCCTGAGCACTGTCGGTGGCCAGCTTACCAATCTGGTCTGCCACAACCGCAAAACCACGGCCGGCCTCTCCGGCTCTTGCTGCCTCGATGGAAGCATTTAAGGATAACAGACTGGTCTGGTCTGCAATTTCTTCAATAGCGGTAATGATATTGGCAATTTCTGCAGAGATATCCTTGATTCGCTGCATTTCTGCCTGTAATTCCTCAACCTGCTTACGCTTATCTTCCGCATCACGAACGGAAGTCATCATACCGTTATAACCCATTTCTGCGCCCTTGGCATTATCCAACGCCATATTGGTTACGGTATTGATGGTTGCAGTAAGCTCTTCTACGGCACTTGCCTGCTCTTCCGTGCTGGCTGCAAGCTCATTTGCCGCAGTAGCAATTTCATCAGAGCCTCTGTCTACCTGCTCGGAAACCATATTAATGTTGCCTAAAGTCTTGTTAAATTCCTTTAAAATAAATACAAAAGATTCCTTGATGCTTGCAAAGTCACCGAGGAAATCGGTAATTTCGTTGAAATTCTTTGTTAAGTCACCCTGTGCCATCCGGGCAAGAATATCGGAAATTTCATTGATATAACCTTCCAAGGTCATCATGGTGCCACGCATGGAATCGGCCAGAATACCAATCTCGTCTTTGGACTGATGCTTAATCTCCGTATATGCACCCATGTCACCCTGACGCATCTTTTCTGCTGCCAGAGTAATTTCTTCCAAAGGTTTTGCAATGCTGTTTGTAACCTTCTTGGTAACTGCTGTAGACAATGCAATTAACAGAACCATGAAGAACAATCCGACAAGAATCATTGCCAGTGCAATTCTGGAAGCTTTAACACAGTAATCTTTGCTGACTGCATAAATCTCATCATTCAGAGTTTCTACCTCTGCACGGATTTGATCTAACTGAGGCTTTACACCTTCGTCAAAATAAGTACCTGCTCTGGATACACGACCGTTCTTTAAATGGGTCATGGTTACCTCCAGATTTGGCTCCATTAATGCTAAATTATTATAAATGTTTTCCAGCTTTTCCTTGCTGCTGTCGGTAATCAGTGTGTCTTTCAATACGTTATATGCCTCAGTCATCAGAGCCCAAGCAGCATCCACATCCTTTTGTGCCTGAGCCGCTACCGCTTTAGCTTCTGCATCTCCCAGACCGCCTTCTGCTCTTGCAAAATTAACTGCGCGGGGAATATCTGCCAGTGCATAACGGATGTCACCAACATAAGTAGCATTGGTTACCGGACCGTAATACATTTCTTCTACATAGCTTTCAATACCCTTCATTGCACCAAGCAGCGCAATTACCAAAACAAGGGCAAATCCTATGACTAACCCAAGGGATGTCTTCAATTTTTTCTTAATCGGAGCATTATCAAATGCCGCTTTTGTATTTCTTTGTTGTTGCTTTTTTTCTTTTTTTGCCATAGTATCTTCTCCGAAGCCTTTCTTTTGTGATGTTCTGACATACAATAAACTGGAATCTCCTTAATTGTACTGTATTTGGAACATTCCGTCAAGCAAATCTCTCTTCTTCATAAACTTCTATTTCTGTAACAAGTCTCCGTCTATCAGCTCCAGCCGGTACTCTTCACAAAGGGCTTTTGCCCGCTCCACGGTCTCAAAATTCAGCAACTGCTGCGGAGAATGGGCATCCATGCCGATAATTGCCTTGTTTCCGGTTTCCCTTGCGATTTCCAGGAACCGCTTTGCCGGATACTGTCTGCCCTCCCAAAGACCGAGAATATTGATTTCCAACGGAAGGTCTGCCTCCTTCATGGCCACGCAAAGCTGCTTCATGTACTTGCGGTACAGCTCCTCCTCGCCGGTAAAATTGACTAAATCCGGATGTGCCATATACAAATATCTGCCGGATTTAATACCTTCGATAGCAATATCCACATATCCCTTTAACACTTCCTCCTCCGGATGCCGCCAGCCGGTGTATACGGAATCATATTCCGCACCCAAAAAGTGCTGGCCCTGAATCATGTAGTCCAGCGGATAACCCGCAAGCAGCTCATCCTGGGCCTCTACCAGGTCCGGACAATGCTCTGTTTCAAAACCAATATAAATCTTGATATCCCCGGCGTATTCCTTTCTCAGCGACTCCAGGCTGTAGAAATAGCCGTCCACATCCTTTGGTGCCATCCGCATATTGGACACAAAATCCTTCCGTGGAAATACCCACGGACAATGGTCTGCAAAACCCAAAATTTGAAAACCTGCCTGAATGGCTGCCTCCACATATTCTCTATCCTCGCCGGAAGCGTGGTGACAACGCTTCGTATGTGTATGATAATTTGCAATCATGTGTCTGTTCTCCTTTATTTTAGCAGGCATCTGCTACTATCGGTCATACGCCTGAATATATACAAAATTTCCGTTATCCCTGCCGTCGTGGTACTTTGGATTGATTACCGCTTCCACAAAGTCCCTGCCGGTCGGTCCGTTGATAACCACCCTGACACCCAGCTCCGTTTCCACATCCGCCGTGGTCACGTCATCCAAAAAGACTTTTTCTCCGGAGCGTATCATGTTGGACGGAATCAAAATATCGCCAAGCTCCATACCGGACTCTTTCTTTTCCTTTAACTGTTTGATCAAATCCTGTCCCGTTACCAGACCGGACACCGTAATAGTTTCTCCAAAGAAGTCATTGCGTATCGGCATAACATGAATCTGTAAGCCGGCAAATTGTTCCATTAATTTCTGTGCCAGTTCTTTCAGCAGCGGTGCCGCCAGTCTTCCCGTGGCAATGGTTACGGTACGGCGCAGATTTTCCTTTAAGTCCGCATAATGCACACTATTCTTTAACTGCTCCATGGCCTCGGTAAATTCTGTCCGGAGAAGACGCATCATACCTACTCCGTTTTCCAGCTGGATGTAACCGTCGTAGCGGTCTTCCTCCGGAAGCTCCCGTCCGGCCAGAATATACCATTCGTCACTGGCATGGATAAAATGTAACCCGTATTCTTCAAAACATTTCTGCTGATAGCCTTCAATTAAATCAATGATTTCCTCCGCCTCTTCCTTAGTAAACAGCTCCAACGGATACAAGCCCTCACGGTACTTTGTAATGCCCGCCGGCACCACGGAAACACTGCGCATGTGAGGCAGATACTGCATCAAATCTTCAATACTGCGTTTTAACTCTTCACCGTCATTGACGCCCTTGCAGCACACAATCTGGCCGTTCATTTCGATTCCGTTTTCATACAGCTTCTGAATATACTTTAATTTTTCTCCCGCAAACCGGTTGTTTAACATTTTGCAGCGAAGCTCCGGATTGGTACTCTGCACGGAAATATTAATTGGCGCCAGCTTCAGGCGGATAATGCGGTCGATGTCCTTGTCCTTCATGTTGGTAAGGGTAATGTAATTGCCCTGCATAAAGGAAAGACGGGAATCGTCATCCTTAAAATACAGCGTCTCCCGCATACCCGGCGGCATCTGGTCGATGAAGCACAACATGCACTTGTTGGTGCAGGAACGGTAATCGCTCATGAGGCCGTTTTCAAACTCCAGGCCTAAGTCCTCGTCCTCATCCTTCTCTACCTCTAACAGCCATTCTTCCCCGTCTGCCTTCCGGATTAATACTTCCAGGTATTCCTCCAGAATCATACAACGGTAGTCAAATACATCTTCTATTTCCTGATTGTTAATGGCAAGTAAAACGTCCCCTGCTTCCACTTCCAGCTCTTCTGCGACGGAACCCGGTTCTACTGCCTTGATGATATGCTCTGTAATTTTCATTGATTTTACTCCTTATGGCATGCCGCTTCCCGGCACCTCAAGCTTTTGCGGACCCAACAAAAAAAATCCGCCATACTAACTTAATAGTATAGCGGATTTTTATTAAAAGTACAAATAGATTTTATTTCTTATTGATTTTTATTTGTTTTATCAAGAAATGTAAAAACAAGAATACCAATTGCTCCCAGAAGCAGCACCATTACCGTCACGGAATATAAATTGCTCTTTGCTGTTGCCACATCCACTAATTGCCCAAACTGCACCAGATAAGACAGCATCAGAAAAATTCCGGTCAGGCTGAAATTTAATATTACGCTTCCGGTTCTGCCATGTTTTAAGATACGGATAATTTGCCAAAAGTAAACCACTGCACAGACCACGATAACTCCAAGCACCTGTGCACGGAGAAACGGTCCGGATTCTGTTAATTCCCTGCTAAAAATAGTGTTGCCGGCAGCCACTCTGAAAAAACCTATCAACACCATTCCTACACCATAACATATCGCAAGAACGCTTACCACCAGTGAAATACCGTCCCTCTTGTCCCAGCTGCGCACCTTACTCTGGTTCCTTGCCACCAGCCAGGTCATGGCCATGCACACCGGCAGCAACAGGATTGGTATCTGTCCGTTATCCCAAAAGAAAGAACAAAACAGCACAACAAACATCAAAGCAGAAAGACCAAAGCTAAACAGACTCCGCTTTAAATTCTGCCGGATAACCTTCCGTCCGGCCTCCAGCTGCTCCTGCTCCAGCTGCTTTGCGGAAAATTCCGTATTTTTCATCAGTTCTGCCAAAGCCCAGCATTCCTCGCATTCTTTCAGATGCTCTTCTATCCATTCCTTACTTGCCTCCGAGCAGATTCCATCTACATAGGAAGGCAATAAATCCTTTATAATATCACAATCTCTTTTACTCATCCCTGCCACGTCCTTTCAACAAAAGCTCCTTGGCCCGGTAAAAATTCACCCGCGCCCAGTTCTCACTTTTCCCCATGATTTCGCCGATTTCCCGGTAGGACAAATCGCTCATGACCCGCAGATACACAACCTCCCGCATGGCTTCCGGAAGCTTTTGCAGCTCCTTTAGGCAGTCAATGAGTTCTATTCGGGTGATGGCAGCACTTTCCGTACTATCTTTCGCCATCCCGGAAGCCTTCTGCTTCAGTTCCTCCGCTTCCGTAGGTACTTGCCGCCCCGCCTTTGCCCAGTACTGGTACAGCAAATGCTTGGCAATCTGACACAGCCAGGTGGAGATTTTGCAGCTGCCGTCAAACCGTTCCAAGGATTCATACGCCCGAAGAAATGTTTCCTGCGTCAAATCCTTGGTAAGCTCCTCATCTTTGCACCTGGAATAAAGATAGTGAGATACAATTTTCACATTTTCCCGGTATAATGTTTCCATTGTAAACCTTCCTGTTTTGTTGCTTCTTGTCATTTGTTACAATCATATATCCGTTTGGATGGGATTTCGTTACAAGGAATTATAAATTATTTTTTTCAATGCGGGCTATATTGTCTGCAGCTGATAAAATTTGACCTTGATACTCTGCAATTTCTTTTAAAATCCCAAACCGTTCTTCCTTCGATTTTCCTTCACGAATCATTTGTGCGTTATGTGTTTCTAAATTTGAAAGGATGGTAAGTTCATTAATTGTGGCATAGTCTCTTACATTGCTGTTTTTTGCAAGTTCCGGATTACTCTCACGCCATGCCTTTGCAGTAAACCCAAACAAGGCAACATTTAACAAATCTGCTTCTTCGGCATATGGAAGCCACTGCAAATCTTCCTTGTAATTGCAATTTGGTATAATATAATGCTTAATCGCATTCGTTTGAATAAAATAATTATTTTTAGATAAAAAGCGCTTTGCATTCCACTCTATTTTTTGCACATTGTTTTCTTCTTCTTTTAATCGTTGAAACTCTTTAATTAAATACAATTTAAATACCGGACTAATGGCAGAAGCAAATTCAAACGCAATATCTTTATGTGCATAGGTTCCACCGTAACGCCCTTTTTTAACAAAAATTCCAATAGCATTGGTTTGTTCGATCCATTCGGACACACTTGGAGTAAACGTCAATAAACCTGCTTGTTTTTTAAAGTGTTCAGATTCGAACACTTTAAAATTTGGATTATAAATTTCTTCCCATGTTGATAAAAATTCAAGAGTTCTTCTGTTTCTAAGCCAATTGCGCACAACATCTGCCGCTCTGGAATCATCCGACTTTGCCGTCGCAATATCCGTAATACAAATATAGTCATTCTGCTCTTCGGTTGTAACCGTAATTGGTAAGTTCTGAACTGTTATTACTTTATTTTTTGTCATCCGCATCCTCCCCTAAATCGATTTTCTTTTCTGCCAACAATTGCTGCACTTTAGCATAATACGCTATCAACCGCAAAACATAGTCCGGCATCTGCCTTCTTCCCGCTTCCCACTCTTCCAAGGTTCGTAACGGAATGCCCATATAACCGGAAAATTCCGTTCTGTTCATGCCCAGGTCTTCTCTGATTTGTTTTAATTTACTCATTTGTTTATCCAGTTGCTCTTTCTTTTCCATCTTCGCACCACCGTTCCACTCATTGTGTGGTAATTATATCATTATCTTACTGCATTTGCAACACAAAAAAAGGAATGCAGGCATTTTCCTGCATCCCTTTTTTTGCAAAAATATTAATTCTTACCGGAAAGCCGTTCCTTCGCCTCTTCCACAGTTTCGTCATCCTTAGCAAACAGCATTTCAATCGCTTTGTCAGATACCTTGTTGAAGCCTTCTACAGCACCCTCTTCGATTTTCTTATAACCGCCAACCACAGCGTCCTCAATCTTCTTGTAACCGCCCACTACTGCATCTTCGATCCTCTTATAGCCGTCAACCACCGTTTCCTTAATTATTTCCGGTGCTTCCTTTGCAGCTTCCTTGATTTCTTCCTTCATGTCTACACCATTCTTTTCTAACTCATCCATAATCTGATATGCATCTTTTTCCCTCATCATAACTGTAATCCTCCTATTTCTATTTAATCCTGTTTTGTTTCAGTATTTCCTGTTGCTGATGCTAAAATACCAAGAAGTTGTTTAAAAGATGTTCGGGAAATGTTTCGGAAATATTAATTTTTGAGTTTTCTCACCGGTCGGACTACCTGATATTCCAGTTGTTCCACACACCCATGACATCTGCGTGATATCATAAAAAAAGCCAATGAATCTCGGTTCATTGGCTTTTTTATGCTCCTTTTTACAAAAACTGTACCAGCTGCTCTACTTCTTTTCTTGCCGGTGCCGCAGGCTCTTCTGCCGAATATCCTACAGCAATCAAAGCGCCCACCTTCTGGCCTTCCGGGAGATTAATAGCTTCTGCCACTGCCGCATCATCAAAGATACCCATAATGCAGGTACCAAGACCCTTTTCGTTAGCTGCTAAACAGAAGGTCTGAGCCGCAATACCTGTGTCAAACATTTCCCAGTCGCTTCCCTTAGAGGTTGTGCAGGAACCGTCTCTTTCAAAGCCGGAACGTTTCTCCACATACGCTAAAACAACCAGCGCCGGAGCCTTGGTTAACGTGCCGGTGTTGTAGGTAAAGCCCATCACGCAGCTTTCTGCAATTTTCTGCTTTAATTCCGGACTCTGCACCACATAATAGCGGGCAATCTGGGTATTCTTCCAGCTTGGTGCAAAACGTGCAAGGTCTACTACTTCCTTAATAACGTCCTGAGGAATCTGGTCCTCTTTGTAATTTCTGATACTTCTTCTTGTTTTGATGCAATCTGTCGTGTTCATTGTAAGTCTCCTCTTATATCATTCTATAAATTTCTTTGAAATCAGCATAGCAAAAAACAAAGCAGCGGTCAATCCATATTTCTTGTCACTCCACCGCCGCTTTTTGTATTTCAATATATAATAAAGTCATGTCACGGTATAACGAATTCCTTTGGTTGGCCTACGGGGTATACAGAGAAAAACTAATATCTCATACCCTGACTTGCCAAGAAATACTTTGTAGAATGCATTTTACCGGACGCTAGAGGGTATCTGCGAAATTTTGTAGTCAAAACACCCCAAAAATCAAGAATAGCAGGGTGTTTCGATACGATTATTTTATAGATACCCCTTGCCTAGTATATTTCTAGAAAAATAGGACTTCACAGGGTATTGCGCGATAAAAATATTATATATACCCCAGGGTCAAAAAGAATACTATCACTATCTTCAAAAGCTCCTCAACTTACATTACGAATCACCGAAAGCACCTGCATCGCCAACTTCAAAGTTTTCCTCTTACTCTGAATCTATAGCATCATTTATCGTTTCAATTTTATTTACAGCCCTGTTGTACAAAATCCAAATAATACATGCACCAACTACCTGCCCGATTCCAATACCAAAGATTATCCAACGGGAATCTATTACAGCGGCCAGCAGAAAGCCGATTGCCATAAGCAATGCCGCCCATGCAGTATAATAATATCTTCTTGCCTGATATCTTGTTTTCTCACGTTCTCTGGTAAGCCGGGCTATGGTTTTTGCACTCTGGTCGCTCTTTACAGTGACTTGCTCTTCGTCTTTTACCAGATAGTCCGCACTCACCCCAAATAACTCACATAACTGCAACAGATTCGGAATGTCCGGCAACGTCTGGCCAAGCTCCCAACGGGATACCGCCTGACGGGACACACCAAGCTGTTCTGCCAGCTCCTCCTGGGATAGGCCCTTTTGTTTTCTTAACTCTACAATTTTTTCTTCAAATCTCATACCTGAGTACCTCCTTGCGATAATACCCAAATTTTATCTTTTTACTGCTGAGAACACCATAACATCGGTAAAACAATTACGCAACCGAATGTAACATTTTTATGTAACAGTTGGTTGCAACCCCGGCTTTCAAATCGAGATATAAGAAAACATAGTTCTGCACGAACCGTTAGCGATGAGCGGGTTCGCAAGAACTATGTTTTCTGTTGTTTTACAGCTTAGCCATTTGTAACTGAGCAGTTACTAAACCATGGTAAATTCCCTTCTTTTCCATCAGTTCATCATGGGTACCCACTTCCGCAATACTGTGGCCGTCGATAACAACCAGACGGTCTGCATTTCGAAGAGTAGATAAACGATGGGCAATGGCGAAGGTGGTTCTGCCTTCGGTAAGGCGGTCTAACGCCTGCTGGATTAAGTATTCGCTTTCTGTATCCAGGGCAGAGGTTGCCTCGTCCAGAATAAGTAATCTCGGATTAGTCAAAATAGCTCTGGCAATGGCAATTCGCTGACGCTCGCCACCGGATAAATTAAAGCCGCGTTCTCCAACGTAGGTGTTGTAGCCATCCGGAGTTTTTACGATGAAGTCGTGGGCATTGGCTGCCTTTGCAGCTCTAATAACCTCTTCCATGGTGGCCTTTGGATTGGCAAAACGGATATTGTTTAAAATGGTGCCGGAGAACAGGAAGGTTTCCTGCAATACCACGCCAATCTGGTCGTGGAAGGATTCCTGCTTAATGTCACGGATATCGGTACCATCCACTAAAATAGCTCCTCGGTCCACATCATACAAACGCATGATAAGGTTAATTAAGGTAGACTTACCGGTACCGGAAGCACCGACAAGACCAATCATTTCACCCTTCTTTACATCGAGATTGATGTGTTCTAAAACAGGGTCATAAGAATTGTATCCAAAAGTCACATCCTTAAAGGTAATGTCACCCCGGATTTCAAACTCTTTCGCTGTTTCGCCGTCCTTAATGGCAGGCTCCTCATCTAAAACGTCGTAAATACGGTTTAAGCTGGTAATCATCTGCATCACGCTTCTTGGAAGATGGGTCATCCAACCAAGAGGACCATACAGGTAACCGGTATAGGTAACAAACTGCATCAGGGTACCTACGGTCATATCACCTTCCAAAACATCCACACCACCAAAATAAATGGCAATATAGGAACCCACACCCATGATAAAGGTGAGCATCGGATAAAACAGCGCCCAGAAGGTTTCATTCTTCTTCTGCACCTTGGCGAAATCCGTGGTTAATGCTTTGAACTTTTCTACTTCTGCATCCTCCTGACCGAAGGACTTAACCACACGCATGCCGGAAATAACATCCTGCAGGCCACTGCGGAGCTTATCGTCCTTTACCCACTGTCTGTGGAAAATCTTACGGATATGTGCCCAAAACAGACGGGTAATTACAAATACCAGCACAATAAGACTGGTGGAATATAAGGTCATTTTTGCATCGATGGAAATCATGATAATCAGGGATGCTATCATGGTAATTAACGCAGACAGCATGCCGCCGAATACTTCTTCCATAAAACGGCGGATTTGGCCGGTATCGCCGGAAACACGGTTCATCAGTTCACCCGGTTTACGCTTGTTCATGAAGCTCATGGAGAGCCGCTGAATCTTAGTATAAAGCTTGCGGCGCAAATCCATGGAAAGCTGGGAACCAAGCAGGACACACCACCAGTTCTTTAAAATGTACAGGGTAACATTTACTGCCGTTAACGCCAGCATGATTCCCACAAATTTTGCCACATCCACCATTGTACCGGATTTTGTAGCCAGTACGTTGTCAATAAAGTTTTTCTGTACGTACGGCATGGCAATGGAAATTGCGGAACTCAACAGCATAACTGCGGAAATCGCCAGAAGCTTCCACTGGTAGCCGCCGCACAAATCGGTAAACTTTTTCCAAAGTACGTTTTTACCGTCACATTTTGGACACTTACTGGTGCCCGGCAGTGCGCGGCCGCACTTTTCACAATATTTTTCATATTCGTGGCTGGTAATTTTTTCGTTGTCACCCTTGGCAAGCAGGTCTGCACCACGGGCCACATAAGCAACGCGCTCGATGTGACGCATGGAAAACCGTGCCACCAGCTCTTGGACTCCGTTTACTTTGGCAGTTACAATACCGCAGCCAACCATCGTTTCGCACTTAACTTCTTCACAGTCAGACAACTTTCTTTCGTAAGAAATCTCGTTGCCGTCTAAAACCAAAATGCGCTTGGTGGTTACTGCAATGTACTGCTCTTTGCCTGCGAACCTTTCTCCTGCCACCATGTTTTTACGGTCGTAGAGAAGGTCGAGCGGCACGCAGTACCAAAGCTCTTCGGAAGGTTCGGACTGTACCAGCCGCTTTTGTTCTTCCTTTAATTCATAGTATAATTTCATATTTTTACCTCACTTTC